>NZ_JBMDTW010000002.1:0-49605 GCF_048814985.1 Demequina pilifera
CCGGTCAAGGCCGGCCCCCCTGTCCGCCGTCGGCGCCGGCGGCGCCGTCGGCCAGCGAGACGAACCCGTAGGTCTCCGCGGGCCTCATCCCCATCTCCTTCGCGGCGTCGGCGAGACGGGTCGGCGCCGAGTTGGCCTCGATCGCGGTGACCAGCGACGAGCGCTCCTGGTGCAGGTTCGCGATCTCGATCTTCAGGTCGCGGCGCTCGTAGGCTCCCTGCGCCATGGTGGTGTTGAACAGCAGCACCGACGTCAGCGCGGTCAGGATGATCAGCACGCACAGCCAGGCGAACGGCGCGAGGGAGCGGGCCTGCTCAGGAGCGCCGACCGCGCGCAGCCGCGGCCTGATCTCCGTGGTCGGGCGCGCGGGCGCCGGGCGTGCGGCTCCGGGGCGCGAGGGCGCCTCGTGGAGGCGGCGCAGCGGCGCGGCGCTCATACGGCTCTCCGCAGGCGTGCGGGTGGGGTCAGGCGCGTGCGCTCGGCCGCCCGCAGCCGCACCGAGGTGGCACGCGGGTTGCCCTCCGCCTCGTCGGGCGAGGCCTTCTCTGCTCCACGCGTCAGGAGCCGCAGGTACGGCTGGTCCTCGTCGGGGATCACGGGCAGGCCTGGAGGCGACGCGTCGGTCGCGCCGGCGGCGAGGGCGGTCTTGACGATCCGGTCCTCGAGTGACTGGTAGGCCATCACGACGATGCGTCCGCCCACGCGGGTGCCCTCGATCGCTGCGGGCATGGTGCGCTCGAGCACCTCGAGCTCCCGGTTGACCGCGATCCGCAGGGCCTGGAACGTGCGCTTCGCGGGGTTGGAGCCCGGCTGCCGCGATGCGGCGGGGATGCAGGCGCGCACGATGTCCGCGAGCTCCGCGCTGCGCGTCACGGGAGACTCCTCGCGCCGCTTGACGATCGATTCGGCGATGCGGCTCGCGAAGCGCTCCTCGCCGTACTCGCGCAGGATCCTCGCGATCTCTCGCTGGTCCCAGTCGCGCAGGATGTCCGCGGCCGTGACCGGGTCCTCGCGGTTCATGCGCATGTCCAACGGGGCGTCCTGCGCGTACGAGAATCCTCGATCCGCCTCGTCGATCTGGAGCGAGCTCACGCCCAGGTCGAGGAGGATGCCGTCGGCCGCATCGGCCCCCACCTGGGCCAGGGCACCGGCGATGTCGTCGTACTCGGCGTGGTGGGCGACGAACCGGTCGCCGAACCGCGACAGCCGCTCGGAGGCGATCTCGATGGCCTCGTGATCGCGGTCGATCCCGACCACGGTCACGCGCGGGCACTGCTCCAGCAGCGCCTCGGTGTGCCCACCCATGCCGAGCGTGCCGTCGATCGCCACCGCGCCGTCGCGGTCGAGGGACGGCGCGAGCAGGTCGACGCAGCGCTGCAGCAGCACCGGCTGGTGCCGCGAGGCCGCATCGGTCATCGCTCGTCCTTCCCTCTAGGTCCGTCCCTGTCGCCGTGACCCGTGGTCTCCCTCCGGCTCTCTGTCGGGGGGAAGTCCGTCAGAGCAGCTCGGGAGGAGACCGCGGGCCACGGTGATGTCACATGTCGTCGAATACCTCGGCGGCGGTTGCCGCATAGTCCTCTTCGCCGTCCACGAGGTACTGCTCCCACGTGGCGGCATCCCAGATCTCCACTCGCGATCCCATGCCGACCACCGCGACCTCGCGGTCGATGCCGGCGTACCCGCGCAGCGCCGCGCTCAGCAGGATCCGGCCCTGCTTGTCAGGGATGTCGTCCTGCGCGTGGCCCAGGAAGTTCCGCAGGTAGTCGCGAGCGCGCTTGTTCTCCAGCGGCGCCTTGCGGAGCCGGTCGTGCACCACCGCGAACTCGTCCAGCGGAAAGAGGAAGACGCAGCGGTCCAGGCCGCGGGTCGCAACCAGGCCCGAGGCGAGGCGGCCCCGGAACTTCGCCGGCAGGATGAGCCGGCCCTTGTCGTCGAGCCGAGGCGTGAACGTGCCGAGGAAGACCCCCGTGGGACCAAGACCGTGCGCCAAAGGCTCGGACACTTGGGTCACCTCCTCAAGCCACCACTCGCCAGTGCGCCCCACATTACTCCACTTCACTCCACTTTCAATCGATGAGTGTGAGGAATCCGCCACACCTCGACCATTTGCCCAGGTAAGGGGCGGTGGAGCAAGGTGGGGGAACTTGGCACGTCGCGAGTGTCACGCCTCGCGACGGAGATGTCGGGGAGCGCGGCATCGCCTAGGCTCGAATGCAGGCTGCAAAGGAGCATTCATGACCCAGAACCTGCCCACCGAGAGCGAGCTCGACGAGGTCGCCGACCTCACGTCGCGCATCCGCACCTCGATCTCGTCAGTGCTGTCGGGACTCGACCAGGCGATCTCCGGCACGCTGTCGACGGTGCTGGCACAGGGCCACCTGCTGATGGAGGACGTCCCCGGGGTCGGCAAGACCACCCTCGCCAGGGCCTTCGCGCAGAGCATCGACTGCAGCGTGGGCCGCATCCAGTTCACGCCGGACCTGCTCCCGTCCGACGTCACCGGCGTGAGCATCTACCGAGCGGACGAGCACCGCTTCGAGTTCCGCCCCGGCCCGATCTTCTCGAACGTCGTGATCGCCGACGAGATCAACCGCGCCTCGCCCAAGACCCAGTCGGCGCTGCTCGAGAGCATGCAGGAGCGCGCCGTCACGATCGACGGCCTCACGCGCGAGCTGCCCCGCCCGTTCCTGGTGGTCGCCACCCAGAACCCCATCGAGATGGAGGGCACATACCCGCTGCCGGAGGCGCAGCGCGACCGGTTCATGGCCCAGGTGTCCGTCGGCTATCCCTCACCCAGGGATGAGATGGCGATGCTCGACAGCCACGACGGCGTGGACCCGCTGGCGCTGGTGAAGCCCGTCGCGGACGGCGCCGCACTGTCGGCGGCCATCGACGTCGCGCGCCGCATCTACGTGGCCCCGGCCATCAAGCAGTACATCGTGGACCTCGTGGGCGCCACCCGCGACGAGCCGGGCCTGCGGCTCGGCGCCTCGCCGCGTGCCGCGCTCCAGCTGCTCGCGGCATCGAAGGCTCGCGCCGCCATGGCCGGCCGCAACCATGTCCTGCCCGACGACGTCAAGGCGCTCGCGGTGCCGGTGCTCGCGCATCGGCTCATCCCCTCGACCGAATCCCGGCTGTCGGGCCGCACGCCGCAGCAGACCACCCGCGACGTCGTCGAACGCACCGACGTGCCGGTCTCCGCCCGCGACACCCCGCCCCGTCCCGAGCGGACCGCAGAGCGCGACCGGCACCAGGCGGCGCCCACGGCATGACCACCGCCGCGACCGCGCGTGGGGCGCCGCACCGACAGACGCGGCGCCCTCGTTCCGACACCCAGATGACCAGCCGGGGAGTCGGAGTGCTGTCGGCGGGCGTGGTCGTCGCGGCGCTGGGAGTCGGGCTGTCCACGCCGATTCTCGTGTACGTGGGCGTGGCGATGACCTGCGCGGTGGCCGTCGCGTGGATCTGGCTCGTGCTCGCCGTGGATTCCTTCCTCCGGGTGATCCCGGCGACGCGCAGGCAGGTGACGCCGCACCCGCTGACGGCGGGTGTGCCGGGCGCGGTGAGCGTCACGATCGACTCGCGCCGCGGCGCGCGCCATCACCGAGTGCGTCGCTCGGTGACGGAGCATCTCGACCTGCGTGAACAGGCGGCAGCCGAGCTCACCGGCGGGGTCGGCACCAAGGCCACGGTGACGCGCGGGGACGGCACCCTGACGCTTCGCTACTCGCTGCACCCGACCCGGCGCGGGAGGTGGCCGCTGGGCCCGGCGCTGGTGCACTCCGGGGACCCGTTCGGCATGATGCACGCCGACACCCCCGTCGGCGAGCCGGAGCTCGTGTCCGTCTGGCCCGCGGTCGTGGACCTGTCCGGGACGGCAGGCGCGCTGATGGGCCACGCCGACCGGGTGGTGCTGGGGGCCCGCACCCCGTCGCCGGATGACGCATCGCTGCGCGACTACCGCGAGGGCGATGACCTGCGACGGGTCCACTGGGCGAGTTCTGCCCGCCTGGGCACCATGCTGGTGCGCTCGGACGAACGCGCCGGGCGCCGACCGGCGACCGTGATTCTCGACCCGCCCCGCGAGCCGTTGGCGCTGGAGTGGGCCATCTCAGCCGCGGCCTCGATCGCCTTGTCGGTGCTCGACTCGGGCCATCCCGTGCGGCTGATCGGCGCGGGGATCGACGCCGAGGCGGTCCGCCACCTCGGCGAACGCGGCGGCGAGCTCGCGCGCTTCGAGCTTCTCAACCAGACGATCGACCTTCACGCGCCCGCGTCGCGGTCGGACTCCACGGCCCAACTGGTCCGGTCCGCCGCCCTCGCCGCGGATGACGCTCGTCACGGCGAGGTGACCGTCGGAGTGCTCGAGCCGCTCTCGGAGCAGGCTCTCGACGCCCTGGTCCCCCTCGGCGAATCCGGGCGGGCGTGGGCGATCGTCCGCACGGGACCGAGCACCGAGGCCGATGCGTCGCGCACGGTGAGGGGGCTGCGTCGCGCGGGGTGGCGCGCCACGACCGCGTCGCCCTCGGACGACCTCGCGGAGCTGTGGACACGCATGCTCAGGGCCGGTGAAATCGAATGACCGCCCGCGACCGCTCCCCCTGGATCGCGACGCCGCTCGTCGCGGTCGCCACCTTCCTCGGCATCTACGCCCTCGGCGTGATGATCGAGATCGGCACGTGGCTCACCACCGTCGCCCTGGTGCTCGCCGTCGCGGCCCTGGCGTCCATGCTCACGCGGCTCGCAAGTCGCTCGCGAGCGCTGCCCACCCTGATCGCCGCGATCGCCGCGATCGTCGCCATGGTGCCGCTGTTCGCCGTGTCCGACGAGGGCGAAGGACGCATGCTGCCGTCCCCGGGGGCGCTGCGAGACCTGGGCGCCGCGATCCGCGGCGGCGTGGACTACGCGGCGCAGACGGTGGCGCCCGCTCCCCCGGATCCGAACTTCACGGCCCTCGTCGCGGCGTGCATGGTCGCGCTGTTCCTGGTGGCCGAGCACCTCGCGGTGTCCTGGCGCGCCGCAGCGACCGCGGGCCTGCTGCTGCTCGTGCCCTGGATGCCCGCCGTCATCTTCCAGCATCGGGTGTCGGCGACCGCTCTCATCTGCGCCATCGCGGCGTGGCTGGCGACGCTGGCCCTCACCCGCCGGCCCTCCGCCGCCGAGAGCAGGCCAGGCATGGGCGGGGCGGTGACCGCGACCACCGCGACCCTCGCCGGGGTGCTGCTCGTCGCCCCCACTGCGCTCGGGGGCCTGGGCTGGGGAATGATCCCTCGGATCGACGCCCCTTCCGGGCTCGACACGTCCACGCGGCTCAACCTCGCGCTCGACCTGCGCACCTCCCTCACCGCCAATTCGACGTCGCCGGTGATGGTGTACGAGACCACGGGCGACCGGCCCGACGCCTTCCGGCTGTACAGCCTCACCGACTTCGACGGCGTGCAGTGGTCGCGCGAGGCGACCGAGACGCCCACGCAGCCGGCGGACAGCGGCGCGCTGTGGCCGGTGCCGGTCGACGATTGGAGCGAGCGCGAGCGCAGCCGCATCGAGATGCAGGTGCTCGACCTCACCGAGACCAACCTGCCGCTGCCGCCGACGCCGCGCAGCGTCGAGATCGAGGGCGAGGGCGAGTGGTTCTACGATGCCGAGCGCGACGAGGTCGTGGGCGACGGCGTCACGGCGCGCGACGTGCGCTACTCGATCGTGACGGACACGCAGTTCCACCAGGAGGAGGATCTCGAGGCGGCCCAGGCGCAGATCGACTCGGGCGAGGCTCCCGACGATCCGCGCTACCTCGAGATCTCCCCCGCGATCGACTCGGCTCGCGTCCAAGGGCTCGCTCGGGAGGTCTCCGCCGACGCGGCGTCCCGCTACGACCAGGCGCTCGCGCTGCAGAGCTACCTGCGCGACGGCACCGAGTTCACCTATGACACGTCCGTGAGTCCCACCGGCGGCGATGCCGTCAGCACCTTCCTGGACGACCGCGAAGGCTACTGCGTGCAGTTCGCCACCACCATGGTGGTGATGGCGCGTGCCCTCGACATTCCCGCACGCATGGCGGTCGGATTCCTGTCGGGCTCCGTGACCGACCAGGGCACGTACGTGGTGCAGGGCGGCGACGCGCATGCGTGGCCGGAGCTGTGGTTCCCCGGTGAGGGATGGGTGCGGTTCGAGCCGACCCCTGCGATCCAGACGGGCCTGCCGCCCGCCTACGCGGATCCATATTCGGGCGACGGAACGTTTCCCGAGGGGCTGATGCCCGGGATGATTCCCGACGCGGCGCCTGGGGAGCCGGTCGCGCCGGACAGCGACCCCGCCGAGCCCGGCATGCCGGCGCCCGCCGGCGCATCGGACGAAGGCGTGTCCGTGTGGGCGTGGGTGGGGATCGGCGCGGCCGTGGCGCTCGTCGCTGCGGCGGCGCTGTGGTGGTGGCGGATCCGCGGCGCGGTGCAGTCGTCGCACCAGCGGGGGCCCGAGGCCGAGTGGAGATCGCTGCGCAGGCGGCTCCCCCAGTCGGTGCGGTGGCCCGCGTCGCTCACCCCGCACGAGGCCGCCGAGCACGTGGCTGCGGCCATGAGGTCAGTGGGGCCGGGACTCACGGGTCACGCGACCGAGGCGATGACTCGCCTGGCTCACGCCGTCGCCGATCATCGCTACGCCCCCAGAGGCAGCGCGGTCGACGTGGGGCAGTTGCGAGAGTGGGCCGACGTGGTGGCGACGGAGGCCACGGCAGAGGCGCGACCGGCCGGGGCGGAGAAGGCTGCGGCCAGGTGACGACGGCGCGGCAGTCGCCGGCAGCGCCCTCAAACGAACGGCTGCGTCATATCGCGGCGGAGCCTGCTGCTACAGCTCGCCCTGCTCGCGGCGACGGTCGAAGCGCTCTTCCATCCGCTGCATGAAGTCCTTGCGGGGCTTGGGCGACGACGCACCCGTGCCACCGGCGCCGGCCCCCTTGGTCGCCGGAGCCGAGGACTTGCGCGGGCTGAGGATCGCCCACAGGGCGACTCCCGACATCACCGCGAAGCCGGCGACGCCGACGAGCGGGATCTCGGCCATCACGCCCACGAGGACGATGCCCAGACCGATCAGCACGCCTGCCGCAGCACCGATCACCCTCACAGGAGTGCGCGGACCTCGATTCATGGCGCGGTGAAGAGAAGCGTCTTGCCCGAGATCTTGCTCGAGCTGGTCGAGCACGCGCTGCTCGTATTCCGACAGCGGCATGGTTGACCTCCTTCGTTGCGGACCGCGAGTGTCCCTAGTCTAGTTCCACTGAAGCGCATTCACTAGTCAGCCGTATGGAGGGACCTCAATGGCCAGACGAGATCGCTCCGCGCGCCTTGCCGACGGCGTCCCGCGCGATGTGCCCCTGACCATCTCGACCGGCTCCGTCATGCTCACGGACGATCCTGATGGGTCAACGACTGTATGGGTCAATGGAGTTCCCAGCTCTTCCATGCACGCGGACGCGTCCGTGCTCGACTTCGAGTACATGCGCCACTTCTCCGCCGCTATCGCCGCCTGGGCCCCGCCGCCGCGGATGCTCGCGCTGCACGTGGGGGCGGGTGTGTGCACGATGGCGCGCCACCTCGTGGACGCCTACCCGGACTCTCGACACATCGCGGTCGACGTCGATGCGACGCTGCCGGAGCTCGCACGCCAGTGGTGGGATCTGCCTCGGTCCCCGCACCTGCGCGTGCGCCAGCAGGACGGTCTTGATGCGGTCCAGTCGCGTCACCCCGACAGCCTGGACCTGCTGATCCGCGACGCCTTCGCGGAGGACTCCACTCCGGCCGCCCTCGCCACCGAGGACTGGTGGGGTCTCGCCCGCACGGCCGTGCGCCCCGGCGGGCTGGTCGTGGCCAACGTCAGCGCGGTGCCCGGCAAGGCGACGCACCGGCTGGACGCGCTCGCCGCGCGAACCGCGTTCGCGGCGGTGGTCGCGGTGGCGGAGCCCGCCGTGCTCAAGGGCAAGCGGCGCGGGAACGTGGTGCTGGTGGCGGCCGGGTCCGTCGACGCCGACGCGCTCCGTCGCTACGCCGCATCGGCCCCACTGCCCACCGGGGTCGACCCGGACTGGACGGGCTGACTCCTCCCGATACCCAGCACGTCCAATGTGGGCCACCCTGCGCGCGCTGCATACCCACGGCGGCCAACCTAGGACAGTCGCCGCGCGCAACCCGCCCGGACATGACAGAAGGCCGCCGCCCCTTGCGGAGCGACGGCCTTCTGAAGAAAGTCAGCGGATGCTTAGATCGCGCGAACTGCCTCGGCCTGGGGGCCCTTGGGGCCCTCGGTCACCTCGAACTCGACGCGCTGCGCCTCTTCGAGCGACTTGTAGCCGTCGGTCTCAATCGCCGAGTAGTGCACGAAGACGTCGGCGCCGCCGCCGTCCTGTGCAATGAAGCCGTAGCCCTTTTCAGCGTTGAACCACTTAACAGATCCCTGTGCCATGCGTATTTCCTATCTGTACTGCCCGGGTGACGGGAAGCCAGGACACTGTGTCCAAGCTCGTCGCCGCAATGTCTCGCCCCGGGTCTGAACAGACCGGTTCTTGCACACTACGTTCTTGCAACCGGTACTAGCATGACACGGATTACGGCCCAGGGGGAGGATCTTGGCGATGTTGCTCAAGAAATTTCTCGAACTCGGCGCCGATCTCTTCCGCTGACGGCAGCGGACCGTCGAGCGGGATGCCGCTGTCGCGCTGCTCGAGATACGCGTCGTACTGCTCCTCGAGCTGCAGCACGAGCGCCTGCACCTCCTCCGATTCGGAGGTCTGGCGGGAGATCTCCTCCGCAGCGCGGGCGGCCCCCTCGTCGAGCGCGTCCGATTCGAGGGCGAGTCCGGAGATCCCCTCGATCTCCTCGATCGCCTTCTGCGCCGCCTGCGGGAAGGACGACTGCGACAGGTAGTGCGGCACGTGCACCGCCACGTTGATCGCGGCCAGGCCCCACTGCCCGAACCGGTACTCCATCAGGTTCTGCGCGCTCGCCGGAACCGTGACGGTGCCGAACACGCTCGGGGTGCCGGGAAGCAGATCCTGACGCGTGCCGTGCACCGTAGCGGTGAGCGGCCGCGTGTGCGGGACGGCCATCGGGATGCCGTGCGTGCCGAGGACCAGTTCGATCCCCAAGCGCTCGACGATCTCACGGACCGCGCGGATGTAGTGCTCCCACAGGATGTCTGGCTCGAAGCCGTGCAGCAGCAGGAACGGCCGCCCCTCGGCGTCGTGGACCATGTCCACGTCGAGGTGCGGCTCGTCGTACTCGGTCCACTGGTTGAGGGAGAAGGTCATCTCTGGGCGGCGCGACCGATAGTCGAGCAGCTGATCGATGTCGAAGCTCGCCACCCTCACCGGTTCGGACTCGTCCAGGATGTGCTGCGAGACGAGAGCGCCCGCTCGCCCGGCGTCGATGAACCCGCGCAGGGAGTGGACGAGCACCGCGCCCTCCGTGGGGGCGGTGGTCGTCCATGCGTCGACGCCGTCGGGGTTCCAGCTGACCAGTGGGGTATCCATGATCTGGTCATTGTCCCATGCACCGCGCTCCGAGCCCTGCGACAGCACCCCTTCACGCTGACCGCGAAACTGCCAGGACGGCCGATGCGCGGGCCGGGCGCGCGCATCGGCGCTCGAGCCCTCGCTTGGTAGCGAGCAGAGGCACAGGCGGGGATAATGGATAGCCGCCTCTGGCAGGAAGCCCCGGAGCAACGAGAGGTATGCCGATGCACGACGACCGCACCCTTGCCGCAGAGCGCCGCGGACTGGATGCAGAGCAGCACGTGGTGGACGCGCTGTATGCGCGACTCGACGATGTGCGGGACGAGGCGGGCCGCCGACTCGCCGGAATTCGCCGCGAAGGCCCCTCGGGCTCCCCGCAGAACCGCTCGGAGCGGGACGCGTTCGCGACCCTGTACGAGGACCGGATCATGCAGCTCGACGCCGTCGAGGACAGGCTGTGCTTCGGCAGGCTCGATCTGCGTGACGGGGAGCGCTTCTACGTCGGTCGCATCGGACTGTCCGACGCCGATCACGCCCCGCTGCTGACGGACTGGCGCGCGCCCGCCGCGCAGGCCTTCTACTCCGCGACCGCCGCGAACCCCGGCGGGGTCATCAACCGCCGCCACCTCACCACCCGCGGCCGCACCGTCGTGGCGGTCGAGGACGACGTCCTCGACGTCGCGCGTCTGCACGAGGCCGGCCTCGAGGAGGGGCTCGCCGGAGAGGGCGCGCTGCTGGCGGCGCTGGGCGCCCGCCGGACCGGCCGCATGGGCGACATCGTCGCCACCATCCAGACCGAGCAGGACGAGGTCATCCGCGCGCCACTCACCGGGGCGCTTGTGGTGCAGGGCGGACCGGGCACCGGCAAGACCGCGGTGGCGCTACACCGCGCCGCGTTCCTCATGTACCACCACCGCGAGCAGCTCGAACGGCGGGGCGTGCTGATGATCGGCCCCTCGCGTCAGTTCCTGCGCTACATCGACCACGTGCTGCCGTCGCTCGGCGAGACCGGCGCCGTGTCGACGACCCTCGCAGGGCTGGTGCGCGGCACGCCCATCACCGGCACCGAGCCGGACGCCGTCGCCGCGGTGAAGGGCCGCACCGAGATGGCGACCGTGATCAAGCAGGCGGTGCGCGAGCGCCAGCGCGTGCCGAAGACCGACCAAGAGGTGCGCATCGACGGACGCACGGTCGTGATCCGCCGTTCCGACGTCAAGGAGGCCCAGTCGCGCGCCCGGCGCGAGGGGCGCCCGCACAACGACGCCCGGTCGACGTTCGCGAAGGACATGATCTCGCGACTGACCACCCAGCTCATGGAGCAGCTCGAGTCGCACCTCGACGTGGATGATCGGCTCGAGCTGCAGCGCGATGTGCTCGACTCGAAGGAGGTCCGGGTCGCTCTCAACCTGTGCTGGCTGCCCATCTCCCCCGCACAGCTGCTGCGCGATCTGTTCTCGAAGCCTCACCTGCTCGACCACGCCGCGCGCCCCTTCGACCAGGGCGAGCGCGATC
Organism: Demequina pilifera; assembly: GCF_048814985.1. Taxonomy (NCBI): domain Bacteria; kingdom Bacillati; phylum Actinomycetota; class Actinomycetes; order Micrococcales; family Demequinaceae; genus Demequina; species Demequina pilifera. The sequence goes on from NZ_JBMDTW010000002.1 coordinate 11,012, forward strand.
TCCTGCTGCGGCCCGCATCGGCCCCCTTCACCGAGGCGGACATCCCGCTGCTCGATGAGGCGGCCGAGCTGCTGGGCGACATGCCGGGAGACGCGCCGCGGACCGCGAGCGCCGAGGCCAGCGAGGAGGAGCTCGACTACGCGCGGTCCGTGCTCGACACGTTCGGCGGCGACGGCATGGTCACGGCGGAGTCCCTCGCGGCGCGCATGAAGGGCTCCGAGGCGCGGATGTCCGTCGCCGAGCGCGCCATGCGGGACCGCACCTGGACCTACGGCCACGTGGTCGTCGACGAGGCGCAGGAGCTGTCGCCCATGGCGTGGCGGATGCTGCTGCGGCGCTGCCCCACGCGCTCCTTCACGATCGTGGGGGACGTCGCGCAGGTCGCCGCGGCCGCGGGCACCCGGTGGTGGCCCGAGACCATGGACCCGCTGTTCGGCGAGTCCTGGCAACTGCGCGAGCTCACCATCTCGTACCGCATCCCGGCCGCGGTGGCGCAGGCCGCGCAGGGCTTCGCGACCGCCGCGCGACTGCCGGTGAGCGAGCTGCGCGCCGCCCGCGAACTGGACGATGCCATGGCCACCACCCGCGTCGACGGCGCCGACGCGCTGGTCACCACCGCGACGCGGCTCGCCGCGCAGCACGCGGCGTCCATGGCGGACGGCGAGGGCGGCCTGGTCGCGGTGATCGTGCCCGACGCGATGGCCCGCGAGGCACGCGAGGCCGTGGCCGCGGCTCAGGTCGAGGACGCGACGGTCGAGGTGCACACGGCACGACAGACCAAGGGGCTCGAGTTCGACGTGGCCGTGGTCGTCGAGCCCGCCGCGATCGCGGAGCGACCGGGCGACCTGTACGTCGCGCTCACACGCCCCACGCGTCGCCTCGAGATCGTCCACGCCGCGGAGCTGCCCGCCGGGCTGGTGTGACCGCAGGCGCGGCGCGCATCGGCCCCGCCGGGTGCTGCCGCGCTATTGGCAGGGACCGGATCCCGCGATCGCCAGGCCGGCACGGTCGCCCGGCCCCCAGGTGATGAGCATGCTGTTCTGATCGTTCATCAGCTCCGTCGGGTCGTCGACGTGCGCAAGCCCGATGACGTGCGCGAGCTCGTGCATGATGACGGCGGTCGCGAGCGAGGTTCCCCGGCGCGACTCCATCAACTCCGTCACGTCGTCCGTGTCGAGCACGACCACGCCGCCCGTGAGGAACCGCTGCTCCCCGAACGCGCCGTTGACCGAGCTCGAGCCGCCGAGGCCGGTCACGGACCCCGCGAGATCGGGGGTCTGCTCCTCGGTGGACCACCCGATGATGATGGGCGCGAACTGCTCCCCGTACTGCTCCTGGAACAGGGGACGGTCGAATCCAGCGACCTCGTCGGTCTCCCCCACGTACTCGAAGGCCAGGCCCGAGTGTCGCGCCACGTCGGCCACCGCGTCCTTCACCAGCTGCTCGGCCCCCTCGGGCATGCCCGCAGGGTTGTGGGTCCACCGCAGCGATCGGCACGGGTCGTAGCGCGTGGGGCCCTGCTCTCCCTCGTCGAACATGAACGCGTAGGTGCCTTCGGTGCTCACCGGCAGGCTTGCGGCCTTGCGCTCAGGCGGCCCCTCCGGCAGCGGAATGCGGATCTGCTCGCCGTCGACCACGAGGACGTTGCGAGGCTTGCCGAGGTGTTCCCACTCCGCCAGATCGAATCCCGTGACGTAGGCCGTGCCCACGACTGCGACCGCACCTACCAGCACGATGACCGCCAGCCGGCGCAGAGATCTCATGGCGATAGCCTGCCACGGCGAGGGTGTGGCAGGGCCGCCTGACGGCGTCACGTCGCTGTGGAGTTGGTAACACCCTCGCGAGTGCGAGATACTTCGGCACGTGCGCGCACTTCTCCTAGAAAACCTTCATCCCCAGGCCACCGAGATCCTCGAGGCCGCTGGCGTCTCCGTCGAGGCCCATGGCGGCGCCATGGACGAGGACGAGCTGATCGATGCCCTCGACGGCGTCGACATCCTCGGGATCCGCTCCAAGACTCAGCTCACCGAGCGGGTGATTGCGGAGTCCCCGTCGCTGTGCGCGGTCGGAGCGTTCTCGATCGGCACCAACCAGATCGACCTCGCCGCGGCGGCACGCAAGGGCATCGCCGCGTTCAACGCGCCGTTCTCCAACACGCGGTCCGTGGTGGAGATGGCGATCGCGGAGATGATCTCGCTCACCCGCCGGCTCCCGGTCCACAACCGGCTCATGCACGAGGGGGTGTGGAACAAGAGCGCCGACGGCGCTCACGAGATCCGCACGCGCACTCTCGGCATCGTCGGCTACGGAAACATCGGGTCCCAGCTGTCCGTGGTGGCCGAGGCGCTCGGCATGAACGTCATCTTCTACGACGCGGCAGAGAAGCTCGCTCTCGGCAACGCGACCCGCATGCCTACGCTCGACTCGCTGCTGCAGGCGGCGGACATCGTCACGCTCCATGTCGACGGCCGCGAGGGCAACCAGGGGTTCTTTGGCCGTGCGCAGTTCGAGGCGATGAAGCCCGGCGCGCTGTTCCTCAACCTGTCACGCGGCTTCATCGTCGACGTCGACGCCCTCAAGGAGGGCCTCGAGTCCGGCGCCATCGGCGGCGCAGCGATCGACGTGTTCCCGGAGGAGCCCAAGAAGAAGGGCGATGCCTTCGAATCGGCGCTCCAGGACATCCCCAACGTCATCCTCACCCCGCACATCGGCGGCTCGACTGAGGAGGCCCAGCGCGACATCGGCATCTTCGTCGCCACGCGGCTGCGCGACTACCTCGACACGGGCTCGACCTCGCTCAGCGTCAACCTCCCGAACCTTCAGCTCGCGCTTCCGCAGGGCGCGCACCGCATCGCCCACCTGCACGAGAACATCCCCGGTGTGCTGGCCGCCGTGAACCGCGAACTCGCGGAGCACGACGTCAACATCGAGGGGCAGCTGCTCGCCACCCGCGGAGAGCTCGGCTACGTGGTGACCGACGTCGCGTCGGGCCTGACGGACGATGCCGTGGCGGCGCTGGGCGCGATGCCCGGCACGGTGCGGCTGCGGGTGCTCTCATAGCCGCCGGCGCCGTCCCCTTCCGCGACCTCGGTCTCCCCGAGGCCCTGGTCTCCGCGCTCGAGAGCGCGGGGATGGAGACGGCCTTCCCGATCCAGGCCGCGACCATCGCCGATGCCCTCGCCGGGCGCGACGTCCTCGGACGCGCCCGCACGGGGTCGGGCAAGACGCTGGGCTTCGGTCTGCCCGCCATCGCTCAGCTCGCCGAGTCGGGACGCGCCACGCCGCATCGCCCTCGCGCCGTGGTGCTGGTGCCCACCCGCGAGCTCGCGATGCAGGTCAACGACGCGCTCGAGCCGTTCGCGCACTCGATGCACGTGTCCCTGCGCTTGGTGGCCGGCGGGCTGTCGATGTCCAAGCAGATCCTCGCCATCGAGCGCGGCGTTCACCTGGTGATCGCGACGCCGGGCAGGCTCGCGGACCTGGTGCGACGCGGGCACGCCGACCTGTCGGAGACCCGGATCGTGGTGCTGGACGAGGCCGACCACATGGCGCAGATGGGCTTCATGGACGAGATCGAGGAGATCCTGGAGCGGGTGCCGCACGGCGCTCAGCGACTGTTCTTCTCCGCGACGCTCGACGGCGACGTCGACCGACTGGTCGCCACCTCCATGACGGACCCCGCGCGGCACGACGTCACCGGCGGCGAGGAACCGTCGAGCATGCGGCACATCGTTTTGAACGTTCCTCCGCACGCGAAGTATCAGCTCGCCACCCGGGTCGCCGCTCGCGAGGGACGCACGATCATCTTCGTGCGGTCCAAGCTGGGCTGCGACCGCATCGCCGGACAGATGCGCGACGCGGGGGTCACCGCGGTCGCCCTGCACGGCGACAAGACACAGGCCGAGCGCAACCACGCGATCACGGGTTTCCGCGCGGGCACCATCCCGGTGCTCGTCGCCACGGACGTCGCCGCCCGCGGCATCCACGTCGACCATGTGGACCTGGTCATGCAGATGGATCCACCGGCCGACCATAAGGACTACACGCACCGCGCGGGACGCACCGCCCGGGCCGGCCATGACGGGCTGGTCGTCACTCTCTCGCTGCCGCACCAGCGACGGACGGTCGAGTCACTGTTGGACCGCGCGGGCGTGGATGCCACCGTCACCGCGCTGCGGGGCGACGACGACGCCTCGCTCGCCACGCTGTCGCGGCTCACCGGCGCCCAGGAGCCCTCCGGGGTGCCAGTGCCGGAGCCCCGCGTGGCCGGTGGCAAGCGCGACTCGCGCCCCGACCGCGGCGCACGCTCCGCCCGCCCGTCTCGCGGCGAGAGCGGTAGACGACCATCGCGTGGGCGCTCCGCGGAGGTCTCGTCGACGCCGCAGCACGAGAGCGCGAAGGCGCGTCAGGATCTGGAGCGTCGGGAACGCGAGCTGCAGGCCCGCGAACGAGAGATCGCCCTACGCGAGCAGCGCCTTGGCGCAGCCGGCGACGGTGCGGCCACACGCACCGACCGCGGCGAGGGCGGCGGCCGCCCCGCTCGCAAGCCCGACGGGTGGGCCAAGCGCTCCCCCAAGAGCAGGGACACCTGGGCACGCAAGTCCGGCGCAGGCTCCGGAAAGCGCAAGCGCGACGAGAGGCTCGAGGAGCCGGGCCGCGCCCGGGACGAGCGGTTCACGCGGGGTCGGGACGAGCGCCCGGGCCGCAGCCGCGACGAGAGGCCGGGCCGTGGTCGGGACGAGCGCCCGAGCCGCAGCCGCGACGAGAGGCCCGCCCGCAGCCGCGACGAGCGCGCACCGTTCAAGGGCGAGGACAAAGACGGCGGCAGCGGCAGCGGGGCGTCGCCGCGCGGCCGAACGACTGGCCGAGGCACGGACAACGGCAAGTCCGCTCGCGGGAGCGGCAGCGGCGAGCGATCCGCGCGTGCGGCCGGCCCACGGTCCGGAGGCGGCCAGCGCCCCGACGGCGAGCGGCTGGCGCCGCGCGCCGAGCGCAGGCGCGCGCTGCAGGACCCCGAGGGCACTCAGCGTCCCGGGCGCCCGGACGCCAAGCCGTCGGGAAAGAAGGCAGGAAAGAAGGGCAAGGCCGCTCCGGCCAGCGGGCGCAGCGGCAAGCCGCGTCCCAAGAAGAAGAAGGGCTGAGCGAGCCTCAGGAGCCGGCGGCGTCCTCGGTGCGCAGGCGAGCGATCGCGGCCTCGAAGTCGTCCAGGCTGTCGAATCCCTGGTAGACGCTCGCGAAGCGCAGATAGGCGATCTCGTCGAGTTCGCGCAGCGGGGGCAGGATCGCGAGGCCGATGTCGGTCGCGTCGATCTCGGCCTGACCCGATGCCCGAATCGCCTCCTCGACCTTGTGCGCCAGGTGCGCGAGGTCGTCATCGCTCACCGGCCGCCCCTGGCAGGCCTTGCGCACGCCGTTCACCACTTTGTCGCGGCTGAACGGCTCCGCCACGCCGCTGCGCTTGAGCACCGTGAGGCTGGCGATCTCCAGCGTCGAGAACCGCTTGCCGCAGCTGGGGCACTCGCGGCGGCGGCGAATCGAGGAACCGTCGTCCGAGGTGCGCGAGTCGACCACGCGCGAGTCGGGGTTGCGGCAGAAGGGGCAGTGCATGGCACTACTCTCCCACGGAAGCGGCTGCCCACCGGCGACGGCGCGATCCCCTGACGCAGAAGCGTTCCCCGGTCCCTCGGTGACGGGGACCTGGGTCGCGGCGACCTCGTTCATGAGGCCCTAGACGAGGACGCCCTAGGAGACGGGGACCTAGCCTTCGAGAGCGGGGATGTAGATCTGCTCGCCCGCGCGCAGCGACGAGTCGCCCATCGCGTTCAGCGTCTGCAGCTGGCCCACGGTGTCGCGCACGTCCTCGCCGGGGCCCGTCATGGACTCGGCGATGGACCACAGGGTCTCGCCCTGCGCCACGGTGTAGGTGTCGAAGGCGATCGTCTCGGACGCCTCGCCTCCCGCGAACGCACGGGGCGCGAGCAGCGCCACCAGTGCCGCCACGGCCACCACGAGCGCCAGTGCGAGCACGGTCCGCCGTGCACGGCCGGCTGCAGTGGGCAGGGGACGGACGCTCACGACCCGCCGCACGCTCACTCCAGCAGGTGCCGGGGCGGAAATCGCATATGCAGTCATGTCATCCTCCGTTCGAACACGTGTTCGTCGAACACTTGTTCTATTTGTAGCACCTGGCGTCTCGTCAAGCAAGACACGCTCGAACATATGTTTGATTTCGGTGCTGGGTTGGCCTAGCGTCATGGGTGTCACCTCATCACCGAGGTCTGACATCGACACGGGCTCGGCCCGCGAGGAGGAGTCATGGACGAGCGCACCGGCGAGAGCGGGGCCACCATCCACCAGTTCCCGGGCGGAGCCTCGGGCGGACTCACCGACCGTCAGCGCCGCATCCTCGAGACCATCAAGGACTCCGTGGAGTCCCGTGGCTACCCACCGTCGATGCGCGAGATCGGCGAGGCGGTCGGTCTCACGTCCACCTCGTCCGTCAAGCACCAGCTGTCCGCCCTCGAGACCAAGGGATTCCTGCGCCGCGATCCCCACCGCCCACGCGCGATCGAGGTCGTGCTGCCCGACGTCGACGGCACGCCGTCGACGGAGACGGTCGTCACCGACCTCCCCGCAGCCCCGACGGAGGACGAGCGCGTGTCGATGGTGCCGCTGGTGGGCCGCATCGCCGCCGGTGGACCGGTGCTCGCCGATCAGGCGGTCGAGGACGTCTTCGCCCTGCCCAAGCAGCTCACGGGCGACGGGGAGCTGTTCATGCTCAACGTGGTCGGCGACTCCATGATCGACGCGGCCATCTGCGACGGCGACTGGGTCGTGGTGCGCCGCCAGCACACCGCCGACAACGGCGACATCGTCGCGGCACTGCTCGACGACGAGGCCACGGTCAAGACCTTCCGCCGTCAGGACGGCCAGGTGTGGCTCATGCCGCACAACCCCAGCTACACGCCCATCGACGGCACCCACGCCCGCATCATGGGCAAGGTCGTGTCCGTGATGCGGCGCGTCTAGCGCCCGTCGCCCGACCCCCTCAGCGACAGCAGGAGGCCCGGAACCCGCGCATCGGCGCTATTGCTGGCGCCAGCCGTCCTGCCAGTGGAAGCCGCCCTTGATCGCGCGGCGCATCGCGTTCATCGAGTTCGCGATGGTGGTCTGGTAGACGCGAGACTCGTCCGACTCGGCCTCCTCGGCCATGCGGCGCGATCCCGCCTCGAAGTGCGCGAGGTACTCGGCGAAGCGCTCGCGCTCGGCCTCCTGGCCGCGGACGAACTCCTCGGACGGGGTCGTGTCGGTCATGGCTTCTCCACCTCTGTCTCCTTGCGTGCTGCGACCCCAGGGTACGGCCACCCGGGCCGGCCCACGGGCCGCGGCGCGCTACTGGCCGCCGTCGCGGGCCGCCGCATCCAGCCGTCGCAGCGCGTCCAGCACGGTGTCGCGGTCCGTGGTGCCCCACAGCGCCGGCATCGACCGTGCGAGGAACCCGCCGTAGCGGGCCGTCGCGAGCCGGGAATCCAGCACCGCCACCACGCCGCGGTCCTCGGACGTGCGAATCAGGCGCCCGGCTCCCTGGGCCAGCAGCAGGGCCGCGTGCGTCGCGGCGACCGCCATGAAGCCGTTCCCGCCGCCCCGCGCCACGGCCTCGGTGCGGGCCTGTGAGATCGGCTCGTCGGGCCGCGGGAACGGGATCCGGTCGATGACGACCAGCGACGCCGTCGGCCCGGGCACGTCGATCCCCTGCCACAGGGACGTCGACCCGAACAGGCACGCGCGAGGATCCTCGCGGAACCGCTCGACCAGCGTGGGCAGCTGATCGTCGAGCTGGTACATGACGGGCACGTCCAGCCGCTGCCTCATCGCCTCGGCCGCCGCCTGACCCGCGCGGTGGGACGAGAACAGCCCGAGGGTGCGTCCGCCCGCCGCGTCGATGAGAGCCGCGAGCTCGTCGAGGGCCTCGTCCGAGATGCCTCCGGGCCCGGGCCTCGGCAGGTGCGACGCGACGTACAGCATGCCCTGCCGGCCGTAGTCGAACGGGCTGCCGGCGTCCATCGAGGTCGGATCGTCCACGCCCAGGTGACGCGCCATGGCGTCGAAGTTCCCACCCAGAGCGAGGGTCGCCGACGTGAAGATCGAGGACTTGTCGGCAATCAGTTTATCCCGGATGAGGCCGGCGACGTCCAGCGGCGCGGCGACGATCCGCACCGCCTGCCGGGACTCGTAGTCGCCGTCCGGCGGGGCCAGCCACACCACGTAGCGGCCGTGCTCGCCCAGGAGCTCCTCGCACACGTCGAACACCTCGGTGAGCGCCGCGGTCGCCATCTTGGCGGTGGCCGATGCGCTGTCGCCCGCGCGCGGAGCCTCGCCCGAGTCCTTGGTGGTCTTCTGCACCGCGGTCATCGCGGCGCGGGCGGCGCCGCGCAGCAGGTCCACGGCGTCCGCGAGCTCGTCGGGCAGGCCCAGCCGCAGCCGGCCGGGCTCGCAGTCGCCGAGCGCCCCGTCCAGCGCCCTCGCCGCACGATCGAGGTCCTCGGACGCGACGCCGCAGCGCCGCGCGGCGCGGCTCGCGCGGTCCACCCGCTGCAGCGTGAGCTCGTGGGTCGCCGCCGACGTGATGCGCCCCACCAGCTCGTGCGCCTCGTCCACGATCAGCGCGTGGTGCTCGCCGAGCATGTCGTGGCTCGCGGCCTGCACGCCGAGCACGGCGTGGTTCGTCACGACCACCTTCGACTTGGCCGCGTGCTCGCGCACCGATTGCGAGAAGCACTGGTCGAGCATGGGGCACTTGGACTCGAGGCATTCGCGGCCGCTGACGCTCACCTGCGACCAGGCGCGATGCGACACCCCGGGCACCAGGTCGTCGCGGTCCCCCGTGTCCGTGACCTCCGCCCATTCGTGCAGGCGCGCGACCTCCTTGCCCAGGTCGCTGGTGGGGCCCGAGTTGATGGGCAGCATGTCCTCGTCGGGCTCGCCGTAGCCGCCCGCCATCTTGTGCACGCACAGGTAGTTGCTGCGTCCCTTGAACAGCGCCACGTCGGGGCGCTCCCCCAGTTCGGGCTCGAGAGCGTCGAGCACCAGCGGCAGGTCCTTGGTGAAGACCTGGCGCTGGAGCGCCAGGGTCGCCGTCGAGATGACGATGCGCTTCTTGGCCCGCACCGCGTGCGTCACCGCCGGCACCAGGTAGGCGAGCGACTTTCCCGTGCCGGTGCCCGCCTGAACCAGGGCGTGCGACCCGTTGTCGAGAGAGTGCTCGACAGCCGCGGCCATCGCCGTCTGGCCCTCTCGCTCGACGCCGCCGAGCGCCTGGACCGCGGTGCCCAGCAGGCGCGTGACCTCGGTGTCGGTGGCTACGGGAGCTGACGCGCCGGGCTTCGCCGGCGACGCAGCCGAGGGCTCGGGGGTGCTCATGTATGGACGCTCACGACGGGGCTGTCACGCGGCGCGGTGCTGATGCGCCGGCGATGAGGGGACGGCGGTCATGCGGCAGGGGCGGCTGCCTGCAGCCGGGCGGCCAGGGACTCGTCGACCATGGCGATCAGCCGCGTCCCCTCGGGCTGGTGCGACTCCTCGATGACCTCGCCGTGCAGGTGCGCCTCGTGGATGAGCTCCCCGCGCGTGTAGGGCACGACGATGTCGATGCGCACCTCGGGGCGCGGCAGCTCGGCGGCGATGAGATCCAACAGATCCGACATGCCGGCACCGGTGAGCGCCGAGACTTCGATGGTGATCTCGGGGCGGGCCCGCAGGCGCAGCAGGGTCTCGGGGTCCGCGATGTCTGCCTTGTTGAGGACCAGCACCTCCTTGACGGTGTCCGCGCCCGGGACATCCGAGAGCACCGCGCGTACCGCGCTGACCTGGCCCTCGGGATCCGGGTGGGAGGCGTCCACGACGTGCAGCATCAGGTCGGCGTGCGCCACCTCTTCGAGCGTCGATGAGAACGCCGCGACCAGCTGGTGGGGCAGGTCGCGCACGAACCCGACCGTGTCCGAGACCGTGAACTCGCGCCCGTCGGGGGTGTGCGACCGGCGGACAGTGGGGTCGAGCGTGGCGAACAGCGCGTTCTCCACGAGCGCACCGGCGCCGGTGATGCGGTTGAGCAGCGAGGACTTGCCCGCGTTGGTGTAGCCGACGATCGCGACGTTCGGCAGCGCGAGGCGGCGGTCCCTCCGCACGTTGCGCGCAGGCTCCATCGCCTTGATCTCGCGGCGCAACTGCGCCATGCGGGTGTGGATGCGGCGGCGATCGAGCTCGATCTTGGTCTCACCAGGTCCGCGCGAACCCATACCGGCGGCGGCGCCACCCACCTGACCACCGGCCTGGCGGGACATCGAGTCACCCCAACCACGTAGCCGTGGCAGCAGGTACTCGAGCTGAGCCAGCTCGACCTGCGCCTTGCCCTCTTTCGACTTGGCGTGCTGGGCGAAGATGTCGAGGATCAGCGCCGTGCGGTCGATGACCTTGACCTTCACCACGTCCTCGAGCGCGCGGCGCTGGCTGGGCGCGAGGTCGTCGTTGACGATCACGGTGTCGGCGCCCACCGAGGCGACGATCTCCTTGACCTCGACCGCCTTGCCCTTGCCGATGTAGGTGGCGGGGTCGGGGTTGGGGCGGCGCTGGAGCACGCCGTCGAGCACCTCGGAGCCCGCCGTCTCGGCGAGGGCGGCGAGCTCTTGCAGGCTCACCTCGGCCTCGGCCGCGGTGCCGTGCGACCACTGCCCCACCAGGACCACCTTCTCGAGGCGCAGCTGGCGGTACTCGACCTCGGTGATGTCCTCGAGCTCGGTCGACAGGTTGCCGACGCGGCGCAGAGCCGCGCGGTCCTCGCGATCGAACTGATCTCCGTCGTAGTCGGTGCGGGAGGTCGCGCCCTTGCCGAGGACCGTGCTGGCGCGCGAAAGCACCCGCTCAATCACCGCATCGGCGCGGGAGGGGGCGGGTTCCTGGTGGTCGTCTTCGTGAGAGTCGCTCATACTCCCTCTATTGTCGCACCGGGCGCCGACGGGCACCACCAGCGGCGGTACGCTCGCATGCGTGAGCGAGGACCACTACTTCACGGCGGAGCCCGCCTCCGCCGCCGAGCGACGCCTCCTCGAGGTGCGGCTCGCCGGCCGCGACGTCACCGTCGAGACGGCGCGTGGCATCTTCTCCCCCGGCCACATCGACGCCGGCACCCAGGTGCTGCTGCGTCACCTGCCGCCCGCCCCGGCGGGCGAGGTGCTCGACCTGGGCTGCGGATGGGGCCCGCTCGCCCTCACAGCGGCGCTGGGCACGGCCGATGCCCGGGTCACCGCAGTGGACGTCAACCGGCGGGCGCTCGACCTGGCCGCGCGCAACGCCGAGCGCCTAGGAGTCGCGGATCGGGTGCGCGCCGTGGAGCCCGGCGACGTCGACCCGAACCTGACCTTCGATGCCATCTGGTCGAACCCGCCCATCCGCGTGGGCAAGGACGCGCTGCACGCGCTGCTCACGACCTGGCTGCCCCGGCTCGCGCCGGGCGGCGAGGCGTGGCTCGTGGTGCAGAAGAACCTCGGTGCCGATTCCCTCGCGCGGTGGATCGCGGACCAGCGGGACGGCACGGGCGCGCCGTGGGGCGGGATCGAGAAAATCGGAAGCGCCAAGGGCTTTCGCGTGCTGAGGCTGACGCGCCCCGCACACTGACCCCGGCATCGGCCGCATCGCATCACCTACGGGTAGCCGCCCTCTCCCCTGGACGCGGCATCGGCGATGCGCGTCATGCGCGCCGCGCGCGTCTGAGGACGCTTGGCGAGCGCGTGGTCGAGATCCTGCGGGTCGACCATCGCCTCGACTACGTGCATGCGCTGAGCGTGGGTCAGCCCGCGGCCACCGTCGCCGGCACCGCCGAGACGTCGACCTCGCCATCGGCCACCAGCGTCGCGGGGCCCTCGAGAACCGTGCGGTTGCCGTGAATCCGCACCGTCACCACGCCGCCGGGCACCTCGATGTCCCACACGTCCGGCGATCCGTCGCCCGCCCAGGTCTTCACCGCGATCGCGACCGCGCACGCACCGGTGCCGCACGACCGGGTCTCGCCCGATCCGCGCTCGTGCACGCGCATCCGCACCCGACCGCGCTCGATCCCGTCGCGGACCTCGCCGCCGCGCGTGACCACGAACTCGACGTTCGAGCCGGCGGGCGGCACGGGCGTGACACGCGGGGCCTTGGTGAGGTCCAGCGATTCGAGCTCGTCCATCGAGGCGAGAGCGACCACGTGGTGCGGATTGCCGACGTCGACGGACAGCGCAGGGCGTGGGGGGTTGAGGCCCTCCGCCTCGACCTCGGCATCGAAGCCTCCCGGGTCGTCGCCGGTCCGGAACTCACCCATCCCGACCGCATAGCGCCCGTCCTCGAGCGCGGTCAGCGTGCGAGTCCCGCCGCGCGTCGCGATCGTGAGCCCGCCCGTGAGGTCGGCGCCCGCCTCGCGCTCGAGAAAGGCGGCGAACACCCTGGCGCCGTTGCCGCACATCTCCGACGTCGAGCCATCCGCGTTCCAGTAGTCCATGAACCAGGTGCGGGCGTCGAGGCCCGCCCCGGCCGGGAGCGACCCGGACCGCACGGCGCGGATCACACCGTCGGCGCCGATTCCCGCGCGCCGGTCGCACAGGTAGCGCACCAGCGCTGGGGTGAGGTCGATCTCGCCGCGCTCGTCTAAGAGCAGCACGAAGTCGTTCTCCGTGCCATGTCCTTTGGTGAAGCGCAGCCGAGCCATGCCACCAGGCTACCGGGGCGCTGCCCGCGATCCGGGGCGCCGCCTGGCGCTCACGCCCCCGCGACCACACCGCGGCCACACCGCGGCCACACCGCGGCCACCCCGCTGTCACCCCACGCAAGTGTCGATTTCCGTGCACTTTCGGGCTCGCACATGCACGGAAATCGACACTTGCGGGTGGCGGGAACGGGTGGCGGCGGGTGGCGGGATGGGTGGCGGGGATGGGTGAGTGGAGGGTGAGGGCCGGGTGGGGTGAGGGCCGGGTGGGGTGCGAGACGGGCGGGGCGGGGTTTGGTGGCTGGGGTGCGAGCCAAGACCCCGGCTGGGGTGCGGGTCAGGACCCGGCGAGGGCCAGGACGTCGGCTGCGGCGCGGTCCACGTCCGCGGCGTCGACCGGCCCCGCCACCCAGCTGACTCGTGGGTCGGGCCGGAACCACTTGCGCTGGCGGCGCGCGAGACGGCGCGTGTGCACCTTGATCAGGTCGCGCGCCTGATCGGCATCGAGCTCGCCGTCGAGATGGCGCAGCGTCTCTGCGTATCCCACCGCGCGGCGCGCCGTGACGCCGTCGCGCAGGCCGCGGCGCTCCAGGGCGCGCACCTCATCGACCAGCCCCGTGCTCCACATGTGGTCCACGCGCTCGTCGATCCGCGGGTCGAGCGCCTCGTTGCCGAGGTCCAGGCCGATCTGCACTGCCGGGATCTCGTACTCGTGGGTCGGCAGCGACGACGAGAACGGCCGCCCCGTGAGCTCGATCACCTCGAGCGCCCGCACGATCCGCTTGGCATTCTGCGCAGGGATGCGGGCCGCAGCCACAGGATCTGCCGCGGCGAGCTCGCGATGCAGCATGCCCGGCCCCTCGATCACAGCCCGCTCCTCGAGCCGGGCCCGCACGGCGGGGTCCGTGGGCGGGAACTCGAACCGGTCGAGCAGCGCGCGCACGTACAGTCCGGAGCCGCCCGTCACGATCGCGCGGCGCCCCTTCGCGTGAATGGCGTCGATGTCGGCGCGGGCATCCGCCTGGAAGCCCGCGACGGAGGCGTCCTCGGTGACGTCGAGGGTGTCCAGCTGGTGGTGAGGGATGCCGCGCCGGTCCTCGACCGAGAGCTTGGCGGTGCCGATGTCCATGCCCCGGTAGAACTGCATGGCGTCCGCGTTGACGACCTCGCCGTCGAGCCGCTCCGCGAGTGCAAGGGACACCGCCGACTTTCCGGTCGCGGTCGAGCCCACCAGCGCGATCACGGCGGGCGCGTCGGTGTGCGCGGGTCCTCGAGTCGTGACGGCCGATGCGGGGGTTGCGGGAGGCGTCACCGGCGCCTCAGGCCCGGGCTGCCCGCAGCGACGGCATGCCCAGCCCCACGGGCCCGGCGGGTGCGCCCGCTCCGGTGCCGCACGACGATCCGCAGCCGCCGGCGCCGTGATCGTGGCCCTCGCCGCGGCTCGCATCCCACGCGTCGCCCGCCGCGGTGCGGCGCACGGAGAATGGTCCGCCTGTCAGAGCGCTGTCCGCGATCAGGTGGTGCGGTGCGGCGCGCGTCAGCTCGACGGTCACCATGTCGCCGGGTCGGGGCGCGGAATCCGCTTTCGATTCCGACTCGGGAAGGGAGAAGTGCACCAGCCGGCTGTCGGGGGCGCGGCCACTCAGGCGATCGGACGCGTTGTCCTTGCGCCCCGCGCCGTCGAGCACCATGACCTCCACGGAGCGTCCCACCAGGGCCTCGTTCTCGGCCAGGGACACCCGCTCCTGCAGCGCCTTGAGCCGGCCGAAGCGTTCCGTGATCACGGACTTGGGGAGTTCGGGCAGTTCGAAGGCCGGCGTGCCGGGCCGCGGCGAGTACTGGAAGGTGTACGCGCTCGAGAAGCGCGACTGCTCGACCACGCGCAGGGTGTCCTCGAAGTCCTCGTCGGTCTCGCCAGGGAAGCCGACGATGATGTCCGTCGTGATGGCAGCGTCGGGCATCGCTGAACGGACCTTGTCGAGAATCCCGAGGAACTTGGCGGAGCGGTAGGAGCGACGCATGGCGCGCAGCACCGAGTCCGAGCCCGACTGCAGGGGCATGTGCAGGCTCGGCATCACGTTGGGGGTCTCCGCCATCGCCTCGATGACGTCGTCGGTGAAGGCCGCGGGGTGGGGCGATGTGAACCGCACCCGCTCGAGGCCGTCGATCTCTCCGCAGGCACGCAGCAGCTTCGCGAATGCGCCGCGGTCGCCGAACTCGATGCCGTACGAGTTGACGTTCTGTCCGAGCAGGGTGACCTCCACCACTCCCTGCGAGACCAGCGCCTGCACCTCGGCCAGCACCTCCCCCGGGCGGCGGTCGCGCTCCTTGCCGCGCAGGCTCGGCACGATGCAGAACGTGCACGTGTTGTTGCACCCGACCGAGATCGACACCCATGCGGACGCGACCGAATCCCGCCGGCTGGGCAGGGTCGAGGGGAACACCTGCAGCGATTCCTCGATCTCCACCTGGGCCGCGGCGTTGTGACGCGCGCGGTCGAGCATCGCGGGCAGAACGTCAATGTTGTGGGTGCCGAATACGACGTCGACCCACGGCGCCTTCTCGACGATCGTGCCGCGATCCTTCTGGGCGAGGCAGCCGCCCACGGCGATCTGCATGCCGGGGCGCTCCGCCTTGACGGAGGCGAGCTGGCCCAGGTTGCCGTACAGCTTGTTGGCCGCGTTCTCGCGCACCGCGCACGTGTTGATCACCACGACGTCGGCGACATCGGCACCCTGAGGGGCGGCGGTGTACCCGGCGTCCTCGAGCAGGCCCGCCATGTGCTCGGAGTCGTGGATGTTCATCTGGCACCCGAGGGTGCGCACGACGTAGGTGGGGGCGAGCGTGGTGTGTGACATTCCTACCCTGCGACGGCATCCGCACGGAGCTCGCGGATCACCGTCACCTTGATCTCTCCAGCGAAGCTGAAGTCGCGGCTGATGTGTTCGGCAATTGTACGCGCCAAGTCCCGCGTGCCGTCATCGTCGATGCTCTCCGGCTCGACTACCACACGCACCTCGCGGCCCGCGGCCATCGCCACCACCTTCACCACGCCCTCGTGCTCCGCGACGAGTCGCTCCAGCCCCTCCATGCGGTCCACATAGCCGTCGACGTCCTCGCGGCGGGCGCCCGGGCGCGACGCGGAAACCGCGTCCGCGACCTGCACGATGACGCCCTCCAACGTGGTCTGCGGCACCTCGTCGTGATGGGCCGCGATCGCGTTGACGATCGCTGGGGGCTCACCGTGCTCGGCGGCGAATGCCGCGCCGATGGCCGCGTGCGTCCCCTCGCGCTCGTGGGTGAACGCCTTGCCAATGTCGTGGAGGAACGCGGCGCGGCGGGCGAGTTCGGCGTCCGCGCCGAGCGACGTCGCGATGTCGGCGGCGATCTGCCCCGCCTCCACCAAGTGGGCGAGCACGTTCTGTCCGTAGGAGCTGCGCAGTCGCAGCCGCCCGAGCACGGTCACCATGTCCTGCGGCACTCCGCTCACGCCCGCCGCGTCGATCGCGTCCAGGCCCGCGTCGCGGTGGCGCTGCTCGGTGTCGGCGACGGCGCGCGCGTAGGCGGCCTCGACTCGTTGAGGCTGGATCCGGCCGTCCTCCACGAGGTCGCGCAGCGTCACCTCGGCGATCTCGCGCCGCTCGACGTCGAAGGACGACAACTGGACCGCGTTCACGCCCTCCTCGACCATGACGTTCACACCGGTCAAGGACTCGAACGCTCTGATGTTGCGGCCCTCACGGCCGATGATCCGGCCCTTCATCTCCTCGCTGGGAAGATCGATCCATGTCGTGGAGGTCTCCGACGCGGTGCGAGCCGCCTGCCGCTGCATCGCGGTGACCAGGATCTCTCGAGCACGCTGGTCGGCCGACTCCTTCGTCGCGCGCTCGATGCGGCGCAACTCGTCGCTTGCGGCGTGCCGCGCGGCCGTCACCTGGCTCGCGGCCAACTCCTCGCGAGCCTCCTCGGCAGTCATCCCGGCGAGGTCCGCGAGGCGCTGATCGCGCAGCAGGCCTATCTCGGCGCGCTCGGCATGAAGGCGCTTCTCGTCCCGCGCGATGACCGTGGCGCGCTCCTCGAGCGACCGTGCGTACTTCTGGGTGTCGCGCTGATCAGCGGAGATGTCCTTCTCCCTGAGCGCGACCCGCTCCTCACGGCGCTGGGCCTCGCTGAGCAGATCGCGCGCCTCTTCGCGCATCGACTGGGTCTCGTCGCTGGTGGAGCGGCGGATCTCAGCCGCCTCGCGTCTCGCGAAGTGCACCACGAGGAGCGATGCGAGCAGCAGGAGGAGTGTCGCCACCGTGGCAATGACCTGAGCCATGCGGCCTCCTTCCTGACGAACGACATGCTACGTGTCCGAGTTATCGGCATTCTCGAGTTCCCGCACAAGCGCGAACGCGTCCGAAGGAGAGTACCCCTTGCGACCCAGCATGCCCACGACGCGACGCACGCGCTTGTCGCGGTCCACACCGTCCAGCTGGTTCCAGCGCTTCACCGCAAGAGCACGCGCGGCGTCCTGCTCGTCGTCGTCGGTGATCTGCGCCAGCGCGGCGTCGATGTCCTGCGCCTCGAAGCCCTTGCGACGAAGCTCCTCGAGGATCGCTCGTCGGGACTTGCCGCGCTCCCGGTGGCGAGCCCGCACGATCGCCGCGGACAGCGCCGCGTCGTCGAGCAGACCCACCTCCCGGTAGCGCTCGATGACCTCGTCGGCGACCTCGGGCGCGACCTCCCTCGACACCAGGCCCTCGCGCAGCTGCGCCGCCGAGCGCGCGGAATGGTTGAGCAGCCGCAGAGCGATGTCACGCGCGCGCTGAGCCGGGTCCTCCGAAGTCGCAGGTCCCCCGCCCTTTCGAGCAACGTCCTGCCGAGCGCCCTCCGACATCAGAAGGTGGCGCGCTCCTTCTTGGCGGCGGGCTTGGCGGGGATCTGCGGCTCGTCCTCAGCGGCGACGGGGGCGGTCTGGTCGCCCTCCTCGGCCGGGGCCGCTCCCACGCCGAGCTTGGTCAGGATCTTCTTCTCGATCTCGGTGGCCAGCTCGGGGTTGTCCTTGAGGAAGTTGCGCGAGTTCTCCTTGCCCTGTCCGAGCTGGTCGCCCTCGTACGTGTACCAGGCGCCCGACTTCTTGACGAAGCCGTGCTCGACGCCGAGGTCGATGATGCCGCCCTCCTTGGAGATGCCGTGGCCGTAGAGGATGTCGAACTCCGCCTGCTTGAACGGGGGCGCCATCTTGTTCTTGACGACCTTGACGCGCGTGCGGTTGCCGACGGGCTCGGTGCCCTCCTTGAGGGTCTCGATGCGCCGGACGTCGAGGCGAACGGAGGCATAGAACTTGAGAGCCTTGCCGCCGGTGGTGGTCTCGGGGGAGCCGAAGAACACGCCGATCTTCTCGCGCAGCTGGTTGATGAAGATCGCGGTGGTGCCCGTCTGCGAGATGGCGCCGGTGATCTTGCGCAGCGCCTGCGACATGAGGCGGGCCTGCAGGCCCACGTGGCTGTCGCCCATCTCGCCTTCGATCTCCGCCTTGGGCACGAGCGCCGCGACGGAGTCGATCACCAGAATGTCGACGCCGCCGGAGCGGATCAGGATGTCCGCGATCTCGAGCGCCTGCTCGCCGGTGTCGGGCTGGGAGATGATGAGGTTGTCGATGTCGACGCCCAGCTTCTTGGCGTAGGCCGGGTCGAGAGCGTGCTCGGCATCGATGAACGCGGCGGTCCCGCCCTGCTTCTGCATGTTCGCGACCGCGTGCAGAGCGACCGTGGTCTTTCCGGACGACTCGGGACCGTAGATCTCCACGACCCGACCGCGCGGGAGGCCTCCGATGCCGAGAGCGATGTCCAGCGCGACGGAGCCCGTGGGGATCGCCGGGACGGCCACCACCTGGCGGTCGCCCATGCGCATCGCCGAGCCCTTGCCGTACTGCCGGTCGATCTGCCCGAGTGCCGCGTCGAGTGCCTTCGTGCGGTCTGCCGCCTGTGCCATGTCGCTATCCCATCGTCGGTGGCATTGCTGCCGTGTCTGCCGTGTACACGAACGACGCTATGACGCGCCTCTGACATCGGCGCGACGTACGTTCCCTGCCCTGTGGAGGGTCGTCGTCACGCTGCGCCTGTGGACCACAGTAATCGAACGCATGTTCGAAAGGAAGGCGCGGGTCCCGGCGTGTCGCGGCGCACGAGTGGACGGCGGTCACCGTCGCGGGGGGATCATGCGCTCGCGCGCACCACCGTCGCGGCGATCGAGCGGCACGTCCATCTGGTCGCACAGCGCGTGCCACACGTCCCGCGGGGGCGTGCCGTCGGCGAGGGCCTCCGCAGAGGTGCGGGAGGACAGGCCGTCAAGCGCCAGGTCGCGCGCCAGGCTGCGGGAGTAGTCGACGCCGAAGACGTCGTCCAGGAGGGCCCAGAATTCGCTGTGACGCACGTTCCGTCGCGCTACCGCGCGCGGACTTCGCCCAGCAGCTCCGGCACAGTGTCGGGGATGGACGGCATCACGTGGACGCGGCCGAAGCCCTCGGCGGTCTCGAAGCGGTCGGACACCTCGCGCAGGATCGCCGACATGGGGACGTCGAGCGCCTCGCAGATCGACGCGAGCAACTCGGATGACGCCTCCTTCTGGCCCCGCTCGACCTCGGACAGATATCCGAGGGAGACCCGAGCGCCAGACGAGATGTCACGGAGGGTCTTCCCCTGAGTGAGGCGAGCGTCACGAAGGACGTCGCCGATCTCGTTGCGCAGCACAGGCATGCGTTCCCTCCCGATGGTGACACTTCCCTTGTCCATGCCAGTCCCAACGCACATTACCGCAAGGTTGTTCCCCTGGTCGACGGTCGCCGCGCCCGTGGGATCGCGACGACCGGCGCGAATCGCCGTCAGGACCTCGCGACCCGGTCCGCGAGCACCTCACGTGCCAGCGCGAGTGCGCCGGAGACGGCGCCACGGGTCACGTCGCCGCGGTCGCCGTCGACGTGCAGCTGCCGCGCGGTGAGCGTCCCCTCGAGATCGACGGCGACCCAGATCGTGCCGGGCGCCTGTCCCCCATGAGGATCCGGGCCCGCCACTCCGGTGGTCGCGATGCCCATGGCCGCACCCATGGCACGTCTCGCCCCCGTCGCCATGGCCTGCGCGACCTCGCGCGACACGGGCCCTGGACCGTCGAGCAGCGACTGGCTCACCCCGAGCACGTCGTGCTTGCTCTCGACCATGTAGGACACGACGCCACCGCACAGAGACTCCGACGCGCCGGGCACGTCGACCAGCTGTGCGCACAGCGATCCGCCGGTGAGCGACTCGCCCGTCGCCAAGGTGACCCCGGCTGCGCGTGCAAGAACCAGCACCGCATCGGCCTCAGACCTGGACATCGCCCGCCGATCCATCGTCGACGCCGGTTCCCGAGCGGACTCCGCTGCCCTTCGCGCGGTGACTGCGCGCGATCCTGACGATGCGGATCGCGTAGTCGACGCCGGTGATCACCGCGACCGCGACCGCCACGAGCAGGCTCCACCATGCGACCGTGTCGATCCATGCCGCCGGGTGGGGCACCAGGTAGGCGGTGAGGGCCCACAGCTGCAGGACCGTCTTGAGCTTGCCTCCGCGGGAAGCGGGGATCACCACGTCGCGCGCGACGGCGAGCCGTCCCAGCGTCACGCCGATCTCGCGCACCGCGAGCACCGCCAGCGGCCACCACGGGATGCCGTCGACGATGACCACTCCCGCCAGGGTGAACAGCACCAGCGCCTTGTCGGCGATCGGGTCTGCGAGCTTGCCGAACGGGCTGACCACCTCCCAGCGGCGCGCCAGGTAGCCGTCCCAGTAGTCCGTCGCGGCGGCGAACAGGAACACGCCGAGGGCCCACGCGCGCATCACCTGGTCGTCGCCGCCCGCGAGCAGCAGCCACACCACCACCGGCACCGCGACGAGGCGGGCACCCGTGAGCAGGTTGGGGACTGTTGCGTTCACGCCCTCACCCTAGCCCCGGCACGGGCTGCGCTCCGCGATAATGGGCGCCATGCCCTCCCACTCGCGACGCTCGCCATCACCTCTGCCCGCGTTGGCGGCAGCCGTCGTGGCCGCAGTGGTCCTGGCCATCGCGGCCCTCCTCGCAGGCGGGCTGCCGACGTCGTCGCCCGGCGCCGACCCGGCCGCCGCTCCCGCTGAGTCCGAACAGACCCCCGCCGCGACCGCTGCCCCGACGACCCCCGCATCGGCCGTCCCCTCGCCGACGCCCACCCCTCCCGCTCCGCCGCCCACGGTCGAGTTCACGCTGGTGACCGGCGGCGACATCCTCACGCACGGTCCGGTGCTGACGTCGGCGCGCGCGGCCGGCGACGGCGAGTACGACTTCGCGCCGTTGATGGAGAACGTGCGACCGTATGTCTCCGGCGCGGACCTCGCGCTGTGCCATCTCGAGGTGCCGGTCGCGCCGCCGGGCACCGAGCCGTCGGGGTATCCAGTGTTCGGCGCGCCCGAGGAGCTGGTCCCCGCCCTGGCAGACGAGGGCTGGGACGGGTGCTCGACGGCCTCCAACCACTCCATGGATCGCCGCTACTCGGGCCTCGAGACCACGCTCGATGCGCTCGACGACGCCAGGCTCGGCCACTCCGGGATGGCGCGCACCGAGGAGGAGGCGGCGAGCACCCAGATGTACTCCGTGCGCGTCGAGGACCGGCGCATCAGGGTCGCCAACATCTCCTTCACCTACGGGCTCAACGGCCTGCCCAAGCCCGACGGGATGCCGTGGGCCGTGGACACCTTCGACGCGGACGCGCAGGACGTGTCGCCCATTCTCGCGGCGGCGCAGGCAGCCCGGGACGAGGGCGCAGACATCGTGATCGCGTCGACCCACTGCTGCGTCGAGTACCAGGTCGAGCCCAATGCCGCTCAGCGGGACATCGCGGAGCAGATTGCGGAATCCGGGCTGGTCGACCTCTACGTGGGCCACCATGCGCACGTCCCGCAGCCCATCGAGCTGCTGGAGGGCGGCGTGGACGGTGACGGCATGTGGACCTACTTCGGCCACGGCAACTACCTGTCCAACCAGGACACCCAGTGCTGCAGTGCGCACACCAACTCCGGCTACCTGGGGGTCACGACCTTCTCCGTGTCTCCGGACGGCGACGTCGACGTCACCGCCGAGTGGGTGGCGACCACCGTCGACCGCACCAGCCGCCACACGATGCACGTGCTGGCCGACATCGCGGAGACCGGCGCGGGCGACCTCAGCGCCGGCGAGGCGCAGGCGCGTCACGGGCGCGTGGCCGATGCGGCAGGCACCCAGGCGGCGGAGCGCACCTCTCCCCCGGAGCGCTTGGCGGACGCGGCCTTCCGGATCACACGATGGTGGGAAGCGAGCGACTGAGCGCCTCCGAGCGGCGCGCCCGCTCAGTACGTGGGACTCAGTACGTGTGGTTCAGTACGTGCGGTCGTCGATCTCCAACGGGCTGTCGTTCTCCTGCGGCCGCGGGTCGATCAGGCTCGTCGTGAACTGCGGGACGGTCTCGTGCAGCGCGCCCGCCGGCTGCGCCACGCCGAACAGCCACCCCTGCCCGTAGCGCCACCCGCAGCGGGCCAGGAACTCGGCCTGGGCCTCGGTCTCGATGCCCTCCGCGATGGTGGCGAGACCGAGCTCACGCGCGAGAGCGCCGAGCGCGCGCGAGACGCGCGCCCCCGCCGGGTCCTCCGGGATGCCGGCCACGAACGACATGTCGAGCTTCACCCCGGACACCGGCAGATCGCGCAGGTACGACAGCGGGGAGACACCCGTGCCGAAGTCGTCCAGCAGGATCGGAACTCCCGCGTTGCGCAGCTCGGTGAGCTCGTGCCTGATGCGGGTGTTCGGGGCGACGAGCGATGCCTCGGTGAGCTCGATGACCATCCGCTGCGGGCTGAGGTGATAGCGCCCGATCGCGCTCAGCACGCGGTCAGCGAACTCCGAGTCGCCCAGCTGGTCGGCGGACACGTTCAGCGACACCCACATCGATGGCGATGGGCCGGTGGCGAGGAACTGCGCGGCCTGATCCACGAGGGCCATGCCGAGAGTCACCGACAGGTTCTTGTCCTCGATGAGCGGCAGGAAGCTGCCGGGCAGCAGCAGCCCGCGGGTCGGGTGCTGCCACCGCACCAGCGCCTCGTAGCCCACGACGGTGCGCGTCGACAGCTCGAGAATGGGCTGGTAGTGCAGGACCAGCTGGCCTTCCTCGATCGCCACGGCCAGTTCCGATGCGAGCGCCGAGTGAGTCTCCGAGGCGCTGCGCATGGACGGCTCGAATACCTCGGTGCGGGACTTGCCGCTCGACTTCGCCCGGTACATCGCCGCATCGGCGGCGCTCATGAGGCTGGGCGCGCCACCCTCCGTGGTGTCCTCGTCCGCCATCGCGATGCCGACGGAAGCGTGCAGGGTGATCTGGTGCCGCTTGACCTGGACCGGGCGCTTGAGGCCCTGGTGGATGGCGCCCGCGATCTCGAACAGCGCCTTCGAGCAGTCGCCGTCCTGGACCACGATGACGAACTCGTCGCCACCGATCCGCGCGACCGTGCCGCGACCGGCCGTCGCCGTCCGCAGCACCCCAGCGACATGGACCAGGGCGTTGTCGCCGATGGCGTGGCCGAACCGGTCGTTGAGGCCCTTGAAGCCGTCCAGGTCCACGGCGATCACGCCCACGCGGGTGAGAGCGTCCGGCTGCTCGAGGACCTGCTGCAGTACGTCCTGCAGGAGCGTGCGGTTCGCGAGACCCGTGAGCGGGTCGTGCATGGCGCGATGAGCCATGAGCTCGGAGTGCATGCGGTCGTCGGTGCTGTCGCGCACTTGCACGACGTAATGGTCGGGGGCTCCCCCGGCGTAGCGGACGAGCCCGACGTCGAGCACGGCCCACACGACGTTGCCGTCGGCCCGCACATAGCGCTTCTCGCACGTGAACTGGCTCTGGTGCCCGTCGTACAGGCGCTGCAGCTGGTCGCGTTCGGCGTTGATGTCGTGGGGGTGGCTGAGCGCGGAGAACGGCGTGCCGCGCAGCGCGGCCACCGTCGCGCCCATCATCTCCGCGAAGGAGCGGTTGACCTCCATGAGCCGCCACTCGAGGTCGACGAGCGCCATGCCGACGGGCGCGTTCTCCATCGCCTTGCGGAACTGCGCGTCCGAGCGGTTGAGCGCCTCGGCCGCCTCGCGCAGCCCCGAGGTGTCCATCATCGTCACCACGGTGACGGGCCCGTCGTCGAGGCTGTCGGGGATCACGCGGGCCCGCACCTGAACCCAGCGCACGTCCTCCGCCCCGCGTCTGCCGGGAACGCCCACGATCCGCGGCTTCGTGTCCGTGCGGCCGATCCCGAACGCCTCGCGCATGAGGATCGGGTGCATCTGCTCGTCGAACGCGCGCAGGTTGAGCCGGGCGATCGGCAGGCCCACCGCGTCGCTTCTGGTCACTCCGAGGATCTCGGCGGCGACGTCGGAGATCAGCGCGATCTCGTCCGCCTGCGTGACGATGATCACGCCGTCGCGGGCGGATGACAGCACGGCCTCGAACTGGCCCCTGAGGCGGCGCTCCCTCTCGAGGGCGGAATCGCGGGACGCGCGCACCTTATGAGAGCGCCAGAAGAAGTAGAGAGTGAGGCCGACGAGCGCAAGCAGTAGGGCCGTCACCGTGATGGCCACGGTCGGCCTTTCAAACTGCTCTACGGCCCAGCCCATTCGTCTCCTTCAGCCTCGTCATCGACAGCCGGAGCCCCCACGCTAGCGGGTGTCTGCCCACGGAGAACAGCAAGAGTCGATGCCAATGCCTCAGGAGTGACCAATACCTCACGTGCCTTGGAACCCTGCGATGGCCCCACGACTTCGCGGGTCTCCAGCAGGTCCATGAGCCGACCCGCCTTGGCGAAGCCCATCTTGAGCTTGCGCTGGAGCATCGAGGTCGAGCCGAGCTGAGTGGTGATGACGAGCTCCGCCGCGGCGAGGAGATCGTCCAGGTCGTCGCCGATGTCCTCGTCGACCACGGCTCCCTCGCGCTGCGGCTTGGTGACGTCGTCGCGGTACTCGGGGTTCGCCTGGTTCTTGACGTGGTCCACGGCGGCATGAATCTCCGACTCGCTCACCCACGCGCCCTGCACGCGCATGGGCTTCGACTCGCCCATCGGCACGAACAGCGCGTCGCCCTGGCCGATCAGCTTCTCCGCACCGGGCATGTCCAGCACCACGCGCGAATCGGCGAGCGACGAGGTCGCGAAGGCCAGCCGGCTCGGCACGTTCGCCTTGATGGTGCCCGTGATGATGTCCACCGACGGACGCTGCGTCGCGAGCACCAGGTGGATGCCCGCCGCGCGGGCGAGCTGCGTGATGCGCTGGATCGAATCGTCGACGTCGCGGGGCGCGACCATCATCAGGTCCGCGAGCTCGTCGACGATCACGAGCAGGTACGGGTAGGTGTGGATCTTGCGTTCCGAGCCCGGCAGCGGCTTCACCTTGCCGGCCCGCACGGCCTTGTTGAAGTCGTCGATGTGCTTGTACCCGAACAGCGCGAGGTCGTCGTACCTCATGTCCATCTCCTTGACCACCCACTCGAGGGCCTGCGCGGCCTTCTTGGGGTCGGTGATGATGGGCGTGATGAGGTGCGGGATCCCCTCGTACATGGTGAGCTCGACGCGCTTGGGGTCGACGAGCACCATGCGCACCTCCTGCGGGGTGGCGCGCATCAGGATGGACGTGATCATCGCGTTCACGAACGACGACTTTCCGGCGCCCGTCGCACCCGCGACGAGCAGGTGGGGCATCTTGGCGAGGTTCGCGAGCACGAACCCGCCCTCGACGTCCTTGCCGATGCCGATCGCCATGGGGTGGTCGTTCTTGATCGCGGCCTGCGAGCGGAGCACGTCGCCCAGCGACACGGTCTCGCGGTCGACGTTGGGGATCTCGATGCCGATCGCGGACTTGCCGGGGATGGGCGACAGGATGCGGATGTCGGGGCTGGCGACCGCATAAGCGATGTTCTTGCTCAGCTGCGTGATCTTCTCGACCTTGACGCCCTGGCCGAGTTCGACCTCGTAGCGAGTCACCGTGGGGCCGCGGGTGAATCCCGTGACCTCGGCGTCGACACTGAAGTCCGTGAACACCTTGGTGAGGGACTCGACCACGCGATCGTTCGCCGCGGACCGGGTCTTGTGCGGCGCACCCTTGACCAGCACGTCGAGGTCGGGCAGGACGTACGGAGACGAGTTCTCGAGCTCACCCTGCTCGCCCGGGGGGACGATGCGGGTGGTGCGGGGCGCCTCGCGCTCGCCGGCCGGCGCCGGCTCGGCGGGCTCCTCGTCGGGCATGTACGGCGAGACCGGACCCTCGTGGACGCGCGTCGCCGCGACCGGATCGAGCACCTCGGTGGCGTCCGCGCGCTCGGCGCCGGGGTCCAGCAGCTCGTCGAACTCGGTGCGGTCCACGCTCGCGGCGGCGGCGAAGGCCTCGTCCGCCTCGTAGCGGTCGATCCGCTGCTGCTCGGTGAGCGACCGGTCCTTGCCGCGGCCGATGCGCTTGAGACGGCTCACGGGATTGGCACGGCTGCCGGACGTCGCGCGGCTTCCCGAGGGTTCGAGGGTGCCGTGCTCGGGCAGGTCCATGTCGTCATCGTCCGCGCGGTCGCGGCCAAAGATCCGGCGCAGGCCGCTCCCGGCGAGAGCGATGACCTCGCGCAGGGGTATCCCCAGAATGATGAGCACCGCGAGGAGCCCCAGCAGCACCAGCACCGTCACCGCGAGCGGCGCGGTGAGCGCCGCCGCCATCGGCGTGCCGAGCAGGAATCCGAGCACGCCGCCCGCCGCCTGCACGGGTTCGAGCCCCTGGCTGGGGCTCGGGCGGCCCTCCGCGATGTGGATGATCCCATCCACCATCAGCACCAGCATCAGCGCTCCGAGGCCGATGCGGTGATTGGCCGCCTCCTCCTGCGGAGCGCGCATCAGGCGCACGGCGAGAGCGACGAGCACGATGGGGATCGCCACCGCCAGGATCCCGAACGTGCCGGCGATCACCCAGTGGATCGCGGTGCCCGCCCACGAGGACAGACCCCACCACTCGCGCGCGGCGATGAGGATCGCGACGATGATCAGCACGATCGCCAGGCCGTCGCGACGCACCTCGGGGCTCACCTCGCGCGCGCCGTGACCGATGCGGCGCACTCCCCCGCCGACGGCGTGAGACGTGCCGCGTCCGATGGCGGCGAGGCCGCGCAGCAGCGCGGGCGGGCGCTTCTTCTGAGGCGCCTTGGCGCGCGACGCCGGAGACTTGGGGCGCGTGCTCGTGGAGCGTGACTGAGCCATGCCTTCAGACGTTACCCGCGCATCGGCCGTAGTGAACGCTGCCACCCCGCGTCGGCGACGCATCCGCGCCGCTCCCCCACCAGCCGCGCGGTGCGCTCGCGCGGGGACCGCGCGAGCGCTCGGCCGTCAGGACTCGATGACGATGGGGATGATCATGGGGCGGCGGCGCAGCTTGTTGCCCACGTAGCGGCCCAGCACGCGGCGCATCACCTGCTGGAGCTGACGCTGATCCGTCGAGCCTGTGCGAGCGGCCTCCTCGAGCGCCTGCTTGATGTTCGGCAGCACCGCGTCGAACACGTCGTCGCCCTCGGCGATGCCGCGTGCGTGCACCTCGGGGCCGGAGACCACCTTGCCGTTCGAGGAGTCGATGACCGCGAACACGGACACGAACCCCTCCTCCGACAGGATGCGGCGGTCCTTGAGCTCCGCGTCGGTGATCTCGCCCACCGAGGAGCCGTCCACGTAGACGTTGTGCGTCTCGACGGCGCCCACCACGCGGGCACGGCCGTCCCTCAGGTCCACGGCCACGCCGTTCTCCGCGAACATGACGTTCTTCTCGGGGACGCCGGTCTTCATCGCGAGCTTGCCGTTGGCGAGCAGGTGACGCACCTCGCCGTGGACGGGCATGACGTTCTTAGGCTTGACGATGTTGTAGCAGTACAGCAGCTCGCCGGAACTGGCGTGGCCGGACACGTGGACGCGCGCGCTCCCCTGGTGCACCACGGTCGCGCCCAGGCGCATGAGCCCGTTGATGACGCGGTAGACGGCGTTCTCGTTGCCGGGGATCAGCGAGGACGCGAGGATCACCAGGTCGCCGGGGCCCACGCGCAGCTTGTGGTCGAGCGAGGCGATGCGGCTCAGCGCGGCCATCGGCTCTCCCTGAGAACCCGTGCACATGTACACGACCTTCTCCGGCGGCATGTCGTCCGCCTTCTTCGCGTCCACCAGGATGTTGGCGGGCACGTTCAGGTAGCCGAGCTCGGCGGCGATGGTCATGTTGCGCACCATCGACCGGCCCACGAACGCCACGCGACGCCCATGAGCGTGCGCGGCGTTGATGACCTGCTGCACGCGGTGCACGTGGCTCGAGAAGCTGGCGACCACCACGCGGCCCTCGGCGTTCGAGAACATCTGGTCCAGCACCGGCGTGATCTCGACCTCGGAGGTGGTGAAGCCCGGGGCCTCGGCGTTGGTCGAGTCCGTCATGAACAGGTCGACGCCGCGCTCGCCGAACTTCGCGAAGCCGCGCAGGTCGGTGATGCGCCCGTCGAGGGGCAGCTGGTCCATCTTGAAGTCGCCGGTGTGCAGCACGGTGCCGCCGTCGGTGGTGATGAACACCGCGAGGGCGTCGGGGATCGAGTGGTTGACCGCCACGAACTCCAGGCCGAACTTGCCGAGCTGCTCCTGCTGACCCTCCTTCACGGCGAGCGTGACGGGGTTGATGCGGTGCTCCTTGAGCTTGGCCTCGATGAAGGCGAGCGTGAGCTGCGAGCCGATGATCGGGATGTCCTGGCGCAGGCGCAGCAGGTACGGCACCGCGCCGATGTGGTCCTCGTGACCGTGCGTGAGGACGATCGCCTCGATGTCGTCCACGCGGTCCGCGATGTAGCCGAAGTCGGGCAGGATCAGGTCCACGCCCGGCTGGTGGTCCTCGGGGAACAGCACGCCGCAGTCGACGATGAGCAGGCGGCCGTCGATCTCGAAGACGGTCATGTTGCGGCCCACCTCGCCCAGTCCCCCGAGGGGAACGATGCGCAGGGTGCCGCTCTCGAGGGGCTTGGGCAGGGTCAGTTCGGGATGGAAGTTCACGGGTCTCCTAGGGGGTCAGTGGCACGCCGGCGGCGCGCAGTCGCGTGACGAATTCGCCGTACTCGGCGTCGTCGAAGGCGACATGGGGAAGGCGCATGTGGCGTGAGCTCGTCACGCCGAGCGCCTGCATCGAGGCCTTCGCGGTGACGGCTCCGAGGCCGTCCCCCATGATGACGTCGATGATGGGCAAGTGGGAGGCGAACTCGGCGTCCGCTGCGGAGGGGTCTCCGGCCTCGTGCGCGGCGACCATCCGCGCGATCGACTCGCCGATGACGTGGCTCGCGACGGACACGACGCCGACGGCGCCCGCCCGCAGGAAGTCGAGGGTGAGGGGGTCGTCGCCCGAGTACCAGGCCAGGCCCGTGCGCTCGATGCGCTCTCGGGCCTGCGCGACGTCCCCCGTGGCGTCCTTGACCGCCACCACGTTGTCGCGGCGCGCGATCGCGTCCAAGGTGGCGTCCGCGATGGGCATCGCGGTGCGGCCCGGGATGTCATAGAGCATGATCGGCAGGTCGGTCGATGACGCGATCGCCTCGAAGTGAGCGAGTACGCCCAGCTGGCTGGGCTTGGAGTAATAGGGCGTCAACGCGAGCACGCCGTCCGCGCCGCACTCCTGCGCCTGCTCGGCCATCATCACCGCGTGAGCCGTGTCGTTCGAGCCCGCGCCGGCGACGATGAACGCGCGGTCTCCGACCGCCTCCACGAGCGCGGTGGTGAGCTCGAGCTTCTCGGGCGCGTGGGTGGTCGGGGCCTCGCCCGTCGTCCCGGACACGACGAGGCCGTCGGAACCGTGATCGATCAGGTAGTTCGCCACCGCGATCGCGCTGTCGATGTCGATGGTGCCATCGTCGTGCATGGGCGTGACCATGGCGGTCAGCACGGTGCCCATGGGTCGCGGTTCGGTCATGGGCCTAACCTACCGCGACACCGCGCGGCGACAATCTGTGGCCGACGGCGCGGCTAGCGCTCTCCGCGCGTGGCGACGGTCAGCAGCACCGCGCAGTCGGTGACCGCCGTCAGCCCATGACGCTCAGGGGGCAGGACCAGATAGTCGCCCGCGCTCATCGCGAGTTCGCTCTCTCCCACGGTGAACGTGATCTCTCCTCGCAGCACCTGGAGGGTCGCCTCGCCGGGGCTGTCGTGCTCGTTCAGGCGGTGCCCTGCGGTGATCGCGATCAGGGTCTGGCGAAGATCGTGCTTGTGGTCTCCCACGAGCGTCACGGCGTGACGGCCCGACTGCTCCTCCGCGAGCACGAGGTGCTCACTGACCAATGTGTCGAGATTCATGGCGTCCACGGCAGCTCCTATCGGTTGCTACCACTCAAGCACACCCGGGCCGTGCCGTCGCTGGCACGCCGCGCACGCGCCCCGGCATCGTGGCCGAGCGGGCGTATGGTGATGCCGTGGAATCCATCCCGACCCCGTACGAGGACCTGCTGCGCGACGTGCTCGCGACCGGCACCCGCAAGGACGACCGGACCGGGACCGGCACGGTGTCGGTGTTCGGACGCCAGCTCCGCTACGACCTCAGCGCAGGGTTTCCGCTCATCACCACCAAGCGCGTGCACGTGCGCTCCATCGTGGGTGAGCTGCTGTGGTTCCTGCGCGGCGACACCAACGTGCGGTGGCTGCAGGAGCGCGGCATCTCCATCTGGGACGAGTGGGCCGACGCCGACGGCGAGCTCGGCCCCGTCTACGGGTATCAGTGGCGCTCGTGGCCGGCGCCCGACGGTTCGCACGTGGATCAGATCGCGGCCGTCGTGGAGTCCATTCGCACCAACCCGGACTCGCGCCGTCACATCGTGAGCGCATGGAATCCGGCGCTCATCGAGGACATGGCCCTGCCGCCGTGCCACGCCATGTTCCAGTTCTATGTGGCGGACGGCAGGCTCAGCTGCCAGCTGTACCAGCGCAGCGCGGACCTGTTCCTCGGGGTGCCGTTCAACATCGCGTCGTACGCGCTGCTGACCCACATGATCGCGGCGCAGACGGGCCTCGAGGTCGGGGACTTCGTGTGGACCGGGGGCGACTGCCACATCTACTCCAACCACTTCGAGCAGGTGCGCACTCAGCTCGAGCGCGACCCGTACCCCTACCCGACCCTGCGCCTGGCCGCCAAGGATTCGCTGACGGACTACGACCTCGACGACGTCGCGTTCGAGAACTACCAGCACCACCCGGGCATCAAGGCCCCGGTGGCCGTCTGAGTCCCGGTCACCACCCGATGCTGAAGGCGATATGGGCGCAGGCGCGCGACGCCGCTGGCCGGCCGGTCATCGGCGCGCAGGGCGACATGCCGTGGCACCTGCCGGAGGATCTGGGGCGCTTCAAGGACCTCACCTCGGGCGCCGCGGTCGTCATGGGCCGCCGCACGTGGGAGTCCTTTCCCGAGAGGTTCCGGCCCCTGCCGGGCCGGGTCAACGTGGTCATCACCTCCGCCGACGGCGTGGTGGGGGCCGATGCGGTGGCCGGTTCGCTGGGCGAGGCCCTCGAGGCCGCCACCCGGCTCGCGCCCGGTCGCGACTCGTGGGTGATCGGCGGCGGCCGGGTCTACGCCGAGGCGCTGCCGCGCGTCGATCAGCTCGAGGTCACCGAGATCGACCTCGAGGTCGTCGGCGACACCTTCGCTCCCCATGTCGACGCCGCCGCCTGGGTGCTCATCGCCGAGGAGCCCTGGCAGACCTCTCGCACCGGGCTCGGCTACCGGTTCCTGACCTACGCCCGCCGCTGACGCCGCCGGATCGCGCTGACGCCGCCGGATCGCGCTGACGCCGCCGAGTGCGGAGGCTGCGGCCTCACGACTCGGTGAGCGTCGGCGCTCCCGGGACACCACGGGGCTGCGGTGGCAGGATGACTGAATGGCCTACCTCGTGCCCCATCGCATCGAGACCGAGCGGCTCGTGCTGCGCCGCTTCGAGCGCAGCGATGCGCGGGCGCTCGCCACCGTGATCCAGCGCAATCTCGACCACCTGCGCGCGTACATGGAGTGGGCCCAGTTCGAGCCCCAGAGCGTCGCGCAGCGCGAACAATGGATCGCCGAGGTGAACCGGCAGTTCGACGCCGGCGAGGACTACACCCTGGGCATGTTCACCCGCGACGGCGCCCTCGTGGGCGGCACGGGCTATCACCGGCGCACCGAGCCTGACCGCCTGGCGCTCGGCTACTGGATCGACCGCGATCTCGAGGGCCGTGGCCTGGTCACGGAGGCGTGCGCCGCTCTCACTCACGTGGCGATACGGATCGCGGGAACGGGGATCGTCGACATCTCTCACGCACCGAGCAACGGCCGCAGCGCCGCGGTGCCCGCGCGGCTGGGATTCCAGCGCCAGCAGGGCTCGGGTCAGCAGTGCTATGACCGGGGCGAGAAGCATGGCTCGGTCACCTGGTTCGCGACCGCTGCGACCCTGGCCGCCGAGCCGCTCGCGTCCACCCCGCGGCCGCGCGTGACCGATGCGACGGGGACCGAGGTGCCATGGCCGTCCCCCGTCGTGCCCCGGGGGTCGCCGTGACGGCCTCCGGTCCATCGCTGCGAGGGACTCCTGCACGCATCGAGACCCCGCGCCTGAATCTGCGCTCGTTCCGCGAGGGTGACGCCCTCGCGCTCACCGCTCTCGTGACCGCCAGCATCGACCATCTGACGCCGTGGCAGCCGTGGGCCACGGACGAGCCGGTGTCGATCGAGCAACGGCGCAGCGCCCTGGCCGCTCTCGCCGCCCAGTTCGAGGCGGGCGAGGCCGCCCACTACGCCGTCGAGAGGCGCGACGACGGGCGGCTGCTCGGCAGCGTGGCACTCGTCACCGGCAAGACCGAGGAGCGCATCGAGATCGGCTACTGGGTGGGCGCGTCGCACGTGCGCCGCGGCTACGCGAGTGAGGCGGCCGGCGCGCTCACGCAGGCCGCGCTGGGCCCGATGGGGCTGACTCGTGTGGAGCTCTGGGCAGACGCGGACAACGAGGCGTCCAACGCCGTGGCGCGACGCATGGGGTTCGAGTTCGTCGGCGCCGAGCCGTCCTACCGGCACGACGAGCCCGCGCCGCTCATGCACGTGTGGATGGCCGAGCCGGAGCTGCTCGACGAGGAGATCCTGCTGCCCACGGAACTGTGGATGTTCGACCGCGACGGCAACGAGGTGAGCCTGACGGACTAGGGCCGTCCGGCGGGCGGGAGCCGTCGTCGCGGTGCCACGCACGCGGCGAGTGGCCCCGCCCCGCTCTGCCAGGATTGCCGCATGCCGCGCGCAGTCCCGATCCGCCTCGACCCCGCCCGCCAGCAGGCGATCTCCGTGTCGGTCGCGACGGGCGCCTACGCGATCAGCTTCGGCGCGCTGTCCGTGGCCGCTGGACTCGACATCTGGCAGACCATGGCGCTCAGCCTGCTGGTGTTCTCCGGGGGCTCGCAGTTCGCCTTCGTGGGGGTGATCGGCGCGGGCGGCACCGCGGCCGCCGCGGTCGCCACCAGCACGTTCCTGGGTCTGCGCAATGGCTTCTACGGCGTGGGGCTCGCTCCGGTCCTGCGGCCGATGCGCGGGTGGCGGCGGGCGGCGGCCTCCCAGGTGACCATCGACGAGTCCACGGCGGTCGCGCTGGCTCAGCCGCCGGACGATCGCCGCGCTCGCCGCACGGGCTTCTGGTGGACGGGCGTGGGCGTCTTCGTCGCCTGGAACCTCGTCACCGTCGTGGGCGCCCTGCTGGGCGCGCGCATCGGCGATCCCGCCCAGTGGGGGCTGGACGCCGCGGCCGCCGCCGCGTTCCTCGGACTGCTGTGGCCGCGACTGGCGACGCGATTCGCGCAAGTGGTCGCCGCCGCATCGGCCGTCCTGGCGCTGGCGCTCACTCCCCTGCTGCCGTCCGGGCTGCCCATCCTCGCGGCCGCGCTGGTGGCGGTCGTCGCGGGTTGGCGCGCACCCCGTTCGGAGGTGCCCGAGTGAGCTCCTACGTGCTGATGTGGATCGCGATCGTCGCGGCGGGGCTGCTCGCGTGGGCGACCAAGTACGCGGGACACGTGGTGCCCGAGGCGTGGCTAGAGAACCCCCGGGTGCACCGCATCGCCGCGTTCGTGACGGTGGCGCTGCTGGCCGCCCTGTTCGGGGTGCAGGCCTTCACCACCGGTGCGGCCATCGTGCTTGACGCGCGCATCGCCGCAGTCGCCGTCGCGGCGGTGCTGCTGTGGCTCCGCGCACCGTTCATCGTCGTGGTGTTCGCGGCTGCGGCGGTCGCGGCTGGACTGCGACTGATGGGGTGGGGCTGACGCCCCGGTCTAGAGCACCTCGTGCAGCACGAACGCGACCAGGAATCCTGCGGTGGCGACCAGGCCCGTGGCCCAGTGATCCTCGTCGAATGCCTCGGGGATCATCGCGTTGCACACCATCGCCAAGAGCGCGCCGGCCGCCACCGACATGATGATCGCCACCACCTCCGGGGGCGCCCCGCCCATCAGCGCGCTGGCGAGAACCGCCGCCACCACCGCGAATGCTGTGATCCCGCCCCACAGGAAGAACACCTGCTTCGAGGACCGTCCCGACCCGCGCAGCGCGACCGTGCCGGCCAGGCCCTCGGGCACATTGCTGAGACCGATCGCGGCCACGATCGCGACCGGGAAGGAGCCGGTGACGGCGGCGAGGCCGATCACGATCGCCTCGGGGATGCCGTCGAGCAGCGCGCCCACCGCGATCGCGGCGCCGTCGCCCTCGCTTTCGCCGCCGCGCCGCGCCGTGATGTTGCGAGACGCGGCGGAGTCGCTCGCCTCCGTCCGTGCGCGCCGTCGCCTCCCCACGCGCACCACCGCCTGGTCTCCCCCGACGTAGAGCACGGCCCCGGCAGTGAAGCCGGCCACGACGGGCCACACACCCCCGCTGACAGAGGCCTCGTGGACGAGAGCGAGGGCCAGGGTCGCCATCAGCACGCCGGCGCCGAACGCCATGACCCCCGCCACCGCGCGCTTGGGCACCTCCCACCGCCACGCGACGAGCGCGCCGAGCAGCAGGCTGCCGACGCCGACGAGGGCCGCGAGCGCGGCGATCACGATGGTCACCCCATCAGGCTATCGACCGCCCCAGGACGCGTAACCTTGACGGCATGCCCACCGCAGATGTCTCCGCCCGCCCCGCCGTCCCTGGAGACGAGGAGGCGATCGCCGCGATCCAGCTCGCCGCGTGGCGCGACCGGATCGGCGTCGACGCCGTCGAGGAGATTCCGCGCGACGAGGTGCTGGCGGCGTGGGGCGCGGCGATCGAGTCGCCGCCGTCGCGCGAGCACCGCGTGTTCATCGCCACCGATGGCCCGCACGTGGTGGGCTTTGCGGCCCTCGCCGCCGGCGGAGAGATCATCGCGCTGGAGGTGGCCCCCGAGCACCGACGCCACGGCCACGCCTCTCGCCTGCTGGCCGCGTGCGTCGACACGCTGCGCATCACGGGCGGCACGAGCGTGCGCGCCTGGGCGCTGGAGGGCGACGACGCCCGCGAGGCCTTCCTCACCGGAGCCGGCCTGGGCGAGGGCGGGGTGCGACGGGGCATGGAGACCCCGGGCGGCGAGATGACCGAGCGCATGTTCCGCGCGGATCTCGAGCAGTAGTCCCCGCGCCGGCGCCGGCTGCGCACACCACCCGGCCCGCGCATCGGCCGTCTGAAGGACCGTGACGCCTAGATTCCGCGCGCGCGCCGATCCGCCTTGCGCTCCGCGCGATACAGGTCCGCGGCGTAGCGCAGCGCCTTGCGGGCCGCCGACCGGTCGCGGTTGGCCTCGTAGGCGTGGCCGACGTGGAACCACGCGGACCAGTCCTCGGGCCGCTCGTCGACGTCGCGGCGCGCGGTCTCGTACACCGCCTCGGCGGCCTCTTCCGTCAGCCGACCAGACGCGCTGCGCTCGCCCGAGTGCACCGGGAGTCGGCCCTCGCGATCGAGCTGGTTCGCCATGCGCTGCACCGTGATGCCCAAGCGCCACTCCTGGTAGAGCCACCACGCGCCCACGAGTGGAAGCACCAGCAGCGCCGCGCCGAGCCCGCGCGCGGCGAGCTCGTCCGCACGGATGAAGGCGAACGCGAAGTCCGCGACGAAGGCGAAGTACAGCGCGACGATGACCGTGATGGCCACAGCCGCGAGGAATCCGGGGTTGCGGAACACGCCCATCTAGAGATCCATGTACCGGTCGAGGCCCACCGTGAGGCCGGGACGGGAGGCGACTTCGCGGATGCCGAGCAGGACTCCAGGCATGAACGACGCGCGGTCGAAGCTGTCCGTGCGGATCGTGAACGCCTCGCCGGCGTTGCCGAACAGCACCTCTTCATGGGCGACCAGCCCGCGCAGGCGCACCGCGTGGACGTGGACGCCGTCGATGTCCGCGCCACGGGCGCCGTGTGGATCGTGGGTGGTGGCGTCGGGGCTGGGCTCCAGGCCCGCGTCGGCACGGGCCGCCGCGATCCCGCGGGCGGTGTGGATCGCGGTGCCGGACGGGGCGTCGACCTTGTCCGGGTGGTGCAGCTCCACCACCTCGGCGGATTCGAAGTACGGCGCGGCGACGGCGGCGAAGCGCATCGCGAGCACCGCGCCGATCGCGAAGTTCGGGGCGATCAGCACGCCGAGGTCGGGGCGCTCCTTGAGGTGCTCCTCGACGCGGGCGAGCGCGTCGCTGGTCCAGCCGGTGGTGCCGACGACGGCGTGGAGGCCCAGGTCGATGAGCGCGTGCACGTGTGCCTCGGTGGAATCCGGGACGGTGAAGTCGACCACGACCTCGGCCTTGGCGTGAGCGGCCGCAGCGATGTCGTCGTCGGCGTCGAGGGTCGCGACGACCTCCATGTCGTCCGCCGCCCCCACCGCCTGCACGACGTGAGAGCCCATGCGCCCGGCGGCGCCCAACACTGCGACATTGATCATGCCTCTACTCTACGGGCGGTGGTGCGTGCACCTGCGCGTCCCACGAGGTCCTCAGTGCCCGAAAAGGGCCCGAATGGGCACTGAGCGCCTGCTGGCGCGCACGGCCGATGCGGGGGCCGGCTCAGGCGGCGGGGCCCACCCTCACACGGGATCGGGGACGGGACGCGAGGTCGGCGGCGAGGCCCACGACCTGGTCGGCGGTGACCGCGCGCACCTCGTCGAGCGCCTCGCCGATGCTCCACAGCTCGCCGAAGACCAGCTCCGACTTCCCCAGCCGGGACATGCGCGAGTACGAGTCCTCGAGCCGCAGCACCGTGGTGCCGGCGATCTGACCCTTGGCCTTCTCGAGCTCCTCCGCCGTGACGCCCTCGGCCATGCGCTCGAGTTCGCCCGCCAGCAGCCGCTCGACCTCGTCCGCGGCGCGCGGGTTGCAGGCCGCGTACATCCCCCAGATGCCCGTCTCCGCGTTGGGCGCCCCGAACGAGTACACCGCGTAGGTGAGGCCGCGCTTCTCGCGGATCTCCTGGAAGAGCCGCGACGACATGCCGCCGCCCAGGATCGCGTTGAACACGCTCAAGGTGCTGCGCCGCTCGTCCGCGGCGCGGTAGCCGCGCGAGCCGAGGAGCACGTGCGACTGCTCGAGGTCGCGCGTCACGGACACCTCTGGCACGAGTTCGGCGTCGAGCGCGGCGAGGGGATCGCGGCGCGCGACCGGAGCGACCTCGCCCGTGAGGTCCCAGCCGCCCTGGGCGAGGGCATCGGCCACGAGGGCGCACACCGTCTCGTGGTGCACGTTGCCCGCGGCCGTGACGATGAGCCCGCTGGGCTTGTAGTGCTGCTGGTAGTGCTCCCACACGGCGTCGCGAGTGACCGAGCGGATGATGTCGGGCGTGCCGCCGATGGGCCGGCCGAGCGGGTGACCCGACAGCACGGCCTCCGTGAAGCGCTCGTGCGCCACGTCGCCGGGATCGTCCTCGGCCATCGCCAGCTCCTCGAGGATGACGCCGCGCTCCATCTCGAAGTCCGCCTCGTCGAGCCGGGCGGAGGTCACCATGTCGAGGATCAGGTCGATCGCAAGCGGCAGGTCCGTGTCGATGGTGCGGGCGTAGTAGCAGGTGAACTCCTTGCCCGTCATGGCGTTGGACTCGCCGCCCACGCGGTCGAAGGCCTCGGCGATGTCGAGCGCGCTGCGCCTGGCGGTTCCCTTGAACAGCAGGTGCTCGAGGAAGTGGGTCGACCCGGCGTGCTCGGGGGTCTCGTCGCGGGAGCCGACTCCGATCCAGGCGCCCATCGTGGCCGATCGCATCCCGGGGATGTGCTCGGTCAGCACGCGCACTCCGCCCGGCAGCACGCTGCGCTGGATGACGGCGCCGGCGTCCTGCTCGACCGTGAGGTGGGCACCGATGGCCGATGCGGGGACGAGGGGAAGTGCGTGAGGCATGCAAGCGAGCCTAACGCGGCGCGAAGTCAGGACGGTCGACGCCTCTCTTGCGGACACTGTCCGCAAGAGCCATGATTGAAGTGAGGGGCCGGTGCTCGCCCCGCCGGGGCGACGCGAACACGCGCACGATCCGCGCCCCGAGAGGAGAGAGCATCGTGAAGAACGTGCATGTGGCAGAGGCGGGTCGCTACGAACTGGTCGACACCGATGACCCCGAGGTGATCGCGCCCACCGACATCGTCGTCGACGTCACCGCGACCACCGTCTGCGGCTCCGATGTGCACATCATCGGCGACCACATGGGGATCCCGCTCGACTGCCCCCTGGGTCACGAGTTCGTGGGGACGGTCGCCGCCGTCGGCGATGCGGTCTCCACTCTGTCCGTCGGCGATCGGGTCGCCGCTCCCGCCGCGCCGTGGGGGGGGGGGGGGCGAACCCGCCCTGTCAGCCCAA
>NZ_JBMDTW010000002.1:49661-374789 GCF_048814985.1 Demequina pilifera
GTGGTGCGGCACGTGCCGCACCTGCCGTGCCGGCCAGATCCAGCGCTGCGAACGCGGCGGCATCTTCGGCTCCGGGGTTGCCTTCGGCGGCCTCGGTGGCGCCATGGCCGAGAAGGTGCGCGTCCCGTGGGCCGATTCCTGCCTGTCGCTCATCCCCGCCGCCGTCACCGATGCGCAGGCCCTCGCCGTGGGAGACATCCTGTCCACTGGGTGGACCGCCGTCGACCGCGCGGTGAGCGCCCCGGGCCAGACGATCGTGGTGCTCGGGGCGGGCCCGATTGGGCTCTCGGCAGTCCACGCGGCTCGACTGTCGGGAGTGCGGCAGGTGATCGCCGTCGACACCGTGGCCGACCGCCGTGCGGTCGCTGCCCAGCTGGGGGCGGACCGCGTCGTGGATCCCACGTCGGAGGACGTGGCAGCAGTCGTCCATGACCTGACAGCCGGGCGCGGCGCCGAGGCCATCGTGGAGGCCGCAGGAGTGCCTGCCACCATCGGCTCGTGGACGGAGCTCGCCGCGATCGGCGCCACCGTGAGCATGGTCGCGATTCCGGGCGGCCCGGTCGACATCCCGGTCGGGGCGATGCAGATGAAGAACATCTCGCTGTGGACCGGCCTGGGCGACCTGGGCCACATGGACATGCTCCTCGACCTCATCGTGACCGGCGTGCTGGACCTCACGCCGATCTTCACCGAGACGGTGGAGTTCGCAGATATCGAGCGAGCCATCGCGGATTTCATCGACCGCAAGGAAGGGCTGATCAAGCCGCTCATCACCGTCTGAGCATCGCAGTGCGACAATGGCCCCCATGGCAAAGACGACCCGCGAGACCCTGTCGTGGGGCACTCTGAGCCGGGAGGCCATCGTCGACACCGCTCTGGTCCTCGCCCGCGAGCGAGGGATCGGCGCCGTGACCATCAGAGCTGTCGCCGAGGCCGTCGGCTGCTCTCGCATGGCGCTGTACCGCCACGTGCGGGACAAGACCGACCTTCTCGACCTGCTTGCCGACGAGGTGTCCTGGGCGGCGGCGGCCCGCGCTCCGGACCCGGGCGCGCCGTGGGAGTCTCAGCTGGCCTCGATCGCGGCGAGCCTGCGGGAGGAGTTCACCGCGAACCAGGCGCTCATCGAGATCCTCATCGGCAACGCGGTCGAGGGGCGCGGCGGCGTGCGCGTATCCGAGCAGATCACGCGCGCCATCGCCTCGACGGGTCTGCCCCCTGAGCGCGTCGCGCACTACTGCCTCGTCTTCACCGACGTGGTGCTCGGCCGGATTCAGCGCGAGGCACGAGGCGACCCGACCACCCCTGCTCGCAACAAGCGACTCATCGACGCCGCGGTCGCGTCCGACGAGGCGCCGACAGTGCGTCGCTACGCCTCATACCTGCGCGCAGTCGACCCGGGCGAGGTCTTCGAGGCCGAAGTGAACATGGTGTGCGCCGCCATCCACGAGGAGATCCGCTCCTCCCCTGTCCAGGGCTGATCGCCCGTCAGACGCCACGAGGGCGGCCCCGGCTCTCGCCAGGACCGCCCTCGGGTACGTGAGCTACGACTTAGTTGTCGTCGTCGCCCTCATCGTCGGAGTCACCCTCGGAGCCGTCTTCGACGACGCCCAGCGACAGCTTGCCGCGCGGGTCGACCTCGGCGATCTGGACCTGAATCTTCTGGCCGATGGACAGCACGTCCTCGACGTTCTCGACGCGCTTGCCGCCCACGAGCTTGCGGATCTGCGAGATGTGCAGCAGTCCGTCCTTGCCCGGGGAGAGCGAGATGAACGCGCCGAACGCGACGGTCTTGACGACCGTGCCGACGAACCGCTCGCCGACCTCGGGCACGTGCGGGTTCGCAATCGCGTTGATCGCGGACCGCGCGGCCTCGGCCGACGGACCGTCGACGGCGCCGATGAAAACGGTGCCGTCGTCCTCGATGCTGATGTCCGCACCGGTGTCGTCCTGGATCTGGTTGATCATCTTGCCCTTCGGGCCGATGACCTCGCCGATCTTGTCCACGGGCACGCGCACCGTGATGATGCGCGGGGCGTGTGCGCTCATCTCGTCGGGCTCGGAGATCGCGGAGTTCATGACGCCGAGGATGTGCAGACGCGCATCCTTGGCCTGGCTCAGCGCGCCCACGAGCACCGACGACGGGATGCCGTCGAGCTTGGTGTCGAGCTGGATCGCGGTGATGAACTCGGACGTGCCGGCGACCTTGAAGTCCATGTCGCCGAAGGCGTCCTCGGCACCGAGGATGTCGGTGAGCGCCGCGTAGCGGGTCTCACCGTCAACGGTGTCGGAGACGAGCCCCATCGCGATGCCCGCGACGGGCGCCTTCAGCGGCACGCCGGCGTTGAGCATGGCGAGCGTCGAGGCGCACACCGAGCCCATGGACGTCGAGCCGTTGGAGCCCAGCGCCTCGGACACCTGACGGATCGCGTAGGGGAACTCCTCGCGGCTCGGGAGCACCGGCACGAGGGCGCGCTCGGCGAGAGCACCGTGGCCGATCTCGCGACGCTTGGGGCTGCCCACACGACCGGTCTCACCCGTCGAGAACGGCGGGAAGTTGTAGTGGTGCATGTAGCGCTTCTTCGTCTCCGGGTTGAAGGAGTCGATCTGCTGCTCGAGCTTCAGCATGTTCAGCGTGGTGATGCCCATGATCTGGGTCTCGCCACGCTCGAAGATCGCCGAGCCGTGCACGCGCGGGATGGAACCGACCTCGGCCGACAGCGGCCGGATGTCCGCGAGGCCACGGCCGTCGATGCGGACGCCGTCCTTGAGGATGCGCTGGCGGATGGTCTGCTTGGTCACCGTGCGGATCGCAGCGGAGACCTCCTTCTCGCGACCCTCGAACTGGCCGGCGAAGTGCTCCAGCGTGTTCGCCTTGATCTCGTCGAGGCGGTCCTCGCGCTCGTGCTTGTCCGCGATCTGCAGTGCGGACGTGAGGTCTCCCGACACGTGCGGCTCCACGGCCGCGTAGACGTCGTCCTGGTAGTCGAGGAAGCGCGGGAACTCCTGCGTCTCCTTGGCTGCCTTGCCGGCGAGCTCGATCTGAGCCTCGCACAGCAGCTTGAGGAACGGCTTCGCGGCCTCGAGGCCCTCGGCCACGACCTCTTCCGTGGGGGCCTGCGCGCCCTCGGAGATGAGGTTGTAGGAATCGGGGGTGGCCTCCGCCTCGACCATCATGATCGCGACGTCGTCACCGACGATGCGACCGGCGACGACCATGTCGAACACCGCCCGCTCCTTCTCGGAGTGGCGCGGGAACGCGACCCACTGGCCGTCGACGAGCGCGATGCGCACGCCGCCGATGGGGCCGGAGAACGGCAGGCCGGACAGCTGCGTGGACATCGACGCGGCGTTGATCGCGAGAGTGTCGTAGGCGTCATCCGGGTTGATCGCGAGGACGTCGATGACGACCTGGACCTCGTTGCGCAGACCCGACACGAAGGTGGGGCGCAGCGGACGGTCGATCAGGCGGCACGTGAGGATCGCGTCGGTCGAGGGGCGACCCTCGCGACGGAAGAACGAGCCGGGGATCTTGCCGGCCGCGTACGAGCGCTCCTCGACGTCCACCGTCAGGGGGAAGAAGTCGAAGCCCTCGCGGGGGTGCTTGCCGGCCGTGGTGGCGGCGAGCAGCATCGTGTCGCCATCGAGATAGGCGGCGGTGGAACCCGCGGCCTGCTTGGCCAGACGGCCAGTCTCGAAGCGGACGGTGCGGGTGCCGAACGAACCATTGTCAATGGTCGCCTCGGCGAATTGGATCTCGGGACCTTCCATAGGGAAGTCGCTCCGTTCTGTGGGAGCAGTCCAGGCGAACTCAAAGGGGCTTTCGTAACCCACTGATCGTCAGTCGACATGCTCAGACTCGTGGCCGCGTGGGAAATACGCGGGGATTCTGCTCATCTCCACCGAGGATCAGCGTCCAGCTGGCCTGCCAGGTGTTTGAATGTGGGCCCGCCTATCAAGGCGAGCCACGTCCATGCTATCAGCCGATGCGCTGGTCGCAGTGAGGTGCGGCGCACGGGAAAAGGAAAAGCCCGGCCGCTCGACTCTCGGAAGAGAGGAGCAGCCGGGCCGAGCGCACCGGGCGCGCCTAGCGGCGCAGGCCCAGGCGCTCAATCAACGAGCGATACCGCTCGATGTCGATGCGCTGGAGGTAGTTCAGCAGGTTGCGGCGCTGACCGACCAGGAGGAGCAGTCCACGACGCGAGTGGTGGTCGTGCTTGTGCAGCTTGAGGTGCTCCGTCAGGTCGGTGATGCGCTGGGTCAGCAGCGCGACCTGGACCTCGGGGGAGCCGGTGTCGCCCTCGGTCGTGGCGTACTCGGTCATGATCTTCTTCTTGACAGCAGTTTCGAGAGGCATCGACTGGCTCCTTGTAGACTCGTTGCGCGGCGCACCCGGGCTGGTTCTCCGGGGCACTGGGATCCGCGGCCGTTTCACGGCGACGTCCCAGCATACCGGAATTCGGCCGATGCGCGCGACGCCGGTTCTCCCTCGTCCCCGGGCTCGCCCGGGCCGCGGCAATTGCTCACGGACCGAGTCGGCCGCCCACCCCCGTGCCGGTGCCGGAGATCCCGCTCGCCACCGCTGCGCTTCCCGCTGGCGTGGCCACGTGGCGCGAACGGCGCATGCGTCCCTCGAGCCAGATCGCGAGGCGGGACACCAGCACGTTGATGATGATGTAGATCGCGGCGCCCACGAGGAACACCGGGATCATGTACCGATCCCCGAAGTAGTCGCGCATCTGGCGAATCTGCCGCAGCAGTTCGGGGTAGGCGATGATGTACCCCAGCGACGAGTCCTTGAGCAGCACCACCAGCTGGCTCACCAGCGCAGGGAGCATGATCCGCACCGCCTGCGGCATCTCGATCAGCACCGTCGTGCGCATCGTGGACAGGCCGATCGACAACCCGGCCTCGCGCTGTCCAGCAGGCAGCGCCGCGAGCCCGGCCCTGAGGATCTCCGCGACCACCGCCATGTTGTAGACCACGAGCCCGAACACCACGGACGCCAGGCCCGACCAGCCGAAGCCCAGCCGTGCGAGCACCATCATGAGAAGCACGGGCAGTCCGCGGAACACCTCGGTCACGACCGTGGCCGAGGCGCTGCCCAGCCGGTTGCGCAGCCCGCGCCGCAGCACGCTCAACGCTCCGCCGAGGGCGAGCGCGAGCGGCGCCGAGATCGCCGTCGCGATCATCGTGGCGCCCAGGCCGCGCACCAGCAGCGCGTGCCAGACGTCCGCCGGCGTCTGCCCGCCGGGCGGGTCCCACAGCACGGACCAGCGGTCGTCGAAGATCCCCCGCTGGTAGAAGGAGTAGGCGAGGTATCCCAACAGCGCCACGAAGAACGCCGTGAAGACGATGTTGTAGACGACGTCGCGGCGCTTGGCCTTGGGCCCGGGGACGTCGTAGAGGACCGAGGAGGAGCTCATCGCGCGAACGCCACCCTTCGCTCGACCTGCTGCGCAGCGATGCCCAGCGGGATGGTGATGAGCAGGTACATCAGACCCACTCCCACGATGACCTCGATGACGTCCGCCGG
The DNA here is from genome assembly GCF_048814985.1 of Demequina pilifera. Lineage (NCBI taxonomy): Bacteria > Bacillati > Actinomycetota > Actinomycetes > Micrococcales > Demequinaceae > Demequina > Demequina pilifera. The sequence goes on from NZ_JBMDTW010000002.1 coordinate 55,195, forward strand.
GTGCCGGTTCGCGAGCCGGAACGAGATGGCGACCAGCTCGGTGAACGCGAAGCCCGCCGCGACCGAGGTGTTCTTGGTCAGCGCGATCAGCACCGAGATCAGCGGCGGGATGGCGGACCGCCACGCCTGCGGCAGCACCACCCTCAGCAGGGTCTGGGAGAACGTCATGCCCACCGACCGCGACGCCTCGGCCTGCCCCAGCCCCACTGAGTTCACGCCGGAGCGCAGCGCCTCGCACACGAACGAGCTGGTGTACAGGCTGAGCGCGACCACGGCGGGCCAGAAGCCCAGCGGCAGGACGAAGCCGAACGAGGGCGCCACGAACACCCAGAAGAAGAACATCAGGGTCAGCGGCGTGTTGCGAACCACCTCCACGTACACCATGCCGAACGTGCGCAGCGGGCCGATCGGAGACACCCGGCACGCCGCGAGCACGGTGCCCCACACGAGCGCGAGCGCGCCCGACACCGCCGTCAGCGACAGCGTGGCGAGGAAGGCCCCCCAGATGAGGCCGAACTCCTCGATGAACGTGACCACCGATGCTCCTCAGGAAGGTGCGCGGGCGTGGCCCCTCCCCCCCTCGGAGGGACCACGCCTCGCGACGGTTACTCGGTCTCGTACCTGTCGACGGTGGGAACCTCGGGCTCAGGGAGCACCGTTCCCGCCGTCTCGTTCCAGGCCTCGAGCCAGCGGCCATCGTCGAAGATCTCCTCCAGGACGTCGTTGATCCAGTCGCGGAACTCGTCGTCCTCGCGTGCCAGACCGATGCCGTACGGCTCGTCGGTGAACTGGTCACCGACGACCTTGAACGGCACGTCCGTGTCCTCGGACTCGGCGACGTAGCCCGCGAGAATGACGTTGTCGGTGGTCACCGCGTCGACCTGACCGTTGCGCAGCGGCTCCAAGCAGTCGGTGTAGGCGGCGAACAGGGACAGCTCCGCGTCGGGGTAGTTCTCCTCGATGTTGGCGGCCGGCGTCGATCCCTCGACCGAGCACACACTCATCCCCGCGAGGTCGTCGGGCCCCTGAATCTCGTCGTTGTCCGCGAGCGTCATCAGTGACTGGCCGGCGATGTAATACGGCCCGGCGAAGCTGATGATCTCCTTGCGCTCGTCATTGATGGTGTACGTCGCCACCACCAGGTCGACGGTGCCGTCCTCGACGAAGGGTTCGCGATTCGCTGAGACGGTCTCGACCCACTCGATGCCGTCTTCGGCGATCCCGAGCTCGCCCGCGATGATCTTCGCGATCTCGACGTCGAATCCCTCGGGAGCCCCGCTCGGCGCCTGGAGTCCGAACAGCGGCTGATCGAACTTGGTGCCGATGGTGATCTCGCCGGCCTCCGACAGCGCCGCCATCGTCGAGCCCTCGGGGAACTCCCCCGGATCGACGTCTGCGACCTCGCCATCGCCGGACCCGCACGCCGCGAGGGCGAGCACCGCGGCCGCGCCGAGCGCGGTCCACTTGGTTCGTGTGAGCATGTTCCGTTCCTCTCTCCCGCCCCGGGGGTTGCCCGGGGTCCCTTGCACGCACTGGTCGTTTGGATCAGTGCGTCAGAATCTTCGACAGAAAGTCCTGGGCGCGGCTGGTCTGCGGGTTCGTGAAGAACTCTTCTGGGGTCGCCTCTTCCATGATCTTCCCGTCCGCCATGAACACGACCCGATTCGCCGCCTTGCGCGCGAAGCCCATCTCATGAGTCACGACGATCATCGTCATGCCGTCCTTCGCCAGGCTGGTCATGACGTCGAGGACCTCGTTGATCATCTCGGGGTCCAGCGCGGATGTGGGCTCATCGAACAGCATCACCTTGGGCTGCATGGCGAGCGACCTCGCGATCGCCACGCGCTGCTGCTGCCCGCCGGACAGCTGCGCCGGCAGCTTGTCCTTCTGGTCCGCAACCCCCACGCGCTCGAGCAGCGCCATCGCCTCCTCGCGCGCTTGTGGCTTGGGGGTGCGCCTGACCTGGGTGGGCCCGAGCGTCACATTCTCGAGAATCGTCTTGTGGGCGAACAGGTTGAAGGACTGGAAGACCATGCCGACGTCCGCCCGCAGCCGGGCCAGCGGCTTTCCCTCATCGGGAAGCGTGACGCCGTCGACGGAGATGGTGCCGCCGTCGATGGTCTCGAGCCGGTTGATCGCCCGGCACAGCGTGGACTTGCCCGCCCCTGAGGGCCCGATCACGACGACCACCTCGCCGCGCCGCACGGTCAGGTTGATGTCCTCCAGCACATGGAGGTCGCCGAAGTGCTTGTTGACATGGTCAAGCACCACCAGCGGCTCGCCGCGTTCGACGTGCACAGACCGAGGGCCCTTGTCCATCTTCAGACAATAGCCCCTTCTGTCTGTATTTACGCTGGTTTAACCGACTTGTAACACATCACGGCTCCATTGGACGTCTGCGGCGAGAGCGTCCTTGAGTCCATCCAGGGATCCGAAGTCGAGCATGGGCCGGCGCCACTCGACCAGGTCGAACGCCACCTCGGCGCGGTACAGGTCAATTCCGGGGCGGTCGAAGGCAAATCCCTCGATGCGCAGATTCTCGGCGCCCACGGTGTAGTTGATGCCGATGCTGATGGCGGTCGCGAGCCGCTCCCCCGTCAGGGTGCCCGCTCGCGCATTGCCGCGCGGGTCCAGCACCGTCATCCAACCGGCGTAGACGCCATGGCGCGGAACCATTCCACCCGTGAGGTCGAGGTTGGCGGTCGGGAATCCGATCTCCCGGCCCAGCTTGTCGCCGTCGACCACCACTCCACGCAGCCGATGCGGCCGGCCCAGCACGTCCGCGGCCTCGCGCATGCGCCCGTCATCGAGGAGCTCCCGCACCCACGTGGACGACCACCGCCGCCCGGTCTCCGACACGGCGCACGCATCGTCCACGACGTCGGTGACGAACCCCATGCTGGCGCCGATGGCGCGCATGGTCGCGACGTCGCCGGCGTTCCCCCGGCCGAACTTGGTGTCCGCGCCCACCACCACGGTGGCCGCGCCCAGCCCGTCGACGAGCCACCGCCGGACGAACTCCTGTGGCGTCTGGCTGGCGAATTCGAGCGTGTAGGGAACCACCAGGACCCCATCGAGACCGGTGTCGGCGAGCCGGTCGAGCTTGTCCTGCAGGCCGGTGATGAGCACGGGCGGGTGCTCGGGGTCGTGGACCGCCTTGGGGTGCGGGTCGAAGGTCAACGCGACCGCGCGGTGGCCGCGGTCGCGGGCGTCCGCGACCATCTGCGACAGCACCGCCTGGTGTCCGCGGTGCACGCCGTCGAAGTTGCCCAGCGTGACGGCCGTCGGGCCCAGATCGGCCGGGACCTCGTCGAGAGCTCTCCAGACCTGCATGGCGCTCATTGTGCCGCAGCCGGCGACGGCTCGGAGCCGGAGGGACGGAACACGACGGCGGGGCGCAGGGTGTCGGCCCGGCGCTCGAGCACCGCCACCAGGTCGCCGTCCGGGGCCAGGCCCGCATACGGCCCGTCGTGCGCGGACTGCTCGCCCAGCGCCGAGGCGGGGATCGCCTGCCCGTAGCCGAGCGCCCGCGCGTGGGGCTCGGTCAGGGCGATCGTCGGCAGGACGGCCGATGCGGCGGCGCCGAGCGGCACGCGCGGCACTTCCGCGCCCGATTCGACCAGCGCCGCGAGCTCGTCCAGGGTTCGTGCGTCCGCGAGGGTCAGGCCTCCGACCCTGGTGCGCCGCAGCGACGTCAGGTGACCGCCCACCCCGTGACCGTCCACGGTGAGCGCGGCGCCCAGGTCGCGCGCGAGTGCGCGGACGTAGGTGCCGGAGGAGACCTCGACGCGGACGTCGAGGTCGATCGTGTCACCACTGCGACGCGTCGCGAGCACGTCGAACGCGCTCACCGTGACGGGTCGGGCCGGGATCTCCACCGTCTCCCCGTCGCGGGCGCGCTTGTAGGCCCGCTGGCCGTCGATCTTGATCGCGCTGACCGTGCTGGGCACCTGGGAGATGTCGCCGGTCAGGCCGGCGACCGCATCGGCGATCGCGGCGTCAGTAACGGACGAGGCGTCGCGAGATGCCGTGACGTCGCCCTCCGCGTCGTCCGTCACCGTCGACTGGCCGAGCCTGATGGTCGCCTCGTAGGCCTTGTCGTGGCCGACGATGTAGGTGAGCAGGCGCGTGGCTCGACCGATGCCGATCACCAGCACGCCGGTGGCCATGGGGTCGAGGGTGCCCGCGTGGCCCACCTTGCGCGTGCCGGCGAGCCTGCGCATGCGCCCCACGACGTCATGCGACGTCCACCCGGCGGGCTTGTCGACGATCACGAGCCCGGGGGCGGGCTCGGGCCTAGGAGCCTTGGCCATCCGCCTCGGCGTCCCGGCCGTCGGCATCGCGGTCCTCGGGACGCCGGTACGGGTCCTCGTCGCCCGCGTACGCCGCGTTCTCGCGCAGCTTCGCGAGCTCGGCGTCGCGCTGCTGAGCCTCGTGCAGCGCCTTGTCGAGCGTCGCCGCCGTCTCCGGCACCGCGTCGAGGTGGAACTCGAGAGACGGCGTGAGCCGAATCCCGAGCTCCTGCCCCACGAGCGAGCGCAGGCGCCCCTTGGCGGAGGCGAGGGCCGCGGCGGTTCCCGCGCGCTCCTCGTCCCCGCCGTACACGGTGTAGAAGACGGACGCCTGCTGCAGGTCACCGGTGACGCGAACGTCAGTGATGGTGACGAACCCCAGGCGGGGGTCCTTGATCTCCTTCTCAAGCGCGCGGGCCACCAATTTCTTGATGGTGCCCGCGAGCCTGAGAGCGCGTGCGCTGTCCGCCATTACGTCCTCGGAATCTCAACCATCTCGAAGGTCTCGATCATGTCCCCGACACGGATGTCGTTGAACTTGCCCAGACCGATACCGCACTCGAAGCCGTCCTTGACCTCGGTGACGTCGTCCTTGAAGCGACGCAGGGTGTCGATGGTCGGCTCGCCGACCACCACGCCCTCGCGCACCACGCGGACCTTGGCGTTGCGACGGATGACTCCGTTGCGCACCAGGCAGCCGGCGATGTTGCCGAACTTGGAGCTGCGGAAGATCTCCATGATCTCCGCACCACCCACCTGGCGCTCCTCGTACTCGGGCTTGAGCATGCCGGTGAGCGACGCCTCGACGTCCTCGAGCACGCGGTAGATGACCGAGTAGAAGCGCATGTCCACGCCCTCGCGGTCCGCGAGGTCCTGGACGCGCTCCGCCGGACGGACGTTGAACCCGAGGATGATCGCGTTGTCGACCGTCGCGAGGTTCACGTCGTTCTGCGTCACTGCACCCACGCCGCGGTGGATGATCCGCAGGTCTACCTGGTCGCCCACATCGATCTGGAGCAGTGCGTCCTCGAGCGCCTCGACGGCACCCGACACGTCTCCCTTGATGATGAGGTTGAGGGTGTCGACCTTGCCCTCCTCGATGGCCTTCGTGAAGTCCTCGAGGCTGATGCGCTTGCGGCGCTTGGCGAGCTGTGCGGCACGCTCGGCGGTCTCACGCTTCTCGGCGATCTGACGCGCCGTGCGGTCGTCGTCGGCCACCAGGAAGGTGTCGCCGGCGCCCGGAACCGAGGTCAGGCCGATGACGAGCACCGGACGCGCCGGGAGCGCCTCCTGCACCGCGTTGTCGTGCTCGTCGAACATGGCTCGCACGCGGCCATGGGCCGTGCCCGCAACAATCGAGTCGCCCACACGCAGCGTTCCGGAGTTGACCAGCACGGTCGCAACGGGACCGCGACCCTTGTCCAGGTGAGCCTCGACTGCCACACCGCGAGCGTCCTTGTCCGGGTTCGCACGCAGGTCCAGGCCCGCGTCTGCGGTGAGCAGCACGGCCTCGAGCAGCGAGTCGATGTTCTTGTTCTGGAGAGCGGAGACCTCGACGAACATGGTGTCGCCGCCCCACTCCTCAGCGACCAGGTTGTACTCGGTCAGCTGCTGACGGATCTTCTCGGGGTTGGCGCCCTCGGAGTCGATCTTGTTGATCGCGACCACGATCGGCACGTCCGCGGCCTGGGCGTGGTTGAGCGCCTCGATGGTCTGAGGCATCACGCCGTCGTCCGCCGCGACCACGAGGATCGCAATGTCGGTGACCTTCGCACCACGGGCACGCATGGCGGTGAACGCCTCGTGACCCGGGGTGTCGATGAACGTGATGGCGCGGGTGACGCCCTCGTGCTCGTGGCGCACCTGGTAGGCGCCGATGTGCTGGGTGATGCCGCCGGCCTCGCCGGAGATCACGTCAGCCTTGCGGATCGAGTCGAGCAGTCGCGTCTTACCGTGGTCGACGTGTCCCATGACGGTGACGACCGGGGGACGCTGCTCGAGGTCCTCGTCGGTCTCCGCCTCGAGCTCGGCCTCGATGTCGAGACCGAAGTCCTCGAGCAGCTCGCGGTCCTCCTCCTCGGGCGAGACGATCTGGATCTTGTAGCCCAGCTCCTCACCGAGGGTCTCGAACGTCGCCTCATCGAGGGACTGGGTGGCCGTGGCCATCTCGCCCAAGTGGAACAGCACCGTCACGAGCGACGCGGGATTGACGTCGATCTTCTCTGCGAAGTCGCTGATGGTCGAGCCGCGACGCAGGCGGATCGGCGTGTTGCCGTCGCCGCGAGGGATCTGGACGCCGCCGATGGACGGCGCCTGCTGCTGCTCGTACTCGGCCCGCTTGGCCCGCTTCGACTTCCGCGAGCGTGCGGGACGGCCACCTTGGCGACCGAACGCACCAGCGGTGCCTCCGCCACGACCGCGACCGCCGGCTGCCGGACGGCCACCGGGGCCGCCGAAGCCGGGACGGCCACCAGGACCGCCTCCGCGGCCACCGGGACCGCCGGCGCCACCCGGACCGGGACGGCCGGGGGTGCGGTTGGGCATCTGACCGGGCGAGGGACGCGGACCGCGACCGCCGGGACCACCAGCGGGACCGCCGGGACCGCCGGCGCCACCCGGACCGGGACGGCCGGGGGTGCGGTTGGGCATCTGACCGGGCGAGGGACGCGGACCGCGACCGCCGGGACCACCAGCGGGACCGCCGGGACCGCCGGCGCCGCCGGGACCACCAGGGCCGCCGGGACCGCCGGGTGCGGGTGCTCCCGGGCGACCGCCGGGGCGGGCGCCAGGACGCTGCGTCTGGAAGGGGTTGTTGCCACCCGGGCGCGGACGGGGACGGGGTCCCGGGGCGCGCTCGGAGAACGGGTTGTTGCCGCCGGGACGCGGGCGCGGCTTCGGCATGTCCGAAGGCGACGGCGCGGCGGGCTTGCCGTCAGCGGCGGGAGCCTGCTCCTGCGAAGGGGCGGGCGCGGAATCCTGCTGAGGCGCAGGGGTGGGCTCGGGAGCAGAGGCGGGGGCCTCCGCCGCGGGCGCCTCGGGTGCCGGCGGCTTGGGCGCCGCAGGCTTGGGTCCGGGCTTCGCCGCAGGCTTAGGCGCGGGCGTCGCGGGAGCCGAATCGGACTTCTCGGGTGCCGCGGGGAAGGCCTCACGGGCCTTGCGCACCACGGGCGCTTCGAGAGTCGACGACGGACCCTTGACGTATTCGCCGAGCTCATTGAGCTTGGTGATCAGTTGCTTGCTCGGTACTCCGAGCTCTTTCGCGATCTCGTGAACGCGGGGCTTTGCCACAATTCTCCTGTCTCGGTTCGACCGAGGCAGGGTCGAACCATCGTTACCGGTAGGCACTCATTGCGAGGCACTCATCAGACGACCATGGGCTTTCGTCCCGTTCTGTCGATGGCTTGGATGGCGGGCGGCTCATGCACTTACACGTCCGGAAGGACGACGCCCGATGCGTCGGCTGAGGGAGAGCGCAATGCTCTCCCGAACTGACGTCGTCGGAGTGCGAGTGCGACGCAGTCGGGATCGGGATGCAGCCACGCTCCCCGACCCGGCTTGCTCCCGCTCTCGTCGACGACCACACGGTCGTTCTCGAGCACGAGTCGCACCAGAACCGACCGAGAGGCCCTGCGGCGGCACCCGATGCACGTCCGCACGGGGACGTGCGGGAGTACGCCGGAGTCTGCTGAAGGCGTTCTCGGCTCCATCAGTCTAGCGCGTCACCGCTCCGGCGCGGAACGAGGGACCCCGACGCGCCCCGGGGTGTCGGTGTCCTCGTCGGACCTGATGTCGATCCGCCATCCCGTGAGCCGCGCCGCCAGGCGGGCGTTCTGCCCCTCCTTGCCGATCGCGAGAGACAGGTGGAAGTCGGGCACGATCACGCGCGCGGCGCGCGCCTCTTCGTCCACCACCGTGACCGACACGACCCGCGACGGCGACAGCGCGTTGCCCACGAACGTGGCCGGATCCTCGTCCCAGTCGACGATGTCGATCTTCTCTCCACGCAGCTCGCTCATCACGGCGCGCACGCGGGAGCCCATGGGGCCGATGCAGGCGCCCTTGGCGTTGACGCCCGGCTCGAGGGCGCGCACGGCCATCTTGGTGCGGTGGCCGGATTCGCGCGCGAGGCTCATGATCTCGACGGTGCCCTCCGCGATCTCGGGCACCTCCATCTCGAAGAGCTGACGCACCAGTCCCGGGTGGGTGCGCGACAGGGTGATCGAGGGGCCCTTCATGCCGCGGCCGACGTCGAGCACGTAGCCGCGCAGTCGCTGGCCGTGCTCATAGCGCTCGGTCGGGACCTGCTCGTGCGGCGGCAGGATCGCCTCGACGTCGCCGATGTCGACGTGGACGTTGCGCGGGTCCGCGCTCTGCTGGATGATGCCCGACACCAGCTGGCCCTCCTTGCTCGCGTACTCGCCGAGCACGGCGTCGTCCCCGGCCTGGCGCATGCGCTGGAAGATCACCTGGCGCGCGGTCGAGGTCGCGATCCGGCCAAAGTTGTCGGGGGTGTGGTCGAACTCCGGCTGCGCCTCGACCGGCTCGTCGCCCTCCGGGTCCGGATCCTCGCGGGCGTAGATCGACACCTTTCCGGTGTCGCGGTCCACGTGCGCCCGCGCGTGCCGGTACGCGCCCGGCGTCTTGTGATACGCGGACACGAGCGCCTGCTCGATCGCGTCGACCAGAATGTCGAGGCGGATGTCGCGCTCTCTTTCGAGACCCCTCAGGGCCTGCATGTCGATGTCCATGCCGCCTCCTTACTGCTGTTCGGTCAATGTACGGTTCTTCGGGCGACGCAGGTCAGTCGAGCCGCTTGAGCTCGACGACCACGTTGGCCTGCGCGACGTCCGCGATGGCCACCCGCTCGGTCACGCCCTCGGCCGCGATCACGAGCACGTCGCCGTCGACGTCCTCGAGCACACCGGCCAGCTTTCCGCCGGTCGCGAGCGTGAGCGCGATCTTGCGCGTGCGGGCACGCATGAAGTGGCGACGCTCGGTGAGAGGGCGGTCGGCGCCAGGGGTCGAGACCTCGAGGAGGTACGGCGTGGACGGCACGTTCGCCTCGTCGAGAGCGGCGCCGATCGCGCGCGAGGCGGCCGCGACTGCGTCCAGATCCGCGGAGCCGACCTCGGTCTCGGGAAGGTCGACGGCGACGAGCACTCGCGAGCGCTTGCCCGCGGCGGTCACGGTCACGGAGTCGAGTTCCAGCCCGGCCTCCCGTGCGGCTGGCGCGGCGAGCTCGGCGATTCTGCTGGTGAGGTCCATGGGCTCAGCCTCCTGTGCGCTTAGGCAGCGGTCCGTTCCTGAAGTTCGTCGAAGGACAGTGTAGTGGCCCGCCATGAAAGGATGGCGGCCATGACGGCCCGACTCCTGCGCGCATCGGCCGTCGCCGTTGCGGTGCTCGCCCTCGGTGCGTGCTCCTGGCGGCTCGAGACTCCCCCGCCCGAGTGGCCCTCCCCCGGCCCGGTGACGGTGATGCGCGACGCCGCCGCCGCGCGGGAGCAGGCGATCGTGGAGGCGACCTGGGGAGGCGCGGGCGCCGACGGCGCCACCACCGCGCAGGCGACGGTCCTCAGCCAGATCGAGTCGGCCGCCGCACAGGAGCGCCTGGACGCGCTCGGCGGCTTCTACGTTCCCTACCCGCAGTCCCCGTCTCCCTCGCCGTCCGCCGAACGGGTCGACCTCATCGGCCTGGGGGTCGAGGCACGCGACGGCCACCTGGCCGATGCGCTGGTCGCCGAGGACTCCGACCTCGCCTTCCTGCTGGCCTCCGCGGGGCTGTCTCACGCGCTGTCGTCGTGGTACGCCGCGTGGGTCGCGGACGCGATCGCCGAATCCACCGAGCCGATCGTCGCGGAGCGCTCGATCCCGTCCGGCTCGCTGCCTGACTCCGGGCCCGTGCCTGCGTCGACGGGGATCGACACCGACACTCTGGCGGAACTGGCGGTCATGCACGACCAGGCCCGCTACGCCTACGAGGTGCTCGCGGCGCGCGCGACGGACGACGAGCGCGACCAGTGGCTCGCGCGCCGCGAGCTCCAGCGCGCCCGGGCGGCGGCACTGGCGCGGCTCCCGGGTGTCGAGGACCGCCGCGAGCCCGTCTACGTGCTCACCGGTGACGGCTCCGCCGACTCGGCCTCGCGCTCGGCCGCCGCGCGGGACCTCGAGACCCGCGCGGGACAGACGTACGCGGCGCTGCTCGACGGCGCGCCCGCGGGGGACGTGCCGTGGCTGCTGCACGCGGCCTTCGACGCCTACGCCCAGGCGGCCGCGTTCGGCGCACCGACCGCGCAGTCCTTCGAGGTGCCCGCCCTGCCTGGCCTGGCGGCAACAGTCGGCGAGTAGCACTCCGGCAAGCACGCGCCCGGCCGTGACCTCGGTCCCATGCCGAGCCCCTCACCGCGGTTCTATCGTGACGAGAGGGAGGCGGCCATGGCACGGGTGCTCCGAGGGGTCGGCATCGTCGCCGCGCTCGCTCTCAGCGCGGTCGCGCTGGGGATCGCCGCCAGCGTCGGGCCCGCTCGCTGGGGCAAGGACGGGCTGACGCTCGGCGTCGCCGCCGGCACTTTTGTCACCATCGCGATCGTCGCAGGCCTCATCCTCGTGACAGGACGCACCGCCTCCCGGCCCCTCTCGCGCGCGGCGCTGCTCGTCGGCGGCGGCATCGGAGTGCTCGTGGTGGCGTTTCCGGCGGCAGTGGCCGTGTGGGCCGCCTACCCGCCGCACGCCGCCTACCAGGGAGGACGGCCGGCGGGCGCCATCGACGTGTCTGTCGACGCCGGTGAGGGCGTGACTCTGGCCGGCTGGTACGTCCCCACCACGACGGGTGCGGCAGTCGTCCTGGCCCACGGCGCGGGGTCCACGCGGGACGCAGTGGTCACACATGCGGAGGTGCTCGCCGAGGCAGGCTACGGCGTGCTCGCGATCGACGCTCGTGGGCACGGCGACTCCACGGGCCGGGCAATGGACTTGGGGTGGTGGGGCGAGGCCGACCTCGCGGCGGCCCTGGACACGCTGTCCGCGATCGACGGCGTCGACCCCGAACGCCTGGGCCTGGTCGGGCTGTCGATGGGCGGCGAGTCAGCCGTCGGGGCGGCGGGGGCCGATCCGCGCGCTCGGGCGGTGGTGGCGGAGGGTGCGACGCAACGCACCTCGGCGGACAAGGCCGGCTGGCTGCCGAGCCATCCACTCGGGTGGCTGCAGCGAGGGATGGACCTGGAGCGCGACGCGCTCGTGGTCGCGATGACCGACGCCCCGCGACCCGGCACGCTGCGCGACGCTGCCGCCGCCACGCGTGCGCCGATCCTGCTCATCTCTTCGGGCAAGGTGCCGGACGAGGCGATGGCCTCCACGTGGGTCGCACGGGGCACCTCTCACGTGGAGACCTGGGAGATCCCGAGCGCCGCCCACACGGGCGGTCTGGCCACCGAGCCGGAGGTGTGGCCCCAGCGTGTGATCGCGTTCCTCGACGCGGCGCTGGAGGCACCCGCCGACTGACGACCAGCGCCTACTCGCCGAGCGCCTCGCGCACGCGTGCCGAGACCGTCGCGACCGCATCGGCCGTCGGAACCGCCTCGCTGGTGCCGGCCGAGCGCACCTTGAGCTCGACCTCGCCGTCGGCGAGCCCGCGGCCCACCACGAGGATGAACGGCGCTCCCAGCAGCTCCGCGTCCTTGAACTTCACCCCGGGCGAGACCTTGGGGCGATCGTCGTAGAGCACCTCGACGCCGCCGGCCTCGAGCTCCCCCGCGAGCCGCTCGGCCGTGTCCAGGACCGCCTGGTCCTTGCCGGCCGCGACCACGTGCACGTGGAAGGGAGCGACGTGCGGGGGCCACATCAGGCCCAGCTCGTCGTGGTTCAGCTCCGCGAGCAGCGCGAGGGCGCGGGTGACGCCGATGCCGTACGAGCCCATCGTCACGGTGACCTGCTTGCCGTTGACGTCGAGCACCTGCAGGCCCAGGGCCTGCGCGTACTTGCGGCCCAGCTGGAAGATGTGGCCGATCTCGACGCCGCGCGCGAGCTCGAGGGGGCCGGAGCCGTCCGGAGCGGGGTCGCCCTCGCGCACCGTGGCGCCCTCGACCGTGCCGTCGGCCGTGAAGTCGCGGCCCGCGGTCAGCTCGAACACGTGGCGGCCGGGTTCGTTCGCCCCGGTGATCCACCTGGTGCCCGGGACGATCCGGGGGTCCAGCAGGTACGGGATCGCGGCGTCGTCCTCGTCGCCGCGCTCGACGCCGGTGGTGCGGGACTGCGGCCCGAGCACACCGGGGCCGATGTAGCCCTTGACGAGCTCGGGGTGGCGAGCGAAGTCCGCCTCGGTCGCGGGCTCGACGACAGCGGGCGCCAGCGCGGCCTCGAGACGGGCCATGTCGGCGTCGCGGTCGCCCGGCAGGCCGACGGCGAGCAGCGTGCGCTCCCCCGCCGGCGAGGTCAGCGCGAGCACCACGTTCTTGAGGGTGTCCGCCGCGGTCCACTCGCGGTCGGGAAGCGGGTGGTGGGCGTTGGCATGCGCCACGAGGGTGTCGATCGTGGGGGTGTCCGGGGTGTCCTCGACGTGCGCGGCGGGCGCGTCGTCGTACGGCACGGCGTCCGGCACCGGGGTCGTGACGGCCTCGACGTTGGCGGCGTAGCCGCCGGGCGAGCGCACGTACGTGTCCTCGCCGATCTCGGTGGGCGCGAGGAACTCCTCGGACTTGGAGCCGCCCATCGCACCCGAGGTCGCGGACACGATGACGTAGTCGATGCCGAGCCGGTCGAACACCCGGATGTAGGCGGCGCGCTGGGCCTGGTACGAGGCCTCGAGCCCCGCGTCGTCGATGTCGAACGAGTACGCGTCCTTCATGATGAACTCGCGGCCGCGCAGCAGCCCCGCGCGGGGTCGCGCCTCATCGCGGTACTTGTTCTGGATCTGGTAGAGCGACAGCGGCAGGTCCTTGTACGACGAGTACAGGTCCTTCACGAGCAGCGTGAACATCTCCTCGTGGGTGGGTGCGAGCAGCATGTCGCCGCCCTTGCGGTCCTTGAGCCGGAACAGGTTGGGTCCGTACTCCTCCCACCGTCCGGTGGTCTCGTACGGCTCCTTGGGCAGCAGCGCCGGGAAGTGCACCTCCTGGCTGCCGGCCCGCGCCATCTCCTCGCGCACCACGGCCTCGACCTTGGCGAGCACGCGCAGGCCGAGCGGCATCCACGAGTAGATGCCGGGGGCCGCACGGCGGATGTAGCCCGCCCGCAGCAGCAGGCGGTGGGAGGCGACCTCGGCGTCGGCCGGGTCCTCGCGGAGGGTGCGCAGGAAGAGTGTGGACATGCGAAGCATGCGCACCAGCCTAGTGGCGCCCGGGGCGCGCGCCCTCGCCACTGACGGGTCGCCTGCTCGTGAGTGCGGATGCCGCATCTGCGGGTTCCGCACTGCTGCTCGTGCGGCCGATGCGTGGGCTGGGGTGGGCGGCACCGGCACCACCGCGCGGCGACGGGACGCCGGGCCGTTCAGATCATCGCCGGGCCGTTCAGAACATGACGGTCGCGAAGGTCCCCACCCGGGTGAAGCCCACCGCGTCGTACGAGGCGAGCGCGGGGGCGTTGAAGTCGTTGACGTACAGCGACACGGTGGGGGCGGTGTCGGCGTGGACCGCCGCGACCACGGCCGCGAGTCCCGCGCGCGCCAGCCCGCGTCCCCGCAGCTCCGGGTGCACCCACACCCCCTGCAGCTGCGCGACGCCGCCCGCGAGCGCCCCGACCTCGGCCTTGAACACCACCTGCCTGCGCCCCTCGGCCAGCCCGTACTGCAGGTGCGCGCGGCCGCTGCGCACCAGCCGGTGCAGCCGGTCCTCGTACGCGGCGCGACCGTGGCGCATGGGGTCGTATCCGACCTCGCCGATGAACATGTGTACGCACGCGGGCAGCAGCGCGTCGTAGTCCTCTTCGCGCGCGAGCCGCACCGCCTCGAGCTGCAGGTCCGCGGCGTTCAGCGGCGGCACGTGACGGGCGGGGCCGTCGATCCGCATGGACACCTGGCGCGGACGCACCTCGCGCGCGGGCCCCCACCAGGGCTCGACCCGGCCCCACAGATCCAGGGTGACCTGGGCCGGTCCGACCAGCGCGGCGGGCCGGCTGATGCGGCCCACGACGGCGGCAGCGACGTCGGCCATGCGCTCGTCGGCGGAGTCCGCATCGATGTCCGGAAGCACGGGGCACACGTTCGAGCCGGCCCACACCGCACCGGCCATCTCGCGGCCCCAGCCGGCACGGCGGCGGACCACCCACAGGCCGGCGGGCACCGAGCCGGAGTGCAGTGCCGACTCGACGTGTGCCATCGGCACCACATTCGCGACCGGGTCCTCCGCGCACAGGTCGCGGATCTCCTGCATGTCGCGACGCTGCGCCGGCGCCAGGCTGTGCTGTGCGCGCCGGAGCAGCGAATCGGTCATGACCCGGCCATCACCTGCGGGGTCGCGCCCTCCTCGGGCTCCATGGTCTCGGCGATGCGCATCGCCTCTTCGATCAGCGTCTCCACGATCTGGCTCTCGGGCACCGTCTTGATGACCTCGCCCTTGACGAAGATCTGCCCCTTGCCGTTGCCGGAGGCCACACCGAGGTCCGCCTCGCGGGCCTCTCCGGGTCCGTTCACGACGCAGCCCATGACGGCCACGCGCAGCGGCACCTCCATGCCCTCGAGGCCGGCGGTCACCTTCTCCGCGAGCTCGTACACGTCCACCTGGGCGCGACCGCACGACGGGCACGAGACGATCTCCAGCTTGCGGGGGCGCAGGTTGAGGCTCTGCAGGATCTGGATGCCCACCTTCACCTCCTCGACGGGAGGGGCGGACAGGGACACGCGGATGGTGTCGCCGATGCCCTCGCTGAGCAGCGCGCCGAAGGCCGTCGCGGACTTGATGGTGCCCTGGAACGCGGGACCGGCCTCGGTCACGCCGAGGTGCAGCGGCCAGTCGCCGCGCTCGGAGAGCTGGCGGTAGGCCTCGACCATGATCACCGGGTCGTTGTGCTTGACCGAGATCTTGAAGTCGTGGAAGTCGTGCTCCTCGAACAGGCTCGCCTCCCACACCGCGGACTCGACGAGCGCCTCGGGGGTGGCCTTGCCGTACTTCTTCAGCAGGCGCGGATCCAGCGAACCGGCGTTGACGCCGATGCGGATCGACGTGCCGTGGTCCTTCGCGGCCTGGGCGATCTCCTTGATCTGATCGTCGAACCTCTTGATGTTGCCGGGGTTCACGCGCACGGCCGCGCAGCCGGCCTCGATCGCCGCGAACACGTACTTGGGCTGGAAGTGGATGTCCGCGATCACGGGGATCTGCGACTTCTTGGCGATGATCGGCAGCGCGTCCGCGTCGTCCTGCGTCGGACACGCGACGCGCACGATGTCGCAGCCCGAGGCGGTCAGCTCCGCGATCTGCTGAAGCGTGGCGTTGATGTCGGTGGTCTTGGTGGTCGTCATTGACTGGACGCTCACCGGGGCGTCGCCGCCCACATCGACAGAGCCCACCTTGATCTTGCGCGTCTTCTTGCGGGGCGCGAGCGTGGGCGGGGGCATCGCGGGCATTCCTAGTCCGATGGCGGTCACGGTGTCATTATCTCCTCATCATCAGCGAAGCTGGTCCACGGCATGTCACACGATCCTCACGGGCGCGACGATATCCGCGTAGATGAGAACAACGCCCATCACCAGCAGAATTCCGAACACGGCGTAGGCGACGGGCATCATCCTCGCCACGTCGACCGGCGCGGGCGTGGGCAGCGATCGCAGCCGCGCCCAGCCGTTCTTGATGCCCTGCCACACGGCAGAGGCGACGTGGCCGCCGTCGAGCGGCACGAGCGGGATCATGTTGAACGCGAAGAGCGCCAGGTTGAGGCCGCCCAGCAGCGTCAGCCAGTTCGCGATCTTCTCCGTCAGCCCGTAGCCTTCGGCTTCGATTCCGGAGATCTCTCCCGCCACGCGGCCCACACCCACGACTCCCATGATCGAGTCCTGGCTGCGCTCCTCGAGCCCCAGGGCGGCACGCGACACGTCGTACAGGTGAACCGGCAGCGTCGCGACCACCTCGACCGTGCGTGCCAAGTAGTCGCCCGTCTGCACGACGCCCGCGGTCGCTGGCTGACGGACGGTCACCACCTCGGACATCATGCCGAGGTACCCGACAGTCTCGAGCACGGCCGCGCCGGAGCCATCAACGACGGCCTGGCCATCGTCGTCGAGCACCACCCGGTCGCGCGCGCTCGGCGTGACCGTCAGCGCGACGGTCTCGCCGCCGCGCATCACGTCCAGAGCGAGCGTCTCCCCCGGCGAGTCGGCGATGATGCTCGTCGCCTGCTCCCAGTCGTCCACCTGCGTGCCACCGACGGCGGTGATGGTGTCACCGTCCTGCAGACCGGCCTCGATCGCCGGAGAAGGCGGGTCGCCCGCAGCGCACTCAGTCGAGGCCGGCGCGGGCTCGCACGGCAGCACGGAGCCGACGGTGAGCGTCGCGGTAGGCGCACCGATCGCCATCAGCACGCCGGTGAACAGCAGCACCGCGAGGATCAGGTTCACGAGCGGACCGCCGAGCATGACGATCGCCTTCTTCCACCACGCGAGGTGATAGAAGGCGCGGGCGTCCTCGCCGGGCTGGATCTCCTCGACGGCCACCTCGCGCGCATCCGCGATCAGCCGGGACGCCCAACCCGTGCCGCGCACGGGCTTGACCCGTTCCTCGGGCGGGATCATCCCCACCAGCCGCACGTAGCCGCCGAGCGGGATGGCCTTGATGCCGTACTCAGTCTCGCGGCCGCGTCGCGACCACAGCCGGGGGCCGAAGCCCACGAAGTACTCGCTCACACGCACGCCGAACTTCTTGGCGGGCACCATGTGCCCCACCTCGTGGAGCGCGATCGAGACCAGCAGCCCGACCACCAGCACCACGATGCCGATCAGCGTGTCCATGCGCCTACCCTACGTTTCAGTGTCATTCCACATGCCCGGCGTCGTTTCAGTTGCGCGACGTCAGCCAATAGCCGCCGCGGCCCGCTCGCGCGCCCACCGCTCCGCCTCGTCGACGGCCGCGAGCGAGAGCTCCGCGGGGGCCTCGTACTGCTCGACAACGTCCCGGACGGTGTCGACGATCCCGAGGAACGGCAGCCTGCCGTCGACGAACGCCTGCACGCACTCCTCGTTGGCGGCGTTGAACACGGCGGGATGGAGGGCCGATGCGGCCACGGCCGCGCGCGCGACGCGCACGGCGGGGAAGGCGTCCTCGTCGAGGGGCTCGAAGGTCCACGAGGTGGCCTGCGTCCAGTCACACCCCGGGACGGCATCCGCCAGCCGGTCCGGCCACGCCAGCCCGAGCGCGATCGGCAGCCTCATGTCGGGCGGCGATGCCTGCGCGAGCGTGCTGCCGTCAATGAACTCGACCATCGAGTGCACCACCGACTGAGCGTGGACCACGACGTCGATCCGGTCCATGGGGATGTCGAACAGCAGGTGCGCCTCGATGACCTCGAGCGCCTTGTTGACCATCGACGCCGAGTTGATGGTCACGACCGGGCCCATGTCCCAGGTGGGATGGCGAAGCGCATCGGCCGTGGTGACGCCGGCGAGCTCCGCACGGGTGCGGCCGCGGAACGCCCCTCCCGAGGCGGTCACGACCAGACGGCGCACCTCCTCGGCACGGCCGCCGCGCAGCGCCTGTGCGAGCGCCGAGTGCTCCGAGTCGACCGGGACGATCTGGCCGGGGCGGCGCACGGCCGCCTTGACCAGCGCTCCCCCGGCGACGAGCGACTCCTTGTTCGCGAGCGCGAGGGTGCTGCCCGCCTCGAGCGCGGCGAGCGTAGGGCGCAGCCCTACGGAGCCGGTGATCCCGTTGAGCACGACGTCGGCGCCGCAGCCTGCCGCGGTGACGACCGCATCGGGCCCCGCCACGACCTCGACGCCCGGAAGCTCGCGTGCGACGACGGCCGCCGCATCGGCCGAGGCGAGGGCGACCAGGGAGGGACGCACGGCCTTGGCCTGCGCCACCACCATCTCCGGGTCCGCGCCGCCGGCCGCGAGCGCGACGACGTCGAAGCGTTCGGGGTGCCGTGCGATGACGTCGAGCGCCTGGGTGCCGATCGACCCGGTGGACCCCAGCAGCGAGACGGTGCGCGCTTCGCTCACGCGACCCCGAGCAGGATGTCGACGGCGCGCGCGAGATACGCGTCCACCACGCGCTCCTCGTAGGCGGCCCACGAGCGGCGACGCTTGAAGGTGAGGACGCGGATGTCCTCTGCGGTCAGCGGCCGGCCCTGATCGAAGAAGGCGGTGAGCCGGTTCAGCACGGCGTCGACCTCGCTGCGGTCGTAGCCGGTGCGGAAGGTCGGCGGCGCCGCGAAGCGCTCGCCCGCGGGTCGGCGCAGGCGGGGGTACAGAGCCTGAGCGCGTTCCGCGAGGTCCGCCATCCACGCGTCCTGGCCGTGCTCCTTGACGTAGCGCTCGCGCACCCGCACGGCGAAAGCGACCTCGAGCCGGTCGAGCGCCGAGTCCACCGCGGCGGTCGAGTACCCGCCGCGCTTCAGATCGAAGCTCGCGCGCCGGACGTCGATCGCCGCGAGCTCGTCGGCGCGCCCCGGCTGCTCGTACGCGTCGCGCGCGCGGCCGAAGTACTCGTCCACCTCCGGGGCACGGTACCCGAGCGTGAAGGTGCCCACGCGGGGGAACAGGTCCGCCATCAATCCTCCTTGATCGCAAGCTGCCCGCAGGCGCCGTCGATGTCACTGCCTCGAGTATCCCGGATAGTCGTCGGAATCCCGTGAGCGCGCAGCGTGTGGACGAACTCTCGCTCGACCTCGGGGTCGGACGCGGTCCACTTGGAGCCGGGGGTCGGGTTGAGCGGGATCGGGTTGACGTGCACCCAGCCGTCCCCGCGCTCGCGCAGCTTGCGTGCCAGCATCGCCGCGCGGTGCGCCTGGTCGTTCATGTCGCGGATCAGCGCGTACTCGATCGACACGCGCCGGCCGGTCGCCTTGTAGAAGCGGTACGCGGCGTCCAGCGCCTCGTCGACCGTCCAGCGGGTGTTGATGGGGACGATCTCGTTGCGCAGCTCGTCGTCGGGAGCGTGCAGCGACAGCGCGAGGGTGACCGGGATGCCCTCCTTGGTGAGCTTGTCCATGGCGGGCACCAGCCCCACGGTGGACACCGTGACGTGGCGCGCGGACAGGCCGAAGCCGTGCGGCTCGGGTGCGACGAGCGCCCGCACCGTCTGCATGACGGCCTTGTAGTTGGCCAGCGGCTCCCCCATCCCCATGAACACCACGTTCGACAGCCGCACCGGCTCGCCCAGCTCGCCGTCACGGGACGCGCGGGCCGCGAGCCGCACCTGCTCGATGATCTCCGCGGCCGACAGGTTGCGGGTGAGCCCCATCTGCCCGGTGGCGCAGAATGGGCACGCCATTCCGCAGCCGGCCTGGCTCGTGACGCACAGCGTCGCGCGCTCGGGGTACTTCATCAGCACCGATTCGACCTTCACGCCGTCGTGGAGGGTCCACAGCGTCTTCCGCGTCGCGCCGCCGTCGGCGACGAGCGACGTCAGCGGGGACATCAGGGGCGGGAACATCTGAGCCGCGAGCTCGTCCTTGGACCCCGCAGGGAGGTCCGTCATCTCGCCGGGTTCGACCGTGAGGTGCGTGTAGTAGTGGTTCTCGAGCTGCTTGGCGCGAAACGCCGGCAGGCCCATGTCACGCACCGCGTCGACGCGCTCGTCGTGAGTCAGGTCGGCGAAGTGGCGAGGCGGCTTGCCGCGCCGCGGCGCCGCCATCTGGATCAGTGGGCGGTCGGTCATGAGGTCCCTAACAGAAGTCCGAATACGACATAGGCCACGGGCGCGGCGAAGAGCAGCGAGTCGATGCGGTCCATGATCCCGCCGTGGCCCGGGATCACGCTGGACATGTCCTTGACCTGGATGTCCCGCTTGAGCGCGGACTCGGCCAGGTCGCCGAGCACGGCGGCCGTCGCGGCCGCGAAGCCCACGGCCGCGCCGACCCACCAGCGCCCGTCGAAGAAGAAGTACGCCGCGATCGACGCGGTGACCGTGCCGAGCACGAGGCCTCCCGCGAGGCCCTCCCACGTCTTCTTGGGGCTCACGCGCGGCGCCATGGGGTGCTTGCCGAACAGCATCCCGGCGAACAGTCCGCCCGTGTCCGAGCCGACTGCCGCGAGGATCACCACGACCACCCGCTGCCACCCGTCGGGCGACAGCTCCATGAGCAGCAGGAACGATGCCAGGAACGGAATCCACAGCAGGGTGAGCATGGACGCGAGAGAATCCGCGAGCGTGTTCTCGATCCGCTCGTCGACCACTCGCCACGCGACGGTCCCGGCGCAACCGACCATGAGCGCCACCGCGAGCCCCTCCGGGCCGCCGTACCAGGTCGCCACCAGCAGGCCCACGGTGGCGAGGCCGATGGGCGCCAGGGGGATGCGGCGATCGCTGCGTGCGAGCACTCGCCGCCACTCGACTACCGCGGCGAAGCACGCGAGAGCCATCAGCGCCGCGAGGGCCGCGGGGTGCCACCATGCCGCGGCGATCACGCCGCCGAGCAGGGTCAGTCCCACGGCCGCGGCGATGGGCATGTTGCGGCCGGACCGCGACACGGGTGCGACCTGCGGCACGGGTTCCTCCACGCCGCGCGGCTCGGCGGGGTCCACCCGGGGGTCGTCGACGCCGTCGTGTTCGACCGCGATGCCGAATGTGGCCGCGGGTGCGGCCTCGGGGTGGGCGTCGGCTTCGCGACGGCGTCGGAGGATGCTCATGAGTCGGCCCCGGAGAGGCGGCGCGAGGTCAGACCTCGAGCAGCTCGCTCTCCTTGTGGGCGAGCAGCGCGTCGATCGCGTCGACGTGGCGCTTGGTGAGAGCGTCGAGCTCCTTCTCGGCCCGCGAACCCTCGTCCTCGCCCACGTCGCCGCCCTTGACGGCGGAGTCGATGAGGTCCTTCGCCTTGCGGCGCATGTTGCGCACCGTGACGCGAGAGTCCTCGGCCTTGCTCTTGGCGAGCTTCACGTAGTCCCGACGGCGCTCCTCGGTGAGCTGCGGCATGATGATCCGCAGCACGTTGCCGTCGTCCGACGGGTTGACGCCCAGGTCGGACTTGCGCAGCGCGGTGTCGATGTCCTTCTTGACGGAGGCGTCGTACGGGGAAATCAGCACCATCCGCGCCTCGGGCACCGTGATCGATGCCAGCTGCTGCAGAGGCGTCGGAGCGCCGTAGTAGTCCACCGTGATGTTCGCGAACATCGAGGCGGAGGCCTGCCCGCTGCGGATGCCGGCGAAGTTCTCCTTCGCCACCGTCACGGCGTTGTCCATGTTCTCCTCGGCCTCGAGAAGGATGTCGTCAATCACGTGTGCTCCCTATTCCGCACGGCTCACGCCGTGACCAGCGTGCCGATTGTCTCACCCACGAGTGCGCGAGTCACATTCCCAGGCTCTTCGAGTCCGAACACCCTCATCGGCATGCCGTTGTCCTTGGCCAGCGAGAAGGCGGCGGCATCCATCACGTCCAGGCCCTGCCGGAGGGCGTCCTTGTAGGTCACGTGATCCAGGAGGGTGGCCTCGGAGTCGCGACGCGGGTCCGCGGTGTAGACGCCGTCCACGCCGTTCTTGCCCATCAGCACCTCGTTGCAGCCCACCTCGAGTGCGCGCTGCAACGACACGGTGTCCGTGGAGAAGTACGGCATGCCCGCTCCCGCGCCGAAGATCACGACGCGGCCCTTCTCCATGTGGCGCACGGCGCGCAGCGGAATGTACGGCTCCGCGACCTGGCCCATGGTGATGGCGGTCTGCACGCGGGTGGCCACGCCGGCCTGCTCCAGGAAGTCCTGGAGGGCGAGGGCGTTCATGACGGTGCCCAGCATGCCCATGTAGTCGGCTCGCGCGCGCTCCATGCCGCGCTCCGACAGGTCCGCGCCGCGGAAGAAGTTGCCGCCGCCCACGACGATGCAGACCTGCACGCCCTCCTTGACGGCGGCGGCGATCTCGCCGGCGATGCGGTTGATGACGTCGGCGTCGAGCCCTACGGACCCGCCGCCGAACATCTCCCCCGACAGCTTCAGCAGAACGCGCCGCGAACCTGGGGCCCCGGTGTCCGGTCTCACGTGGGTGGGCTCGGGCATCGGGGCCTCCTAAGGTCGCGGCGCGTAGTGCTGTGTGAGGGTGTCTCCTGCGGGGAAGACTACGCTCCCACGCGGAAGCGTGTGAAGGCGGTCACCTGGCCGCCGGCGTTCTCGAGCACCTTGCCGACCGTGGTCTTCGGGTCCTTCGCGAATGCCTGATCCACCAGGGTGTTCTCCTTGAAGAAGCCGTTGAGGCGGCCCTCCGTGATCTTCGGCAGCGCGGCCTCCGGCTTGCCCTCGGCCTTGGCCGTCTCCTCGGCGACGCGGCGCTCGTTCGCGACCACGTCCTCGGGAACGTCCTCGCGCACGAGGTAGGTCGGGGAGTACGCGGCGATGTGCATCGCGATGTCACGTGCGACCTCGCCGGCCTTGGCGTCCGAGCCCACGAGGACGCCCACCTGAGCGGGGAGGTCCTTGTTGGTGCGGTGCAGGTACTCGGTGACGAGCGGCGCCTCGATGCGAGAGACGCGACGCAGGACGATCTTCTCGCCCAGGATGCCGGCCTCGGAGTCGATGACGTCCTGGAGGGACTTGCCGTCGACCTGCGCGGCAAGCGCGGCCTCGGCGGTGTCCGCACCCGACGCGACGACCGCTTCGAGCACGGTCTGCGCGAGCGCCACGAACTTGTCGTTCTTCGCGACGAAGTCGGTCTCGGAGTTGAGCTCGATGAGCGTGCCGACCTGGCCGCCATCGGCGTCCTGGATCGACGCGGCCACGAGGCCCTCGGAGGCCGAACGGCCCTCGCGCTTGGTGACGCCCTTGAGGCCCTTCACGCGCAGGATGTCGACGGCCTTGTCGAGGTCGCCCTCGGCCTCGTCCAGCGCCTTCTTGACGTCGAGCATGCCGGCACCAGTGCGCTCGCGGAGCGCCTGGATGTCGGCGACGGTGTAGTTCGCCATAGGGATTCCTTACTTCTCGTCGGCGGTCTCGGCGGCGGGCTCGTCGGCCTTCGCCTCGTCCGCCTCAGCGGTCTTCGTGGCGGCAGTCTTCTTCGCCGCAGGCTTCTTGGCAGGCGCCTTCTTGGCGGCAGGCTTCTTGTCCGCGTCCGATGCGGCCTTCTTCTCGCCTGCACCCTCCTCGGCGCCCTCGGCCGCCTTCTTCTCGGCGGGCTTGACGGTCTGGGCGGTGGTGTCGTCGCCATCCTGCTCGGCGAGCACCTCGGCCGTGTCGGCCTCGTCCATCACCGGGGCTGCGGTCTTGGCGATCGGCTCCGCGTCAGCGTCGCCCTCGGCTGCCGGAGCGGCCTCGGCCGACTCGTCAGCCGACTTGTCGGCAGGCTTGTCCGCCGACTTCTCCGCCGACTTCTCGCCCTTCGCCTCGTCCTTGTCGCCGCCCAGGAGCTCCTGCTCCCACTCGGCGAGCGGCTCAGCGGTGCCCTCGGCCTCCGCCTCGTCGCCCTTCGGGGTGTGGCGGATGCGCACGCCCTCGGCGACCGCATCGGCGATCACGCGGGTGAGCAGGCCAACGGCGCGAATCGCGTCGTCGTTGCCCGGGATGCCGTAGGCGACGTGGTCGGGGTCGCAGTTCGAGTCGAGGATGCCCACGACGGGGATGCCGAGCTTGCGCGCCTCGTCGACGGCAAGGTGCTCCTTGTTGGTGTCCACGATCCACACGACGGACGGCGTCTTGGCCATGTCGCGGATGCCGCCGAGGGTCTTGGCGAGCTTGTCCTTCTCGCGACGCATGCCAAGAAGCTCCTTCTTGGTGCGTCCCGAACCGGCGACGTCGTCGAAGTCGATCTCCTCGAGCTCCTTGAGGCGCGAGACGCGCTTGCTCACGGTCTGGAAGTTGGTGAGCATGCCGCCCAGCCAGCGCTCGTTGACGTAGGGCATGCCCACGCGAGCGGCCTGCTCGGCGATCTGCTCCTGCGCCTGACGCTTGGTGCCGACGAACAGCACCGTGCCGCCGTGGGCGACGGTGTCGCGCACGAACTCGTACGCCGAGTCGATCTTGGCGAGCGACTGCTGCAGGTCGATGATGTAGATGCCATTGCGCTCGGTGAAGATGAAGCGCTTCATCTTGGGGTTCCAGCGGCTGGTCTGGTGTCCGAAGTGGACACCGGAGTCCAGCAGCTGTCGCATGGTCACGACGGCCATGGTTCGTCCTGTTCCGCACGCTTGCCGCGTGCATGTTCGTGTGCGGGGTCGGTGACCCCGCGCGTTCGGTTGACGATGCGACCCTTGTGGGTCGTATCCCTGGCACCAACGCGGGTCAGCACCGAGCTGCGCTCGGACCTCGCCTTCCCGGCGCGCTCCCTGCCGACTGCTCGGTGGGCGGCGCGAATGGCACGCGATGTCATCCGGGCATGCCGGATGCACTGGCGATGATACCCGACGGGAGTGCGGGCGGCATACCTGACGCGGCCTGTGGTGCGCTCGTCCCCCACACCCGCGAACCCTGCCGCGTCCACCGATGCGCCATGCGACCGCTTCGACCGGCTGCCGAATGCGGTGGGATCGTCCGCATGAGGACATGGTCGTGGCGGTGCGCGGTGATGCTGGCGCTGCTGGCGTGCGCAGCGGCGGTGGCGCCCGCATCGGCGGTCGCGCAGTGGTCGCCGGCCGCGCCGTATCGTGCGCCCATCGAGCCGATGCGTGTGGTCGAGCTCGCGCGGATCCCTCCTGAGCCGTGGCTCGCGGGTCATCGCGGGGTCGACATCGCCGCGGAGGTCGGGGACCCCGTGGCGGCGCCGGCATCGGGCGTGGTCGTGTTCGTGGGTGTGGTCGTGGATCGCGGCGTGATGACGGTGCGGCACGCGGACGGCGCCCTCACCAGCGTGGAGCCGATCGACGCGCTGGTCGCGGACGGGGATCGGGTGGTCCGCGGTCAGGCGCTCGGCACCGTCAGCGAGGACCCCGGCCACTGCGCGCCCGCCGCATGCGTGCACTGGGGCGTGAGGGTGGACGGCGAGTACGTCGACCCGCTCGACGTACTGGACGGCTACGGTCCCGTGCGGTTGCTGCCGCGAGCCGCGGCAGGGTTCAGACGAATGCCCCCGTGCGCATCAGCGACTCACGCAGCTTCTTCACGGCCCCCGAGTGGATCTGTGACACGCGGGACTCCGTCACACCGAGGATCTGCCCGATCTGCGCGAGCGTCAGGTTCTCGAAGTAGTACAGGTGCAGCACGCGCTGCTCGCGGTCGCGCACCCCCTGGATGGCGGTGGCGAGCAGCGCACGCGTCTCGGATGCCTCGACGGAGCTCGACGCCTCCGGGGCCGAGTGGGCGAGGGCCGAGTCGATGGACTGGGTCTCCCCTCCTGACACCATGCCGTCGAGCGCGCCGACGTGAGACAGCGCCACCTGCGCTCGCACCGTCCGCACCTCGGAGGTCTCCCACCCGAGGTGACACGCGACGTCTTCGTCGGTCACCGGTCGCATGAGGGACTGCTCCATGGCACGCGTGGCCTGTTCGACGGTGCGGGCCTTCGACCGGACCGAGCGCGGGACCCAGTCGGCGGCGCGCAGCTCATCGATGATCGCGCCGCGCACACGCTGGGCTGCGTACGTCTCGAACTTGTACCCGCGGGCGGGCTCGAACTTCTCCACCGCGTCGATGAGCCCGAACATTCCGTACGACACCAGGTCCGCCAGTTCCACGACGTCCGGGAGGCGCACGATCATCCGGCTCGCGACCTGAGTCACGAGCGGAGCGTGCAGGGTGATGAGTGCATCGCGCGCCGCGAGCCGCTCCGCCTCGTCCTCGCCCCTGAGGAGTTCCCACCAGGCGGCGATCTGGACCGAGTCCGGGCGCTGCGGAGTCTCGCTCCACGGCTCCTCCGTGTCGTGCGGCTGCACAGCGTCGTGCGGCAGCACAGCGTTCACGCTTGCCATGTCTCTCCCTAGGCGCGCGGGTGCGCGAGTTGGTAGGTGGCCCGCAGTCGTTCTGCGGACACGTGGGTGTATCGCTGGGTCGTGTTGAGGCTCGCGTGGCCGAGCACCTCCTGCACGGAGCGCAGGTCGGAGCCGCCCGTCAGCAGGTGGGTCGCGGCGCTGTGGCGCAGAGCGTGCGGCGCGACCTCGGGAAGGCCGGCTGCGCGGCACAGGTCGTGGATCGCCTCCCGGATCTGGCGCTGGCCCGCTCTGCCGCCGCGGCGCCCGAGCAGCAGCGCAGCGTCGGTTTCGGGACTCACGAGGGCGACACGGCCGTCGGCGAGCCAGGCCCGCACCGCAGTGGCCGCGGGGACGCCGAACGGCACGACCCGCTCCTTGTTGCCCTTGCCGACCACGCGCACGAGCCGTTCGTCGAGATCGATGTCGGCGAGGTTCACCCCCGCCAGTTCACCCACTCGCATCCCGGTGGCATACAGCAGCTCCGCCGCGGCCCAGTCGCGCAGGTGGATGGGGTCACCGTCGTCGCAGCGCGTCTGCGCGACGCTCAACAGCGTCATCACGTCTGCGGGGCTCATGACGGTGGGAATGGTGGAGGCGGCGCGGGCCGACGCGAGCCGGAGTGCCGGGTTGTGGTCGACGTGGCCGGACTTGTGCGCCCATGCGTAGAACGCCCGCACCGCGGCGCCGCGGCGAGCCAGCGTGGTCCGGCTGAGCCCTCCGCCCGCCATCATGGCGAGCCAGGACCGCAGGTCCCGCAGCTCGACGCTCTCGAGTGCGCTGTCCGCGCACCACTCGTCGACGCCTTCCGTGCCATCCGCGTCCGCGCCGTCCGGCTCACCGCTCGCGGAGCCGACCTCGCCTTCGGTCACGAATGCCGTGAGGTGCATCAGGTCGCCGCGATACGCACGCACGGTGTTCTCCGAGAGACCGCGCTGATGGCGCAGGTAGCCCTCGAACTGGGCGATCAGCCCAGTCCGTGCCCTCACACCCCTGGTTGACATGGAGCAACTGTGGCACCGTCACATGAGTCATATCAACCCCTCGTGTCACATTCGTCACATCAATCTCACGCGTACCGGCCCTTTTATGGCGTTTTGTCCCTTTTTGTGACAAGATTCCGCCGCCATCGATGCCCCTCGCGGCGCACCGTGCCCGCCAGCTCGAGCCGTCCCAGTGCCGCCCTGGCCTCTCCCATCGTCAGCCCCGAGGTGCCCGCGAGCGCCTCGACATCCTTGGCCCGGTGGCCCAGCGCATCGAACACCGCGCGATCCTCCGGCCGGTCGAACTCGGGGCCTCCCCCACTACCGGCCCGCTCGGAGTCCACCTCCGCGTCACCCAGCTCGAGGGGCCCGGCCAGTTCGAGGACGTCCTGTCCCCCGGTCACGAGCACGGCGGCCCCGTCCCGGATCAGCGCGTGGCAGCCCGCGGACGTGGCGCTCGTGACGGGCCCCGGAACGGCGCCGACGGGGCGCGCCATCTCCGCCGCGCGGTTGGCGGTGCTCAGCGCACCCGATCGGTGCGCGGCCTCGACCACCACCGTCGCCGAGGCGCACGCGATGAGCCGATTGCGCGTCAGGAAGCGCGACCGGTGCGGCGCCCACCCGGGCGGCACCTCGCTCAGGACCGCACCCTGGTCGAGGACCCGCGTCAGCAGGTCCTCGTTCCCCGCCGGATACAGGCGGTCCACGCCCCCGGCCATCACGGCGAGCGTCTGCCCGCCGGCCGCGAGCGCACCGCGGTGCGCCGCCGCGTCGATTCCGTAGGCACCTCCCGACACCACCGACCACCCGCGATCCGCCGCGTGAGCGGCGATGGTGCCGGCGACGTGGTCGCCATACGTCGTCGACGACCGCGCACCCACGATCGCCACCGATCTCTCGAACAGGGCTCCCACCGATGCGGTGCCCCTCGCCCACAGCGCGAAAGGCGCCTGGGTGCCCAGGGCATCGAGGCAGTCGGGCCAGTCGCCGTCGCCGCGCGTCACCACCCGCGCGCCGCAGTGCTCGGCGCGCTCGCGCAGGCGAGACGGATCGGCGCCCTCCCGCCGGCGCACCCACCGCTCGCTCGCGCGCACCGCCGCGTCGATGGTCGGCGGCGCCGCGGTGCCCGCAAGCATGATCGTCGCCTCCACCACGTCTGCCGCGGCGACGTCCACCCATTCCCGCGCCGCCTGCGCACCCAGCGTGTCGACGAGCCAGCCCGCCGCCGCATCGGCCGGCTCCGCGAGCGCGCTCCACGCGATCCAGGCGTCCGCGCTCACGCCGCCGACCCCTTCGAGCGCAGCGTCATCGCCTGGGCGACGTCGTCCTCGCCCGGCTCCGCGGCCGCGCGCAGGTCCGCGAGCGTCCACGCGAGCCGCAGTGCGCGATCGGCGCCGCGCGCCGACAGCACTCCCGTGTCGAGTGCCCGCCACACGGGCCTCACCGCACCCGGGGGCGTGTGCCGACGCAGCCAGGTGCCCGAGGCCTGGGCGTTGAGCGTCCAACCGTGCGGCGCAAGGCGGGCGCGGGCCCGGCCGCGGGCCTCGGCGACGCGCGCGGCGACGGCAGCGCTCGGCTCGCCGGGCTCGTCGGCGCCCCGGCGCACGGGGTGCACGTCCACCTGGATGTCCACCCGGTCCAGCAGCGGCCCCGACAACCGCCCGAAGTACCGCCGGCGCACCTGCGGGGTGCACGTGCAGCGCTGCCCGTCACCGTAGAAGTGCCCGCACGGACATGGGTTGGCGGCCAGCACCAACTGGAACCGTGCGGGATAGCGCGTGGCCCCGCTCGACCGGTGCAGCACGATCTCGCCGCTCTCGAGCGGCTGTCGCAGCGTCTGCAGCACCCGCGCGGGGAACTCGGGCGCCTCGTCGAGGAACAGGACGCCGGCATGCGCCCGCGAGATCGCTCCGGGCCGCGCGAGTCCGCTGCCCCCGCCCACGATCGCCGCGGCGGACGCCGAGTGGTGCGGGGACTCGAACGGCGCGCGCCGCATGAGCCCGCCGGACACGTCCAACGACCCAGCCAGAGAGTGGATGGAAGTGGCGGCGACGGCATCGGCGTCGTCGAGAGGCGGCAGCACCCCCGGAAGCCGGCACGCAAGCATGGTCTTCCCGGCTCCCGGCGGGCCCGTCATGAGCAGGTGGTGGCCCCCGGCCGCGGCGACCTCGAGCGCCCATCGCGCCTCCGCCTGCCCCCGCACGTCGCTGAGGTCGGCGCGGGTGGCCGTGACGGCCGGCCGCGCGGGCGCGGGGACGGGGTCGCTGGCCGCCGCCACCGCATCGGCGCTGCCGTAGTCGCGCGCGAGCTCGGCCAGCGACGCGACCGCACGCACGTCCGAGCCGGGCACGAGCCGGGCCTCCGCGGCGTTGGCCCACGGCACCGCCACCGAGGTGAGGCCCGCGTCCACCGCGGCGGCGACCGCCGGCAGCACTCCCGCGACGGGCCGCACCCGGCCGTCGAGGCCGAGCTCGCCCACATGCGCCCAGGCGGCGGCGCGCGCCGGGTCGATCATCCCTGCGGCCGCCAGCACCGCGATGGCGATCGCCAGGTCGGTCGCCGATCCCCTCTTGGGCAGGGACGCGGGCGACAGGTTCACGGTGATGCGCCGCTGCGGCCACGCGAGGCCCGAGCTGGCGACCGCGGCGCGCACGCGATCCCGCGCCTCGGCGAGGGACGCGTCGGGCAGCCCCACGATGGTGAACGCGGGCAGGCTCGACCCGATGTGCGCCTCCACATCGACCACGTGCCCGTGGAGCCCCGCGAGCACGATCGCGCGCGAGCGGCCGATCACTCGACGCCCCGCACGTGCTCGAGACGCGCCGCCCCCGCGGCCGGCAGCGTGACCGCCACCACGTCGATGCGCACCGAGTCGAAGGACCGGTCCTGCTGCGACAGCCACGCCGCGAGAAGTCCGCGCAGGCGCGCCACCTTGGCGGGGGTGACCGCCTCGAGCGGCGATCCGCACGCATCCGTGCGCCGCGTCTTGACCTCCACCGCCACCGCCGCGTCGCCATCCGCCGCGACGATGTCGATCTCACCGCGCGCGGTGCGCCAGTTGCGCTCGAGCACCTCCCAGCCCTGGTCCTCGAGCAGCCGCGCCACGACTCGCTCGCCGTGCCTGCCGACCTGGTCCTTCGCCGCCATGTCCCACCTCCGGGGACCACGCTGGCGCGTGCAGGCGGCCGATGCGCGGGCTGGTTCCGGCGTCTGGGGACGGCTCGGGCGCGGCCATGGGTGGGGACGGCGGCAGGGCCGCGACGGACAGTCGCGCTACGAGCCCTGCGGCGCGCGCGACGCAGCCACCCCGGCACCGGCGATTTCCATGGTCTCCACCGCGAGGGCGGGGCCCACGTCGGGCTCAGGTGGGGCCTCGTCGTCGGGCATGTGGGCATCGGCGCTGAGCAGCAGGCGCGCCGCGAGCACAGACACCACCACCGTGCCCGCGCCGCCGATGAGGTACGGCAGCTGCAGGTCGACACGGGCGATCCAGCCGCCGAGCATGGTCGCCACCGGCATGAGCCCCCATGTGATGGTGCGCGCGGCACCGAGCACACGGCCCAGCATGTAGCCCGGAATGATCGCCTGACGCAGCGAACCCCACGGCACGTTCCACATCGCGATCCCATACGCGCTGACCGCATAGGCGACGACAGCGAGCCACGCGTTCGGAGCGAGCCCCACGGCCACCAGTCCCACGCCGCCTGCGACGGCCGCGCCCAGCATGGTGCGGCCACGCCCGAGCCGCGCCACCACTGCTCCCGCCGTCAGCGCGCCCGCCACTCCCCCGAGACCGATGCCCGCGGTGACGACCCCGACCAGCTGCGCGCTCACGCCGAACCGGTCGACGAACAGCAGCACCGTGATCGCCTGCGCGAACGCCAGGAACGCGCCCACCAGAGACGTGATGAGCACCATCGACCGCAAGTAGCGGTGACGCCAGAGAAAGGCGAGCGCCGCGCGCAGCGGGACCGACGCCGAAGGCGAGATCGGCCCCTGGCAGGCGGGCGCATCGGCCGCACGCACCTCGGTGCCGCGCGCACGCGCGGCGGCCGCAGGCAGCAGCAGCACCAGCGCGCCCGCGATGAAGTACCCGGCGCCGCTGACGACCATCGGCAGCACGATCGCGACAGAGAACAGCACTCCCGAGACGGGCTGCGCCACGAACATGTCGACGCCCACCTGCGCCGCCTGGATGCGACCGTTGGCCTTGTCCAGACCGCGCCTGCGCACCAGCGACGGCAGCACCGCGTTGGTCGCGTTGTCGAAGAGCGTCTCTCCCAGACCGAAGACCAGGACCGCAGCCGCGAGTACCCCCAGCGTGATCTGGTCCGTGGCGATCGCAAACGCGACGCCGGCAGCCGCGAGCACGCGCACCGCGGAGGCAGCCGCCATCGCATGCCGGCGGTCCACGCGGTCGACGATCATCCCCGACGGCACGCCGAACACCAGCCACGGCACGTACGCCAGGGCCGTCAGCACCGAGATCGCGATCGGGTCAGTCGTCAGCGTGACCGCGGCGAGCGGGATCGCGAGGCGGGCGATGCCGTCCGAGAGGTTCGAGCCGATCGCGGCGCCCCACAGCCGGGAGAAGTCCTTGCCGAGCGCGACATCCTTGGGCGACGGCGCCTCGGCGACGGCGGAGGTCACGCGCGACCCCCATCGCCGTCGACCCCCACCACGGGAAACGCGTTGACGTGGAGGGACACGACCTTGCCCTCCGGGACCTCGTCGCGGCCGCGGAACGGCTCGAGCCGCTCGGCGACGAAGGCCTCGATCGCCTCGCTCAGGTCCCTCAGCTCGTCCAGCGTCATGTGCACGCGGGCTGACATCAGCATCGACGCGTCGACCCACTCCGGCGAGAACTCGCTCTCGGCGCGACGCAGGAAGGCATCGATGTGCCGCGCGCGCTGGTCCGCGAACTGCCGCGCGACGAGCACGGTCGAATCCACCGCGTCGCGGTCTCCGCGCATGTCCGTCGCCGCGAGCGTGAGGCCACCGGGCACCATGCGCCACCAGCGCTCGCGGCCGGTGCCCCGGTCCGGGTCCTCCTCCACGAACCCATGGCGCGCGAGCTGGCGCAGGTGGTAGCTCGTCGCCCCCGAGGACTCGCCCAAGCGCTCCGCCAAGCGGGTGGCGGTGGCCGGTCCGGCCATGGTGAGGCTGTCGAGGATGTCGACCCGCAGCGGGTGCGCGAGGCCCTTGAGTGCGGCGGCGTCGATGCGGCGCTGTGGTGTGCTCATGGGAGTCACGGTAGCCATGCAAAGACTTCTTTGCAAGTGTTTCTTTGGATCGTTCGCGGGCGAGCCGCGGACCGCGATGGGTCCCGAGGCTTCCTACTTTGGCGGGCGGGCGGGGACCAGCGCCGGGTCGCGGTCGGACGCGTGCGAGGGCGAGCCAGCAGCGCCCGCAGCGCCCGCAGCGCCATCCGGGTCAGCGGCACCGGGAGCGCCATCCGTGTCGGGCGGGGCCTCCCGCTCGATGCGCGTGGCGAGCGGCGCCTCCTTGACGAACAGGAGCAGCACGAACGAGACGATCGATAGCGGCACCATCAGCAGGAACACCGGAGCCAGCGCGTCGTTGTACGCCCCCACGATGACGTCGCTCAAGCGTGCGGGCAGCTGCTGGACCAGGCCAGGCGTGAGGGAGTTGGCGCCACCCTCGAGCGCTCCCCCGCCCTCGGGCAGCCGTTCGGAGAGCAGGCGCACCAGCCGCTCGGTGAACAGCGCGCCCACGATCGCGGTGCCGAGCGAGGCGCCGATCTGGCGGAAGTAGTTGTTGGAGGCGGTGGCCGTGCCGACCATCGAGATCGGGAAGGTGTTCTGCACCACCAGCACCAGGATCTGCATCGACAAGCCCAGGCCGGTGCCGAGCACCGCCAGGTACGCGCACACGTGCCACAGCGCCCCGTCGGCGCTCAGGGTCGACAGCAGATACAGGCCGGCACCGATGAACACCGAGCCCACGACGGGCAGCATCTTGTAGCGACCCGTGCGGGTCACGGCCCTGCCTGCGGTGATGGAGGTGATGAGCATCGCGCCCATCATGGGCGCCATGAGCAGGCCGGCGGCCGTGGCGCTGACCCCCGCCACCATCTGCAGGTACGTGGGCATGTAGCTGACGGTGCCGAACATGCCGACCCCCACGAGCAGACCGGCCGCGGTGGGCAGGACGAAGTTGCGCCGGCGGAACAGTGCGAGCGGGAGGACCGGCTCGCTGGCGCGGCGCTCGACCGCCACGAACGCGAGCGCGGCCACCACCGTGATCGCGATGAGCCCGATCACCTGCGGCGAGCCCCACGCGTACTCGTGCCCGCCAAAGCTCGTCATCAGCACCAGCGAGGTGGAGGCGACCGCGAGCAGCGCCATGCCGCCGATGTCCACCTGGCGCCCGGCGCGGGGCCGCTTGGGGATCTTGAGGAACAGCAGCGCGGAGACGATCGCGAGCGCGCCCAGCGGCAGGTTGAACCACATCACCCAGCGCCAGCCGACGGACTCGGTGAACCAGCCGCCCAGCAGCGGACCCGTGAGCGTCGCGAAGGCGAACACGCCCCCCATGACGCCCATGTACCGTCCGCGCTCCCGGGCCGGCACCACGTCCGCGATGATCGCCTGCGCGAGGACGAACAGCCCGCCCCCGCCGAGACCTTGGATGACGCGACCCACGATGAGGGAGTCCATGCCCTGCGCCAGCCCGCCCACCACGGAGCCCGCCATGAACAGCAGGATCGCCCCGATGAACAGCGCCTTGCGCCCGTACAGGTCGCCCAGCTTGCCGTAGATGGGCATGGTGATGGTCGCGGCGAGGATGTACGCGGTGGTCACCCACAGCATGCGGTCCACCCCGTCGAGCTCGCCCACGATGGTGGGCAGCGCGGTCGCGAAGATGGTCTGGTACAGCGCCGCGAGCAGCATCGCCGTCATCAGGCCGATGAACATCAGCAGGATCTGGCGCCGGTCGGGCGCCTCCGCCTGCTGCTCGCGGGCGTCAGTCGTATGGGACACGAAGGTCTCCTCAGGTGTCACGCCGCCGGTCGGGCGGCGGGTGTCAAGCGGTCGGTGCCTGGGTGAGGCGTCGCACGCGCGGGAAGTATGCGTGGGCGAGAGAGTCGAGCGAGGCGTCGGTGTCGCTGGCGAGCCAGCCGCGGGCCACCACCTGCAGCGCGCCCATCGCGATCGACACGGCCATAGACGCCTCGATCGCGGCGTCCTCCTCGGACAGCCCGGGGCGGGTCGCGTCCAGCCGCGTCCGCACGATCTCGGCGTACTGCTCCCTGGCCTCGGTGATGCGCATCATGTTCTGGGCGGCGAGCTCCGGGGTGGCGTCGAGCAGCTTCCGGCGCATCCGGAACAGTTCACGGTCCGGCTCGGCCGCCGTCCACACCTTGGCCATCATGAGCGCGAAGGCCTCCACGTCGGACACCCCGGTGGCGGCGACGAACGACTCGATCTGCTGCTCGTCCGGCATCGGCTTGCCCTCGCCCAGCACCGCGTTCTCACGGCTCGGGAAGTAGTTGTAGAACGTCCGGGGCGAGATGCCGGCGGCGTCGCAGATCATCTCGACGGTGACGGCGCTCCACCCGTGCTCAAGGCCGAGGTCGATCGCCGCTCGCTGAGTCGCGGCGCGCGTCTCGCGTCGCTTGCGTGCGCGCAGGCCCTCGGGCTTGGCGTCGGCGGCTTCAACTGGTTGCATACTCTGCATATTTGCAGACTATGCAACGAATTGTCAAAGCATGTGCGGCGTGCTGCGCCGCTAGCGGGACCTCAGGTGGCGGATGTCGGGGATCGCGTCGTCGTCGGTCGACAGCTCCTCGATGTTGACGTCCTTGAAGGTCACCACGCGGACGTTGCGCACCAGCCGAGCGGAGCGGTACACGTCCCACACCCAGGCGTCGGTCATCGTGACCTCGAAGTAGACGTCGCCTCCAGAGGCGCGCACCTGCAGGTCCACCTTGTTGCACAGGTAGAAGCGTCGCTCCGTCTCGACGACGTACTGGAACAGCCCCACGACGTCGCGGTACTCGCGGTACAGGGCCAGTTCCGCGTCGGTCTCATAGCTCTCGAGGTCGTCGCTGCTCACCGCACCATCTTGGGTCACGACGGCGGTGCTTCGCATCCGGCGCGCCGGTGCCGCGAGCTGCGCCCCGCCCCGAGCTACTCCGGCAGTCGCCAGCTGCGCCGGTGGAGCACGGTCGGCCCGAGCGTGCGGATCGCGTCCAGGTGCGCGGCGGCGCCGTAGCCCTTGTTGGACTCCCACCCGTACTCGGGATGATCGGCGTGCGCCGCGGCCATCAGCGCGTCCCTCTCGACCTTCGCGATCACCGAGCCTGCGGCGATCGAGGCGCACAGCCCGTCGCCCTTGATCACCATCGTCACCGGCGGCGGGGCATGCGTCAGGGCGGCCGATGCGGTCGCCGGGTCGTCGAACAAGGTCACCGGCGGCGCGGTCAGCCAGTCGTGCTTGCCGTCGAGCAGGACCGCGTCGACCACCACCCCGGCACTGGCGATCTCGGCCAGGGCGCGCAGCCCCGCGATCCGCAGCGCGGCGACGATGCCGTGCTCATCGATCTCGGCGGGGCTCGCGTGCCCCACGGCCCGAGCGAGGCCGAAGCCGGTGCCGCCGAAGGTGGCGAGCGCATCGGCCATTGCGGCGCGCCTGGGCGCCGTGAGCTCCTTGGAATCCGCGAGCCCGTCCGGCCAGGCGTCGCATGGGCCGACGGCGCACACCCCCACGCTGACGGGGCCGGCGAGCGCTCCCCTGCCGACCTCGTCGATGCCGGCGACCACCTGGGCGCCGGCGTTCCACAACGACGCCTCGTAGGCCAGGGAGACGGGCATCAGTCCTGGACGACGTCCGGGTTCTCGTACGGGTTGCCGAGCGTCTGCCACTGCTGGAGCGGCCACACGGTGACGAACGCGGTGCCGACGATCGAGTTGATCGGGATCGAGCCACCACCGGGGTTGCCCTGGTGAGAGCGCGAATCGGCGGAGTTGGGGCGGTTGTCGCCCATCATCCACACGTAGCCCGGGGGCACGGTGTTGGGGCCGAACTCGGTGTCGGAGGGGGCGATGCCCTCGGGGAGGTAGTCCTCGTCGAGGGGCTCGCCGTCGACGAGCAGGCGGCCATCGTCGTCGCAGCACTCGATGGTCTCACCGGGCAGTCCCACGACGCGCTTGACCAGGTGCTCGCCGGCGTCCTCGGGAAGCAGCCCGGTGAACACCAGCACGTCCTTGCCGATGGCCTCGAGCGTGGTGTCGTCCGAGTCGTCGACGGGGTTGAGCCACCCGCCGGGATCCTTGAAGACGACGATGTCGCCGCGGCGCAGTTCGAGCACGCCCGGTCGCCACTTGGTGACCAGGATGCGGTCGTTCAGCTGAAGCGTGGGCTCCATGGAGCCCGACGGGATCCAGAACGACTGGAAGAAGAAGGTCTTGAGCAGCAGCGACAGCAGGAGCGCGCTGACCACGATGACAAGGAGTTCCTTGCCCCACCCCCACAGACGACCACCGGCGGAGGGCTGCTGCCCGTCCGCCGGTGAGCCGTCAGTGTCGCTGATGTCAGTTCTCGCGCTTCTCGCGAATGCGAGCCGCCTTGCCGCGGCGGTCGCGGAGGTAGTACAGCTTCGCGCGGCGGACGTCGCCGCGGCTCACGAGCTCGATGTGGTCGATGGTGGGCGTGTGCACCGGGTAGGTGCGCTCGACACCGACGCCGAACGAGACCTTGCGGACCGTGAAGGTCTCGCCGATCCCCTTGCCCTGGCGGCCGATGACGGCGCCCTGGAAGATCTGAATACGCGAGCGCGTGCCCTCGACGACCTTCACGTGCACCTTGACGGTGTCGCCGGGACGGAAGTCGGGGATGTCGTCGCGGATCTGGCCCGCGGTGATGTGGTCAAGCTTCTGCATGACGTATCTCTCCTCGCGCACGCCACAGGTCCTGCACGGTATCTGCCTTGCGGCATCTGATGGTGGTGGTGCGTGGCGGTTTTCGCTCGACCCCCTGTGGCAGGCATGAGCGCCGCACGCACCGAGGAACGATTATGCCACAGCCGGGACCGTGGCGCGCAGTCCTCTACGTCAGCAGATCCGGCCGGCGCTCGCGCGTGCGCTCCACCTGCTGCTCGTGTCGCCACTGCGCGATCTTCGCGTGGTGGCCGCTCAGCAGCACCTCGGGCACGTCGAGGCCGCGCCACTGCGCCGGCCTGGTGTAGCTGGGGTATTCGAGCAGTCCGTCGGCGTGGCTCTCCTCGACGATCGACTGGGCGTTGCCCATGAAGCCCGGGATGAGCCGCGTGATCGCCTCGATCATCGCGAACGCGGCCACCTCTCCCCCGTTCAGCACGTAGTCGCCGAGCGACACCTCGGTCACGGAGAAGCCCGCCTCGGCGTAGTGCTGCGGCACCCGCGCGTCGATTCCTTCGTAGCGGCCGCACGCGAACACCAGCTGCTTCTCGGTGGCGAGCTCCGCGGCCTGGGCCTGCGTGAACCGCGTGCCGGCCGGGCTCGGGACCACCAGGTGCGCACCGGGCTGCAGCACGTCGTCGAGAGCCGCGCCCCACACGTCGGGCTTCATCACCATGCCCGCGCCGCCGCCGAACGGGGCGTCGTCCACGGTCCCGTGGACATCGTGGGTCCACGACCGCAGGTCGTGCACGTGAGTGTCGACCAGTGCGGCCTGGCGGGCCTTGCCCAGCAGCGACACGTCGAGCACCTGGAAGAACTCAGGGAAGATGGTGACGACGTCGATCCGCACGCTTAACGCTCCCCGCGCGTCTCGTCCGTGGTCTCCGGCGTCTCACCCGAGAGCAGACCGTACGGCGGGGTGAGCGTCACGGTGCCGGCGTCGACGTCCACCTCGGGCGCGAACTCCTCGACGAACGGCACCATGGCCCGATGCCCGTCGGGCTGCTTGACGACCAGCAGGTCCTGCGCGGGCATGGACAGCAGGTCCACCACCTCGCCCAGCACCTCGCCGTCGGGGCGCACCGCGGACAGCCCCACCAACTCGTGCACGAACCACGCGTCGTCCTCGTCCGACTCGTCGCCATCGATGACCAGCTCGACGCCCCTCAGCTCGTCTGCGGCCTCGCGCGTCGCGACCTGCGCGAACCGCACGTACCAGCGCCCGCCCTGGGTGCGCACCGCCTCGACGGTGAGCGGCCCGGCATCGGCCGGCTCGGTCTCCAGCGACTCACCCGGCACCAGCCGCTCCTCGGGGATGTCGGTGTGCAGCTCGACGCTCAGCTCGCCCTTCAGGCCATGGGCGCGGCCGATGCGCGCGACGGTCAGCTTCATGGCAACCAGGGTACGGGCACCGAGCGGGCGGTCCTTGCGCGCAGTAGCGTGAAGGCACCTGAGATCCGGAAGGGTGGTGGCGGTCATGATGGCCGAAAGACAAGGGCTGGGGAAGATGCCGGTGAGCGTGGCGTTCGTGGGCGTGCTGGTGGTGCTGGACGCCCTCGCCACGCTGGCCGTGGGCGTGACGTGGCTGCTGACCGCCGGCGAGGCGGACCTGTTCGGGGCGGTCGACATCGGTTCGGACGAGTTCTCCGTCTACGGCTGGACGGCCACGCTGCTCGGGCTGATCATCCTGCTCGTCGGCATCGGGCTGTTCCGCGGCTCGCGGATCGCCCGCTTGCTCGTCATGGCGCTGATGGTGCTGCGGATCGCCTTCGAGGTCGTCGCGCTCGTGCAGATCGGCGGCTACTCGCTGGTGCTCGGGCTGGCCTCGATCGGGTGGTCGCTGCTCATCCTGGTCCTGCTGACCACGGCTCCTGCGACGCGGTACTTCCGCGGGCGCTGACCCCCCGCCGGGCGCATGCCCGCCACATACGACGAAGGCCCCCGCCGCACGGCTTGGATTCAAGCGGTGCGGCGGGGGCCTCGTCTATGCGTGGCGCCTAGTCGACGTCGACGATGTTGACCCTGACGTCCTCGCGCGCGATCGCGTCGATGACGGTGCGGATGGCCGTCGCGGTGCGGCCGCGGCGGCCGATCACGCGGGGCAGATCGTCCGGGTTGACGACGACGTTCAGCGTGGTGCCGCGGCGACCGTCGCGCTCCGTGACCGTGACATCGTCCGGGTTGCGGACGATGCTCTTGATCAGGAACTCCAGCGCGTCGACGACCATGGTTACTTGTCCTCTGCTGCGGGCTCCGGCTCAGCCGGCCCGGTGGCCTCATCGGACGCGGGCGCCGCTGCGGCGGAGTCCTCGGCGGGCGCGGCCTCGGCGACTGCGGCCTTCTCAGCCTCCGCCTTCGCCGCCTCGTCGGCCTCGGCCTTGGCGGCGTCGTCCGACTCCTTCTTGGCCTTCTCGTCAGCGGCGGCCTTCTCTGCCTTCAGCTTCTCGGCGGCGTCGGAGTTGGCCTTGATCTGATCGGCCGGCGACAGCTTGCCCGCGGGCACCTCGACGGTGCTCTTGGAGTCCTTCTCGCCCTTGAAGGTGCCCCAGTCGCCCGTGAGGGTCAGGAGCTTGCGGACCTGGTCGGAGGGCTGTGCGCCCACGCCGAGCCAGTACTGCGCGCGCTCGGAGTCGATCTCGATGAGCGAGGGGTTGTCCAGGGGGTGGTACTTGCCGATCTCCTCGATCGCGCGGCCGTCACGCTTGGCCTTGCTGTCGATCACGACGACTCGGTAGAACGGGGCCTTCTTCTTGCCAAAGCGCTTGAGGCGAATCTTTGCAGCCATGGTGGCTTCTCCTTGTATGTATTCGGTGTGAGCCGGCAGTCACCGCCCGGGGAAAGTGGGCAACGATTGCTGGCAAGACGAATAGCCGTGACGGGTAGAGGGCCGCTACGACCAGCGACTCAGTATGCCAGACCGCACGGCGTGCGGGCAAAGCCCGTGGATCAGCCGGATGCGAGGCCCGCGACGTAGGGCTGCACGACGGCCGTCACGAGCCCGTCCTCGACGCGCAGCCACAGTCCGCGGTGGTCGCTGCCGTCGCCGGGGCTCGCGGCCTTCGCGAAGCCGGCCGCGGACATCGGCTCCCACTGCGCGGAGGCGAGATAGGCCTGCGCGTCGCTCGCGATCCGGAGCGTCCGCTCGTGCACCACGTCGTTGATCACCACATGGTTGGTGAGCGCGGACCGCTCGACCTCGTCGTCAGAGCTGCCCGCGTAGGCCTCGAACTGGTCCGTGTCGGTCCCGTAGACGCAAGCAATGTCCACCGTGACCTGGGTCCGGTCGTGGTCCACGACGAAGGCGTACCAGTCACCGTCCGCGAGAGTCTCGGCCTCCTCGTCGGAGCAGCCGGATCCGAGGGTTCCGTCCTCGCCCGCGGGCGCCGACATGGACACCAACTGGTGGAGGCCGCTGGCCACCAGCGCGGACTCGGGGTTCGCCGAGTCGGTGGCCGGGACATCCACTGCGGCGGACGCCTCGGACTCGACGCCGACCTCGACCTGCGCGGACGCGCCATCGACTGCCGCGGGCTCGCATGCAGCGAGCGCCAACGCGCCAGCGAGCACCAGTGCTCGCCGGGGATTGTTCATCGGTGCCATCGATTTTCCCCTCGGCTCAGCCGTGTGACCGACAATCTAGCGCATGAGAAAGGGGTCCGCATCCCGCGCGGATCAATCCCAACCAGGGCTCTTCTGGGCATGCACCTTGCCTTCGAGGGTCCGCAGCGCCAGCACCTCGAACCCCTGATCGAGAGCGCGCCGCAGCGTCTTCTTGCCGCCGGCGACGATCGCGGTGGCCCAGGCGTCGCACGCGAGGAGGTCTGCTCCCGTCACGCTCACCTGCGCGTAGTGCGTCGCGGGGGCGCCGGTGCGGGGGTCCCAGATGTGGCCGGCGCGGTGCGCCTCTCCCGAGGTCGCAAGGGCCGATGCGCGGGTTCCGAGAACGGTCGCGCTCACGATCGGCGGGGGCGGCGAGGAGCCCGCCCCGGCACGCGGGTCGGCGATGCCCACGCGCCACCCGCCGTCCACCGGTCCCCTGCCGTCGACCACCACGTCTCCGGCACAGCCCCACAGCCAGCCGCTCGCGCCGAGCAGCCCCAGCCGCCACCTGACACGCTCCATGGCCCACGTCTTGACGATGCCGGTCGGGTCGATCGCTCCGGACGGGCTGCGTGCGTCGAAGGCCCCGCCGGTCTCGTCGCGGAACCGCTCGCACAGGTCGAGCACCTCGGCGACGGCCGGGGGCGCCTCAGCCACCGAGCACTCGCCGCGGGACAGACGCGAGATCCACGAGTCGCTCCGGTAGGTGGAGAACACCTCGTCGGCCCAGCGCAGGTCCGACTCGACGTGACTCATGACGGTGTCGAGGGACTCGGGATCCACGTCGCCCTCGGCCTCGAGGCAGAAGTCCATGGTCATCGCCGTGATAGTGCGGGACGCTCCCATGCGCTACAGCCCCGCTTCCTCGAAGGCCGCCGCGGCGGACTCCGTGATCGCGGGAGACGTGTAGCTCGCTCCCGACACGTACTCGACGTCCCCGCTCTGCGCCTCCAGGATTCTCTCCTCGAGTTCGGGCAGCGCCATCGCGTTGACCTGGCGAGACTCGGCGGCCTCGGTGCCGGCCACGGGGAACTCGACGCCCACGACCTCGCCGTCGACGATGCTCAGACGCGCCTGGTAGTCGCCCCGAATGTTGGTCACGACCGGGCCATCGACGGTGCGTGCGCCCTCGGTGGGTACGCCGTCCGCCTGCGGGTCTCCCGCCGCGCCTTGCTCCTCCAGCGGGCTGGGCGCCGCGACCCAGCCGGCCGTCAGGATGACGGCCGACGCTCCTCCCACCATCACCGCTCGGGATGTCCTCATGCGCTCACCATCCAAACTCCTCGCGATGCACCGCGTCACGGGGCACCCCCGCCGCCCGCGCATCGGCCTCGACCTGCAGCGCCCACGCGCGCGGGCCGCAGATGTACACGTCCGTGTCCTCCGGGCGATCCACGAGGTCGCCGATCGCCGCAGGCCGGTCGACCGCGCCCCAGGTCTGCCCGCGCGCACCCAGGATGACCTCGAGGCGCGCGCCTCGCTGCTCCGCGAGCGCCTCCACCTCGTCCAGCAGCGGCGCCTCCTCGCGCGAGCGCGCACGGATCACGACCGTCACGTCGTCATCCGCGCCGGCCTCCTCGAGCAGCGACCGCACGGGGGTCACACCGATGCCGGCGGCCACCAGCAGCAAGGAGCGGCGCGAGCGGGCGCCGTGAGTGAAGACCCCGAGCGGCCCCTCGGCGAGCACCCGCGTGCCGGGCTGAAGCGTCCGCACGCGCGCCGACCCCTCGCCGGAGTCCTTGACGGTGATGCGCAGCCGGTCGCCCGGCGCGGCGGAGAGCGAGTACGGGTGCGACTGCGTGCGCAGCCCGGGGCTGAGGAACCGCCACAGGAAGAACTGCCCCGCCCTGGCGCGCAGGCGCGCGAGGTCGCGACCCGCGAGCGTCACGGTCGTGGAGCCGTCGGGGTGGGGATCGACGGACTCCACCGTGAGCCCGTGGCGGCGCATCAGCACCAGCGGGCGCACGAGCCGGAACACCACGAAAGAGCCGATCGACACCGTCCACAGCGCCGCCCAGAACCACCACGCGAGCCCGCCCGAGCGGAACGTCGAGCCCTCGAGGAACTGGTGAGGCACCGCGAACGCGACCCCCACATAGACGAGCATGTGCACGGCGTGCCAGCGCTCGTATGGGACCCGCAGCCGCACTGCGGCCACTGACGTCACGAGGACCACCAGGAACGCCGCCGCCGCCACCTGCGCGAACAGCATGAACCAGCCGTAGTCGGCCCACGCGAGAGACTGCTCCACGATCGAGCGCCCGTCGTAGATCCCGGTCATCGAGGTCATCAGCACCAGGTGCACCAGCAGCAGGATGATGGCGACGGGGCCGATCCGCGTGTGGGTGGCGATCGCGCGGTCGTGACCGATCGCGCGCTCCACCCACGGGGCTCGAGACGCGAGCAGCACCTGGGTCATCATCAGCACCGCCGCGATGATGCCGAGGGCGCGTCCCAGCGTGTAGAACCAGTCGGTCGCGGTCTGGGCGAGCAGCCCCCCGGACGCGAACATGAGCGCGATGCCGCACGCGCACGCGAGCCACATCGCGGCCTCAAGACCGTCGACCCACCAGCTCCTGCGCTGGGCAGTGCGGGAGCGGCTGCTCTCGGTGATCGCTGTCACGTGTCTCCCCTGGGTTCAGATGCGTCAACAGAACGCGGCCAGTATGTCCTGTGTTCGCGCCGAGCGTCGTGGCGGATGGGCCGAGCCTCAGCGAACGACCACGATTGGCGAGGCCCGGCCGTCAGGCGACCCGCGCTCCCCTGAGCACCACGTGCGAAGGCGCGGCGAGCGCGGCGATGTCCTCGCGCGGGTCCTCCTGGTACACCACCAGATCGGCGCTCGCGCCCTCCGTGAGGCTGT
Source organism: Demequina pilifera (assembly GCF_048814985.1). Taxonomy (NCBI): domain Bacteria; kingdom Bacillati; phylum Actinomycetota; class Actinomycetes; order Micrococcales; family Demequinaceae; genus Demequina; species Demequina pilifera. Next base: position 98,789 of record NZ_JBMDTW010000002.1, read on the forward strand.
CCGCGCCCAAGAAGGACCGAGCGCGCCAGCTCGCCGCCGCCACCGCATCGGCCGCAGGAACGCCGGCCCGCACGATCTCGGCGGCCTCCTGCGGGAGCAGCCCGTGCCCGAGCGTGCCCCCCGCATCGGTGCCGACCAGCAGCGGCACGCCCGCCTCCCAGAGGTCGCGGACCTGCTCGTAGCGGCGCTCGTGCATGCGGCGCATGCGCGCGGCGTAGCGAGGGAACTTCTCCGCTCCCGCGTCCGCATACGCGGCGAACTGGTCGACCTGCAGCAGCGTAGGCACCACGGGGATGCCCGCGGCCGCGGCGGCGCGCATGTGCCGTTCGGTCATGCCCGTGCCGTGCTCGATACAGTCGATGCCGGCGTCCAGCAGGGGGTCGATCGCCTCCTCGGCGAACGCGTGCACCGTCGCCCTGGCGCCTTCGGCGTGGACCGCGGCCAGCGCATCGGCCAGCTGAGCCGGTGTCCACAGCGGGGTGAGGTCGCCCGCCTCGCGATCGATCCAGTCGCCGATGAGCTTGATCCACCCATCGCCCTTGCGGGCCTCCTCGACCGCGACGGCGGTGAGGTCCTGCGGCTCGATCTCGCGCGCGTAGTAGCGCAGGTAGCGCTTGGGGCGCGCGATGAACCGGGCGGCGCGGATCAGCCTCGGCAGCTCGGCGTGCTCGTGCACGAACGACGTGTCGAGGGGCGAACCCGCGTCCCGGATCAGCAGCGTGCCCGCGTCGCGGTCCACGGTCGCCTGCTTGACGGCGAGGTCGCGGTCGGTCGCGCCGCCGGAGTCCAGGCCCACGTGGCAGTGGACGTCCACCAGCCCCGGGATGACGGTGCCCGCGACGGTCGTGACGTCGCCGCGGCTCGGGCGCTCGTAGGTGATGCGCCCGCCGACCACCCATGCCTCGCTGCGGACGTCGTCATCGCCGACGACGACCGGCCCGGTCAGGTGGAGAGCGGTCACTACTTGAGGTACTTGCTCAGATCCGCGTCGACCGACGAGGGGTCGAAGTCGTCCTGCTGCTTGCCCAGCCCGAACGCGCTGCCGGGCGCCGCCTGTGCGGGCTTGCGGTTCCTGGCCTCCGCCTCCTGCTGCGCGCGCTTGGCGGGATTGCCGGACTTGCCCTTGACCTTGCGCTGCGGCGCCTGCTTGCCCTTGGACTTCTTGCCGCCCGGCATGCCGCCCCACGCGCCGGGTCCGCCGCCCTGACCGGGCATCTGCGGCATGCCGCCGCCGTTGGCGTTGATCGCGCGCATCATCTGCTGCGCCTGCTCGAACCGCTTGACCAGCGAGTTGATGTCCGCGACCGTCATGCCGGAGCCGCGGGCGATGCGGGCGCGGCGCGAGCCGTTGAGGACCTTGGGGTTGTCGCGCTCCAGCGGCGTCATGGACTGGATGATCGCCTCGGTGCGCACCAGCTCGCGCTCGTCGAAGTTCTCGATCTGGTCGCGCATGGCGCCCATGCCGGGCAGCATGCCCAGCATCTTCTTCATGGAGCCCATGTTCTTGAGCTGCTGCATCTGCGACAGGAAGTCCGTGAAGGTGAAGTCCTCGCCCTTCGAGACCTTGTCCGCCATGCGGGCGGCCTCGTCCTGATCGAAGGCCTTCTCGGCCTGCTCGATCAGCGTGAGGATGTCTCCCATGTCGAGGATCCGGCCGGCCATGCGGTCCGGGTGGAAGATCTCGAAGTCGCCGAGCTTCTCGCCCGTGGACGCGAACATGATGGGGCGGCCGGTGACCTCGCGCACGGACAGCGCCGCGCCGCCGCGGGTGTCGCCGTCGAGCTTGGTGAGCACCACCCCGGTGAAGTCGACGCCCTCCTGGAACGCGGTCGCGGTGGCGACGGCGTCCTGGCCGATCATCGCGTCGATGACGAACAGCACCTCGTCCGGCTCGATCGCCTTGCGGATGTCCGCGGCCTGCTTCATGAGCTCCGCGTCGACGCCAAGGCGGCCGGCGGTGTCGACGATCACCACGGAGTGCTGGCGCTGCTCGGCCTCCTTGAGGCCCTTCTTGGCGACCTTGACGGGGTTGCCGCGCTGCTTCTCGCCCTCGCGGGTGACGCCGGGCTCGGGGGCGAACACCGGAACGCTCGCGCGCTCTCCGACGACCTGCAGCTGGTTCACCGCGTTGGGTCGCTGGAGGTCCGCCGCGACCAGCAGCGGCGTGTGGCCCTGCTCCTTGAGGTGGTGCGCGAGCTTGCCGGCGAGGGTGGTCTTTCCCGCTCCCTGCAGACCCGCGAGCATGATGACCGTGGGGCCGTGCTTGGCGTGCTGCAGCTGGCGCGCCTCGCCGCCGAGGATCGCCACGAGCTCCTCGTTGACGATCTTGACGACCTGCTCGCCCGGGTTCAGGGCGCCCGAGACCTCGGCGCCGAGCGCGCGCTCGCGGATGTTGCCGGTGAACGTGCGGACCACGGACACGGCGACGTCGGCGTCGAGCAGCGCGCGGCGGATCTCGCGGATGGTGCCGTCGATGTCCGCCTCGGTCAGCCTGCCCTTGCCCCGCAGGTTGCGGAAGGTGGATGTCAGGCGGTCGGAGAGGTTCGCGAACACAGGTGTCCCTTCGAGGAAAGCGTGGCCACCAGCCTACCCGGCGCCCCACTGTGCGTCTGATCGCCCCCCAGCCCCCGCATCGGCCGAGCTCAAGGTCCGTGGATGCGCGCCCTGAGGTGCTGAGTGCCCGAAAATGCTCGATACGAGCACTGAGGCCCTGATGGGGCGCAGGGCGGCCGATGCGCGGGTCGGGTCAGGCGCCCCGCTCGCCGGGCACTTCCGACGGCAGCAGCGCGCGGCGCGCGTTCGCGGTCAGGGTGTCGATCAGGCTCGCGCGCCAGGACGTCCACGCCTTGGGGCCGGCCGCGCGGGCGTCGGCCTCGGTGAGCGCGCGCAGCGTGTCGAGAAGATCCAGCCGGTGATCGACCGCATCGAGCAGCCGCGCCACGGTCTCGGGATCAGCCGGGTCCTCCTTGGTCGCGAGCATCGCGAGCGTGAGGTGCTCGCGGACCAGCAGCTTCAGATCGCGACCCAGCTCGGCGCTCAGCCCGAGGCGGTGCGCGATGCCCGGAATCAGGGCCGCCCCGTCGACGGAGTGATCCGTGGCCCCGGGCCGCTTGCCGATGTCGTGCAGCCATGCGGCCAGCAGCAGCAGGTCGCCGTCGGGGACGTGACGCCGGTGCTTGCCCGCGAGCACCACCGTCTCCAGCATGTGACGGTCCACCGTGAAGCGGTGCACCGGGCTGCGCTGCGGGCGATTGCGGACGCCGTCCCACTCCGGGACCCACCGCACCGCCAAGCCGTTGAGGTCGATTGCCTCCCACACCCCGATGAGGTGCTGGCTCGAGCGCAGCAGGTCGCGCAGGTGCCCGCGCGCCTCCTCGGGCCACGGCTCGGGCAGTTCCGGCGTGCGGGTGAGCGCCGCCAGCAGGTTCGGCGAGAAGGTCAGCCCGGTCGTGGCCGCCGTGGCGGCGGCGCGCAGGGGCAGCAGGGCGTCGGTCTCGGGCTGGGCGTCGGTCGCCAGGGCGAGCTCGCCGTCGACGTCGATCAGTCCGGGCGCCACTCCCACGTGCCGGGGAGCGATGCCGCGGCGGCGCGCGCGCCATGCGCGGGAGCCGATGCCGGAGCGCTCGAGTGCGCGCCTCGCCCCCCGTTCGGTGGTGTCGAGCGCGTACGCGACGGTGCGCCCGGCCTCCGCGAGAGAGGCGAGCAGGTCGTCCGGGTCGTCGAAGCCCTGCAGCGCGGCGACCTCGTCCGCGATGTGCCGCCCGAGCACGTTGACCGGGCGGCCGGTGACGATCTGGATCGAGTCGCGCACGTCCTTGATGTAGGCGCCCGCGGCGTCGACGGCGCCGTGCGGACGGTCGGTCAGCCAGGTCGCGGACAGCGCGGTGAGGCTCATGTGGTCGCGCAGACCGCCCCGGGCCTCCTTGAGGTGCGGCTCGATGAGGTACGCGAGCTCGCCGTGACGCTCCGCACGCTGGCGCGAGGCCGCGAGGAGCTCGGGAAGTCGTTTGCGTGCGGCGGATCGCCAGTCCTGATAGATGGCGGATCTCGCCTGCTGCGCGAGAGCGGCGTCGCCGGCGACGGGGTGCAGGTCCAGCAGACCGGCCGCGGCGGCCAGGTCCTTCGAGGCCACCTGCCTGCACTCGGTGAGAGAGCGCATCGAGTAGTCGAGCTCCAGCCCTGCGTCCCAGATGGGGTACCACAGGCGCTGCGCGAGCTCGGAGACCTGCTGCGTGGTGTGGGTGCGGCCGTCGTGGATCAGCACCAGGTCGAGATCGGACCAGGGCCCCGCGTCGCCACGCCCGAGCGACCCGACAGCGCCCAGGGCCACTCCCTCAGCGAGCGGCTCTGACATGTCCCAGTGCTCGCGCAGCCGTGTGAGCGTCAGGTCCGTGATGGAGCGGCGGCGCTCGGGCCCCGCCGTCCCGGAATCGACCAGGGACTGCGCAAGTTCTGCCCGCTCGCGCTTGAGGTCCCGCACCCCGTGGGGGTGCGGGACCTCAGCGTGCGGGCCGTCAGCGGCAGTGCCCATCTGACCCGTCATCGATGTGGAACGGAGCCGATCAGAGGGCGTCGGCGCCGTGCTCGCCAGTGCGAACTCGAGCGACGTCGTCCACCGGAACGGTCCAGACCTTGCCGTCACCGATCTTGCCGGTCTGCGCGGCCGAGACGATCGCCTCGGTCACGACGGCGGCATCTGCGTCGTCGACGAGAACCTCCATGCGGGTCTTGGGCACCAGGTCCACGGTGTACTCGGCACCGCGATAGACCTCGGTGTGACCCTTCTGGCGGCCGTAACCCGCGGCCTCGGAGACCGTGACGCCCTTGACGCCTGCGGCCTCCAGAGCGGCACGGACCTCGTCCACGCGGTGGGGCTGGATGATTGCAGTGACCAGCTTCATGGCTACTTCGCCTCCTCGTAGGCAGTCTCACCGTGCTCGACGAGGTCGATGCCAGCGACTTCAACCTCTTCGGGAACGCGGAAACCGATCGTGTACTTGATCAACAGTCCAATGATCAGCGTAGCGACCGCGGAGTACGCGATCGTGACGACGGCAGCAACGGTCTGAGCCCACAGGCCCTCGATGCCGCCACCGGTGAACAGGCCGTTCCAGGCGCCGAAGGTGTCGGTCCCGAACAGTCCGATCGCGAGAGTTCCCCACAGACCGGCGACCAGGTGGACGCCGACCACGTCGAGCGAGTCGTCGTAGTTGAACTTGTACTTCAGTCCCACCGCGAGCGACGAGAACACACCGGCGAACACACCGATGAGGAGTGCTCCCCACGGGTCCACCGCGACAGCGGCGGGGGTGATCGCGACAAGACCGGCGACGATGCCGGAAGCGGCACCGAGCGAGGTGGCCTTGCCATCACGCAGCTTCTCGACCAGCAGCCATCCGAGGATGGCGGCGGCGGTGGCGGCGGTGGTGTTGACCCACGCTGCGGCCGCGTTGACGTCTGCGGCGAACGCGGAGCCGGCGTTGAAGCCGAACCAGCCGAACCACAGCAGCGCGGCGCCGAGCATGACGAACGGCAGGTTGTGCGGACGCATGGGGTCCTTGCCGAAGCCCTTGCGGATGCCGAGCAGGAGAGCGAGCACGAGGCCCGCCACACCGGCGTTGATGTGCACCACGGTGCCGCCCGCGAAGTCCTGAGCGAACCAGTCCTCGGTGAAGATCCCGCCGCCCTCGGCCAGGATTCCGCCGCCCCACACCCAGTGCGAGACCGGCGAGTACACGAGGATCGCCCAAAGGAACGCGAACACGAGCCACGCGGAGAACTTGGCGCGGTCAGCGATCGAGCCCGAGATCAGCGCGACCGTGATGATCGCGAAGGTTGCGCCGAAGCCGGTGGCGATCAGGCCTTCGCCATCGCCTGCCTCAGCGTAGTCAGCCCAGGAATTGCTGAGCAGGAAGTCTGACGCGGGGTTTCCGAACAGCCCGCCAGCCATCGATTCGCCAACGGAGATCCCGTTGCCGACGAGCACCCAGGCGACCGCAACGACCGCGATCGCGCCGAAGCTCATCATCATCATGTTGAGCACCGACTTGCCACGCGACATGCCACCGTAGAAGAACGCCAGTCCAGGCGTCATCAGCAACACGAGCGACGCAGAAGTCAGGAGCCAGGCAATGTTGCCGCTATCCATTCTGCTTCTCCTTTGTTCTCTCGCCCTCACGGCGAGTCAGGAGTCACCCTCCCGCACGTTTGTTGCCCCTGAACTGCCGCTGTGTTTCCGTACGGTTACATCCGGGGCACTGCGGTAAAAGGTGTGTTGCGGGAGTGGCGAAGCGGGAACTATTCAGACACCGAGCAGGCCGTCGACGAATTCCTCGACGTCGAACGGCGCCAGATCGTCGGCGCCCTCGCCCAGCCCGATGAGCTTGACGGGCACGCCCAGTTCGCGCTGGACCGCCACCACGATGCCGCCCTTGGCGGTGCCGTCGAGCTTGGTCAGCACGATGCCGGTGACGTTCGCCACCTCGGCGAACACGCGGGCCTGCGCGAGGCCGTTCTGCCCCGTCGTGGCGTCGAGCACCAGCAGCACCTCGACGGGCTCCTTGACCTTGGACACCACGCGCACGAGCTTGCCGAGCTCATCCATCAGGCCGGCCTTGTTCTGGAGCCGCCCCGCGGTGTCCACCAGCAGCACGTCGGAGCCTTCGGTGCGGGCGCGGTCCGCGGCCTCGAAGGCCACCGAAGCGGGATCCGCTCCCTCACGGTCGGAGCGCACCACCGGCACGCCCACGCGGGCGCCCCAGGTCTCGAGCTGATCCGCGGCGGCGGCGCGGAACGTGTCCGCGGCGGCCAGCACCACCGTGCGGTGGTCGGCCACCAGCATGCGCGCGATCTTGCCCACGGTGGTGGTCTTGCCGACGCCGTTGACCCCCACGACCACGATGGGCTCGTGCGCGCCCGCGCCCGGCTCGCCCAGACGCAGCGAACGGTCAAGAGTGGGGTCGATGGTGGCGATCAGCTCGGCGCGCAGAATCTCCCGCGGGTCGCCGTCGGGCTCCGCGCGCAGTCGCGACTGCAGTCCCGCGAGGATGTCGTCGGTGGCCGAGGCCCCGACGTCCGCCAGCAGGAGGGTCTCCTCCAACTCGTCCCAATCGTCCTGCGACAGGGCTCCGCGCGAGAAGATCGCGAGCAGGCTCGCTCCCAAGCCGCCGGCGAGCTTGGCGCGCAGCCGGGTGAGGCGCGAATCAGGGGCCTCGGGCGCCTCGGAGACCACGGAAGGCTCGGCCGAGGTCTCGCGCACCGGCGCATCGTCGGGCTTGTAGGGGGCGTAGCCACGCTGAGGCGGCGCGCCGCGACCGCGGCGGCTTCCGACGTAGGCGCCGGCGCCGCCGAGCACCGCGACTGCGGCCACGATGACGACGACGAGGTCAGCTGAACCGGGGATCCATGAGACGTCCATGGCGTCAGTCTGTCAGGTGCGCGACTACTGGCGCGCGAGGCCCAGCTCGCCCGTGGCAGGGCCGGACTCGATCGCATCGCCGGGGCGGCCGAGCGCCGATGCGCGATCCGCGACGGCACGCGACGCCTTGGCTCCGGTGTCGGTCGCCCAGGTGGCCACGCGGACGCCAGGCGCGGGGCGATCCGGGGTCGAATCCACGTTCTCGACGAGCTCCCAGTCGCCGCTCTCGTACGGCCTGTCCACGAGGAAGGTCTGCAGGTCCCGCCGCGAGCGCACGGCCACCACGAACCGTGCGATGCGACGGCCGCGACCCTCCGCCACCAGGGCAGCCAGCATCAGGCCGGCGGCGAGCAGGATGGCGAACGACAGCGGGCCGATCATGGACGAGAGCATCGAGTCTCCTTCTGGGATATTCCGGACAGATTGTGGCTCGCCGTCGAACTCAGATTCAACTCAGAAGCACTCAGATGGGCGCGCCCGGCCGCATCGACTGCGGCACGTGATGGAGCGGCTACCCTCCCAGCATGGACAACGCGCGGCGGGGCCGAACAGTTGCTCTCTGGGCGACGGGAGCCGTGGTCGCGGCAGGCGCACTGGTGGCGGCGCTGCTGACGTTCGGGGACTCATCCGAGCCGGACGAACCCCTTGCGAGCCCGTCCGAGGCGAGCGACGGCTGCAATGGCGTCGAGGGCCAGTCTATCGACCTGGACGGGCAGGTGGTGGACCCCTCACCGCACACCTGCTTCGTGCTGGACGAGCCCGCCTCCATCACCATCGGGGCGGCCGCTCTCGAGCCGAGCGACACGATCGAGCTCACGCTGTACGACGCGGACGGCGCGCAGCTCGCGACCGCGGCCAGCGAGCCGGACTGGGATCCCGAGATCGCGCTCGAGCTCGAGCCCGGCACGTTCGCGATCGAGGTTGCGGGGCCGGCGGCGGGCGAGGCGCCGCCGTTCCTGCTGTACACCGCGACGTTCGCGCCCCAGGGAGGCGATACGGCCGATGCGGGGGACGGGTGGACGGCGTCCGTTCCGCCCGCGCAGGCGTGCGGGACGGAGGTGCCGGTGGTCGCCGACGACGAGCCGGTGACGATCGCCCCGGAGGGCGAGGCGACGGATGCGACGCTCGACCCGAGCGCCACCGGCGACGTTCACTACGCGTGCGTCGAGGTCGCGGAGACGGTGTTCGCGAAGGTGGGCCTCGCATCGGCGGACCCGGCGGACGTGGACTCCCCCGACCTCACGATGGCCATCTACCGGGCGGCGGACGCAGGCGGCGCGGCGACGCTGCTGCGCACGGCGGACGACGCCATCGGCTTCGACCCGGAGACCAGCCTCGAACTCGAGCCCGGGACCTACATGGTCGCCGCCAGCGCGTGGCTCGGCGGCGCCACGGGTCCGCTGGAGTTCTACTACGACGACGACGGCGACCTGGCGCGCCGGGGCGAGGCGACCAGCATGCACGCCGACGTCACACCGGGGCTGTGCGATCAGGCGCCCACGCTCTCCCCCGGGGACACCCTCACCGTCGAGGGAGAGGGCACCTACGTGTGCCTCGACAACGATCGGGCGCAGCGGCTCACGATCCAAGCGGCGACGCTCACCGACCAGGACCTCGTGCTCGAGATCCTCGGCTACGACGAGCAGCCGTACCGGCTCGCGTGGGCAGACGGCAACCCGTATTCGGACGTGCTCGCGGACTTCGACCCGCTCCTGGACCAGACCATTCCGGAGGGCCGGTGGATCGTCGCGGTGACCACGTACTTCACCGGGTCTGCCGCGGACTACGACCTGCGCGTCGTCGCCGGAGGCGGTCAGTAGCCGGGTGGCGCAGGGGCACGCCGGGCCTGCGCCCTACGCGGCGCCCTCGTCGGAGAGCCGCTGGCTGATCACGGTCGTCACGCCGTCGCCGCGCATGGTGACGCCGTAGAGCGCATCGGCGATCTCCATGGTGCGCTTCTGGTGGGTCACCACGATGAGCTGCGAGTCCTCCTTCAGCTCGGTGAAGATCTCCAGCAGCCGGCCCAGGTTCGCGTCGTCGAGAGCGGCCTCGACCTCGTCCATCACGTAGAACGGGCTCGGCCTCGCCTTGAAGATCGCGACCAGCAGCGCGACCGCGGTGAGCGAGCGCTCGCCGCCGGACAGCAGCGACAGCCGCTTGACCTTCTTGCCGGCGGGCCGGGCCTCGACCTCGATGCCGGTCTCGAGCATGTTCTTGGGGTCCGTGAGCACGAGTTTGCCCTCGCCGCCCGGGAACAGCCGGGGGAAGATCAGCTCGAACTGCTTCCGCGTGTCCTCGAACGCGTCGACGAAGATGCGCTCCACCCGCTCGTCGATCTCCCGCACGATCTCCATCAGGTCCGCCCGTGACTTCTTGATGTCGCTCAGCTGATCCTGCAGGAACTTGTGGCGCTCCTCGAGCGCGGAGAACTCCTCGAGGGCGAGCGGGTTGACCTGACCGAGCTGCTTCATCGCGCGCTCCGCGGTGCGCAGGCGCTTCTCCTGCTTTTCACGCACGAACGGCTCGGTGGGCTGCTCGCCGTCCTCGTCGGGCTCCGCATCCGTCACGGGGACGGGCAGGTGCGGACCGAACTCCTCGACCAGCTTGGAGGGATCCACCCCGAGCTCGTCGACCGCGCGCTGCTCAAGCTGTTCGAGGCGCACCTTCACCTGCGCGCGGGCCACCTCGTCGCGGTGGGACTCGTCGGTGAGCCGGCGCAGCTCGTCCGCGAGGCCCTCGACCTCGCGCCGCACGTCGGTGAGGTCGGCCGTGCGCTCGGCGCGGGCCGCCTCCGCCGCCGCGCGGGCGTCGTCCGCCTGGGCGACGGAGACGTCGATCGCCGCGAGCGCATCGGCCGCTCCCGCCATGACCTCGCGGGCCGCCTGCGCCTGACGCTCTCGCCTGCGCGCGGCCTCCTCGGCGCGGGCGCGGGCGTCCCGCTCCGCGTTGGCGGCGCGCTCGAGGCTCTCGGCGCGCGCCGCCAGGGCGCGGGAGCGCTCCTCCGCGGTGCGCAGCGCGAGCCGCGCCTCTGTCTCCTTGGCGCGCGCCGCCACGGCCGCCTGGGCGTCCTCGTCGCGCTGCACCTGGGCGCCGGCGGTGTCGGACTCCGTCTGCTCGGGCTCCGCCTGGGCGGCCGCCAGCCGCTCCGTCATGCTCGCAAGTTCCCGGGACTGCTCCGCCATGCGCTCCTGCGCGGCCTCGATCTGGGTCTCCAGCCTCTCGCCGTCCGCGCGCGCCGCCCTCGCGGAGGCGTTCAGGTGGCCCAGCTGCTCCGCGACCGCGGCCATGCGCGCGTCGGAGTCGTTGAGGCGTTCGAGGGTGATCTCGTGCCGCGTGCGCGCCTCGGACTCCCGCTCCTCCGCCCCGCGGATCTCGAACGTCGTGGACTCCACCACGGTCACCGCGGCGTCGCGGCCCTGCTTGGCCTCGTCGAGCGCGGCCTGCATGTGAAGCACGCTGGGGGCGTCTCCCGCGCCGCCCGATGCGCTCTTGGCACCCAGCACGTCGCCGCGCCGCGTCACCGCCACGACCTCGCGATGCTTGGTCACGACGGCACGGGCCGCGGTCAGGTCGTCGACGACGGCGACGCCGGACAGGTGCGCGCGCACCGTGTCCACGATTCCCGCAGGCCCGGACACCAGGTCAGATGCCCACACCGCACCGTCCGCCAGCGCGACGTCGGGGTTCGCCACCGCGGCGCCCGGATCGGCGACCAGGAACCTGGCGCGCCCCGCGTCCTCGTCGCGCAGCCACCGGATCGCGTCCACGGCGTCCTCGACCGAGTCGACGGCCAGCGCATCGGCGAGCGCACCCAGGGCGGCGGCGATCGCGTCCTCGGCGTCGGCGCCCACCTCGATGAGGGCCGCGACCGTGCCGCGCACGGACCTCGACCCCGATGCCAGCAGCGCACCGGCGCCGTCCTTGCGCGCGAGCGACAGGTCGAGGGCCTCGACCTTCGCGGCCCACGTGTCGCGCTCGCGCATCGCGGTGTTGAGGCGGTCCTTGAGCTCGGTGAGCGCCGCCTTGGCCTCGTCCCACTCCTCGGTCGCGGCCTCGTGAGCGTCGTCGAGGTCCTCCTCGCCCTGCTCGACCGAGGCGACCTGGGTCTCGAGGTGCTGGAACTCCGTGGTCGCCTCGTGTGCACGGCGTTGCGCGTCGGCGAGCGACTCGCGCAGGCGGCCGATCTCCGCCTCCGCCGATTCGACTCGCGACCGGCGCGCGGAGACGTCCCCGGCCAGGCGGGCGACGCCCTCGCGGCGGTCTGCCACCGAGCGCAGCAGGTTCGCCAGGTGCCGCTCGGAGTCCTCCGCCACCTGCTCGGCGTCACGCCGGTCCTGCTCGGCCTGCTCGAGTGCGGTCGCGGCTTCTCCCACCTCTGACTGCAGCTCCGCCGTCGCGGCGCGGGCGCGCTCGAGCTGCTCGTCGAGGTCGACCAGGTCCGTCGGCGGGGCGTCCTGAGTGGAGTTGCCGAGCATCCGCAGCCGCTCCTCGGCCAGCGAGGACAGGTTGCGCAGCCGCTCGCGGATGGCGCTGAGCCGGTAGTAGACGTCGTTCGCCTTGGTGAGGGCGGGCGTCGCCTCGGCCGATGCGCGCTCCAGGTCGGCGAGCCGGTCACGGGCGCCGCCGAGGGCCTTTTCGACCTCCGCCCGCCGCTCGAGCAGCGCGGTCTCGTCCGCCTTCTCCTGCGAGAAGCGCGACTCGAGCTGCGCGATGTCGTCGGCGAGCAGGCGGGCGCGCGCATCGCGGACATCCACCTGGATGCGCTGCGCCTGCCGCGCGACCTCGGCCTGGCGGCCCAGCGGCCCCAGCTGGCGCCGCAGCTCGGCGGTGAGGTCGTTGACGCGAGTGAGGTTCGCCTGCATCGCGTCGAGCTTGCGCAGCGCCTTGTCCTTGCGCTTGCGGTGCTTGAGGATGCCCGCCGCCTCCTCGATGAAGTGGCGGCGGTCCTCGGGGGTCGCGCGCAAGACGGCGTCCAGCTGGCCCTGGCCCACGATGACGTGCATCTCGCGGCCCAGCCCGGAGTCGCTCAGCAGGTCCTGGATGTCGAGCAGCCGGCACGGCGAGCCGTTGATCTGGTACTCCGACCCCCCGGTGCGGAACAGCGTGCGGGTGATCGTCACCTCGGTGTACTCGATCGGCAGCGCGCCGTCGGAGTTGTCGATGGTGAGGGAGACCTCGGCGCGGCCCAGCGGGGCGCGGCCCGCGGTGCCGGCGAAGATGACGTCGTCCATCTTGCCGCCGCGCAGCGTCTTCGCGCCCTGCTCGCCCATGACCCAGGCGAGCGCGTCCACCACATTGGACTTGCCCGAGCCGTTGGGGCCCACGACGCACGTGACGCCGGTCTCGAAATCGAGAGTGGTCGCGGACGCGAACGACTTGAAGCCGCGGAGCGTCAGCGTCTTGAGGTGCACGTGGGCGAGTCTAGAGGCTCCCCGCACCCAGGCGACCGAGGCGGGCGGGCCGCGCCCGCATCGGCCGTGGTGCTAGAGGGAGGGGAACCAGATGGCGATCTCGCGTGCGGAGGACTCCTCGGAGTCCGAGCCGTGAACGAGGTTCTGCAGCACCTTGGTGGGCCACTGGCGGCCCAGGTCGCCGCGAATGGTGCCGGGGGCGGCGCCGGTGGGGTCCGTGGCACCCGCGAGAGAGCGGAAGCCCTCGATCACGCGCTCGCCCTCGGCGACGATCGCGAGCGTGGGCCCGGACAGCATGAACTCGACCAGCGGCTCGTAGAACGGCTTGCCGACGTGCTCTTCGTAGTGCTCGGCGAGCAGCTCCGGAGTCGCGGTGCGCAGCTCGATCGCCACGGGCACGTAGCCCTTGGCCTCGACGCGGCGCAGGATCTCCCCCGACAGGCCGCGCTTGACGCCGTCGGGCTTGACGAGGATCAGGGTGCGTTCAGTCATGCGGGCCAGCCTAATGGCACGTGCGATCTTCGCGGGCCCCGCGCAATGGCACGATGTGTGCGTGATCACGCTCTCCGACTTCGACACCCATCCCGACTTCCCCGTGGCGGGAATCCTCTTCTACGACATCAGCCCGATCCTCGCGGACCCGGCGCTGTTCCGGGACGCCTGCGAGGCGCTGACGCCCGAGCCGGACTCCGTCGACCTGGTGGTGGGCGTGGACGCCCGGGGCTTCATCTTCGCGCCCGTCGTCGCGCAGACGCTCGGCGTGGGCATGGCGATGGTGCGCAAGAAGGGCAAGATGCCCGGCGACCTGCTCGAGTCGGACGCGACCATCGAGTACGGCGCATCCGAACTGGTGCTCAGCCCGAACGGCATCGACGGCAAGCGGGTGCTGGTGGTCGACGACGTGCTCGCGACCGGCGGGACGGCGCGCGCGGTGGGCGACATGCTGACTCGGGCGGGGGCCGCGAGCGTCCGCTACGCGTTCCTGCTGGAGTTGGCCGGCCTGCCTGGCCGCGAGGCGCTCGCCGGGACCGAGGTGATCTCTGTGGTCGAGGTTCCCGAGTAGGTCGCCTCGTGCGTCACGTCGCCTGCTGCGTCACTTCAGGACGTCGTACCGCAGCCACGCCATGCCGTTCGCGAACCGGCGCTGGCCCCGCAGCGCGAGCCGCTGACGCACGCCGTCGGGGAACATCCGCTGACCGCCTCCCACGACAATGGGCGCGAAGAACACCTGGACCTCGTCGATGAGGCCCAGTCGGAACGCCTCGGCCGCGAGGGTCGCCCCGGAGACCGCGATGTCGCCGTCGATGGACTGTTTGAGGGGCTCGACCGTGGCGAGGTCGAACTCGCGCTCGATCCGGGTGCGTCGCGTCGGGACCACGTCCAAGGTGCGCGAGAACACCACCTTGTCCGCCTGCTGCCAGATGTCCGCGAACTCCGCGTTCTTGGGCGAATGGGCGGCGAGGTCCGGGTCGGTCTCCCAGACCGTCATCATCTCGTAGATGCGTCGTCCGTACAGATACGTGGAGACGTCACGCTCGACCTCATTGATGAATCCCAGCACCTGATCGTCCGGCACCGCCCAGTCGAAGGCGCCCGCCGCATCGGCGATGTATCCGTCGAGCGACGCGAGATACGAGTAGACCAGCCTGCCCATCTTCGGAGACTACGACCGGACGCGGCTTCCTGCCAGCGCTCGCGCTACCGCTCCTCGCGGGGCTGCGGGTTGCGGGGCTGCGCGTTGCGGGGCTGCTTATACCCAGGGGACCAGCGAACACCGAGCAGCACCAGCGCAATGATGACGAGCGCCGCCATCATCACCTGGAATGCGATGAAGCCCATGTTCGGGTCGACCGGGACGGCGTCGAGGCTGCGAATGTAGCCGGCGTGCGTCGCCACCGACGTGATCAGCGCTCCGCCCGGCAGCACGATCAGCACCAGCAGGAACCACACCGGCAGCTGCGGGGCGTCGGGGTGCGCGCGCAGGTACGCGGACCACTGACTCACGGCCCAGAACGTACACAGGTTGACGATCGCCAGACCGATGAACATGGTCACGTACACGCGCATGGGAATCTGAGCCTCCGCGCCGTCGTGGAGCGCCGCGAAGTTGACCAGCGACGTGCGCTCCAGCGCCCACACCAGCATGGTGAGGCCCACGATCCCCATCACCAGCGCCGTCAGGACTCGGCGGAGCAGGGACGATGCGGACCTCACGCGGATGCCTGCCCGTTGGAGGTCGGCCCGTCGGCCGGTGCGGGGCTGGATGATGCGCCGTCGCTGGCGTCCGGTGCGCCGTCGCGGTCGGTCGCGGCGGCGGCCGCCTCGTCCCGCTCCTTGCGCTCCCGGTCGATCCGCGAGCCCAGGCGCAGCGCCATGACCCAGATCACCAGGAAGACGAGCCCGAGGGCCGCGATCGCAGGCACCAGCACTCCGGCGACGAGCATCGGCGCCTGCAGCACCCAGCCGAGGATGCGGCCCCAGCGCTTCTTCTGCTTGCCTGCGGCGTAGAAGAGCAACACCATCAGCGCGATGCCGACGCCCGCGACCCACCCCGCCGGGACGTCAAGCAGGCCGTTGTGCGCGAAGCTCCACGCGACCAGCGTCGCGAACAGCGCCACGAACGCCTGCAGCGCGAGCACCGACTGGGTGAACACCAACGTCGCGGGCCGCTGCGGGCGCGGCTGCGCCGCATCGGGCTGTGCCGGGGCCGTGTCTGACGCGGAAGCGGGCGTGCGCTCCTGAGCGTCGTCCTGCGTGGCGTCGTCCTGCGCGGCGTCGTCCTGCGCGCGCTCGCGTGCCGCGTCGCGCGGCGTCTCCTCGGGGGTCATCGGGCCTGGCCCGCCCCCTTGCGACGGTCGGCGCCCATGAGCACGCGCGCCTCCGAGACCACGGTGACGGACCCGGTCACGAGCACCCCGGCGCCCATGTCGTGCACGCGTTCGGCCGTCTGGACTGCGCGGTCGATGGCGTCGGGAAGATCGTGCGCGACCTGCACGCGGTCGTCGCCGAAGATGCCGCGGGCCACCTCGGCGAGTTCGTCGGCGGGGATCGCTCGGGGCGAGCTCGAGGCCGTGATCACCACGTGATCCAGCAGCTGCTCGAGGCCGCCGAGGATGCCCTCCGCGTCCTTGTCGTCGAGCACACCCACCACGCCCACGATCGACTCGAAGGCGAACGACTCCTCGACGGCGCTCACCAGAGCGTCGATGCCCGCGGGGTTGTGCGCCACGTCGACCAGCACCATCGGAGAGGTGCGCACCGCCTCGAGGCGCCCGGGCGACGCGACCGCGCCGAACCCCGCCTCGACGGTCTCGCCGTTCAGGGACACGGGATCGCCGCCGTCGGCCAGCAGGGCCTCGGTGGCCGCGAGCGCGAGCAGTGCGTTGTGCGCCTGGTGCTCGCCGTACAGCGGCACGAACAGGTCGGCGTAGGTCGCTGCGGGGGTGCGCAGCGTGACGAGCTGACCGCCCACGCCGGGCTGGCGCTCCACGACCTCGATCGCGTCGCCCTCCCATAGCCCGGTCGCGCCGCGCTCGGCGATGGCCTGAAGCAGGACTGGTGTGACCGCATCGGTCTGCTCGGCGATGACCGCGGTGGCGCCGTCCTTGATGATGCCGGCCTTCTCCCCCGCGATGCCGGCGAGATCCTCGCCGAGCCACTGGGCGTGATCCATGCTCACCGGTGCGACCACGGCGACCTGGCCGTCCGCGACGTTGGTGGCGTCCCACACCCCGCCCATGCCGACCTCGATGACCGCCACGTCGACGGGAGTGTCGGCGAACGCCGCGTACGCGAGCACCACGAGCACCTCGAAGAAGCTGAGCCGCGGTCCCCCGCGCTCGATCGAGCGCGCGTCGACCAGGTGGATGATGGGCGCGACGTCCTGCCACAGGCGGATGAATTCGTCCTGGGTGATGGGCTCGCCGTCGACCTGGATTCGCTCGCGGACCGTGCTGAGGTGCGGCGACGTGAACAGCCCGGTGCGAAGCCCGTGCTCGCGCACCAGCGACTCGACCATGCGAGCGGTGCTGGTCTTGCCGTTCGTGCCGGTGATGTGCACCACCTTGAAGGCGGACTGCGGGTTGCCGAGCAGGTCGCACGCCTCACGCACGCGCTCGAGCGTCGGCTCGAAGTCGTGCTCGGGGTTGCGGGTGAGAATGTGGCTGTAGATCTCGCGCTCTGCCTCATCCGGGGTGAGGCCGCCGAGCGTGAGGTCGCTGGGGTCTGACATGCGGCAAGTGTCCCATGTCGGCCGCTCGCTGTCCGTCCGTCACGCGGACCATCCTGATCAGGGATCCCCCCGTCTCCCCCTCCGATACCCAGCACGGCCAATCTGGCGCGCTCACGACGTTCCTGATACCCAGCACGGCCAACGTTGCGCAAGAGTCTGCGACCGTCCCCAACGTGACGTGGACCCCAGTCACTCACGCTCCGCCGCACCCACATACGAAGCATCCGTAGCGCGCGCGTATTCATGGTGCGCATGTACAGCCCTGAAGCCCGAGCCCTCGCCGAGTCCATGCATCGATCACCGCTCGCCGCCAGCCGAGCGGCGTTGGTCGACCACTGGTCCGAGCCGGCCCTGCGCGCAGCAGTACGCTCCGGCGACGTGAGGCGGGTTCTTCCCGAGGTCTTCGCGGGTGCGGAGCATGCGGAGTCTCTGGTTACTCGCATCCACGCCGCCGAGGTCTGGAGCGCCGGGCGCGGTGTCATCGTCGGTGCCGCTTCGGCCTATGTCTGGGGCCTTCTCGTTGAACCACCGACGACTGTGCGCCTCACCGCGCCACGGGGTACCAATGCGCCCGACTGCGAATGGCTCACGCTCGTGCGGACCGGCGTGCCGATCCCCGCATCGCAGCGCCATCTCGCACATGGGGCGAACGCGCACATCGCCGATGCTCCCTTCGCCGCGGTCACGACGTACAGCGAGTGGGGTCCAGACCGAGGCGCGGACTGCGTATACGCGGCCGCGCGCCACCAGGTGGCGTCGCTTCCCGACCTCGTCGCCGCGATGGACGCGATGCCACGGCTGAAGGGCCGCAGATATCTGAAACTTCTACTTCAATCGATTGCAGCCGGGTCGGAGAGCCACCTCGAGACGATTGGGCTACGCGAGGTGTTCAATACCGCTGAGTTCGCGCAGTTTGTACGCCAGCACCGGGTGAAACTCGAGGGTCGTGCGTTTCGGCTAGACATGTTCGACCCCGTCACCCGGACCGCCATCGAACTCGATGGCGGCACCCACTCCGATCCCCGACGCCGCGAACGGGACATCGCGCGAGACGCCCTCCTCAGCACTCACGGCATCCTCACTCTGCGCTTCTCATACGGACAGATGACGCGATCGCCCGAGCGATGCCGACAGGTCGTCCGACGCGCGATCGCACGCCGGTTGGACCTACTGGGTATCCAGAGTCCCCAACGAGCGTGAGATTGGACGTACTGGGTATCTGGGGCTAGAGGCGAGCCACCGCCACGTCCAGCTCGGTGCCCGCGATGACCTCGATCCGGTCCTTGCCCGACGCCGGGTCCTGCGCCAGGGTCTCGCGTGCGATCAGGGCCCTCCAGGCCTTGACAGCACCCAGCCGGTCCGTCGGCACGCGCAGCGTCAACTGGATCCGGTCAGAGACATTCAGTCCCTCGGCCTTGCGCCGGTCCTGCACGGCACGCACCACGTCGCGCGCGTAGCCCTCGGCCTCGAGATCGGGCGTGAGCGTCGTCTCGAGCAGCACGAAACCGCCGGTCGGCAGCACCGCGGCGGCCTCATCCGAGTCCGGGTCCGCGTCGGAGCCTGAGCCCCCACCGATCACCGTCGCGAGCTCGTACTCACCCTCGACCAGCGCGACGCCCCCGGACACGACCTCGCCGGACGAGGACAGCGACCAGTCGCCCGTCTTCGAGCCCTTGATCGCAGCCTGGACCTCCTTGCCGATGCGCGGGCCGGCCGCTCGGGCATTGACCGTCAGCGTCTGCTCGACCGGGTGCGCGGCGGTGAACGCCTCCACCCCCTGGACGTGCACGGCCTTGACGTTGAGCTCCGCGGCCACCAGATCCGCGTACGGCTCAAATGCCTCCACATCCGAGACCGCGACGTGCAGCGCGGCGAGCGGCTGGCGGACGCGGATCTGCTCCTTCTTGCGCAGCGCGTGCGCAGTCGAGACGACCTCGCGCACCTGATCCATCACGTCGCCGAGCGACGCGTCACGCCAAGCATCCGGCGCCGTCGGGTAGTCGGCGAGGTGCACCGATCGACCGCCGGTGAGCCCGCGCCAGATCTCCTCGGTGAGCAGCGGCAGCAGCGGCGCCGCCGCCTCCGTGATGGTCACCAGCACCGTGTAGAGAGTGTCGAACGCCTGGGCGTCCTCGTCCCAGAACCGGTCGCGCTGGGTACGCACGTACCAGTTGGTGAGCAGGTCCATCGAGGCAGTGAGGGACGCCGATGCGCCCGGCACGTCGTACGCGTCCAGTTGCGCGGTCATGGTGTCGACGAGCTCGGCGGTCTTCGCGAGCACGTAGCGGTCCATCACCGGCAGCGACGCGACGTCACCGTCGGCCACGAGCGACGCGCGGTGGCCCGAGCCGCCGTTCGCCGCGCCCGCGTACAGGGTGAAGAAGTAGTACGAGCTCCACAGCGGCAGCATCACCTCGCGCACGCCCTCGCGGATGCCCTCCTCGGTCACCACCAGGTTGCCGCCACGCAGGATCGGCGACGCCATCAGGAACCACCGCATCGCGTCGGAGCCGTCGCGGTGGAACACGTCGTTGACGTCTGGGTAGTTGCGCAGGCTCTTGCTCATCTTGCGCCCGTCGGAACCCAGCACGATGCCGTGCGAGATGCACGTGGTGAACGCGGGCCGGTCGAACAGCGCGGTCGCGAGCACGTGCATCACGTAGAACCAGCCGCGCGTCTGGCCGATGTACTCGACGATGAAGTCCGCGGGGTGGTGTCCGTCGAACCACTCGCGGTTGTCGAACGGGTAGTGGACCTGCGCGAAGGGCATCGACCCCGAGTCGAACCACACGTCGAACACGTCGGGGATGCGCC
This sequence comes from Demequina pilifera, assembly GCF_048814985.1. Taxonomy (NCBI): domain Bacteria; kingdom Bacillati; phylum Actinomycetota; class Actinomycetes; order Micrococcales; family Demequinaceae; genus Demequina; species Demequina pilifera. Next base: position 118,662 of record NZ_JBMDTW010000002.1, read on the forward strand.
GCATCGTGGACTTGCCCGAGGGGTCGTCTGGGTTGGGGCGCGTGAGGTCGTCGATGAACGGCCGGTGCAGGTCGGGCTCGCCGTCCTCGTTCACCGGCAGTCGGCCGAAGTCGCGCTCGATCTCCTCGAGTGAGCCGTACACATCGGTGCGCGGGTACGCGGGGTCGTCGCTCACCCACACGGGGATGGGCGTGCCGAAGTAGCGGTTGCGGGAGATCGACCAGTCGCGGGCGCCCTCGAGCCACTTGCCGAACTGTCCCTCCTTGATGTGGTCCGGGACCCAGCGGATGTCCTCGTTGAGCTCGACCATGCGGTCGCGGAACTCGCTCACGCGCACGAACCACGAGGAGATCGCCCGGTAGATCAGCGGGTTGCGGCACCGCCAGCAGTGCGGATACGAGTGGTCGTACGTCTCGTGGCGCAGGACGATCCCGGCATCCTTGAGGTCGCGGATGATCGGCGCGTTGGCGTCGAACACCTGCTGTCCGACATAGTCAGGAACCTCACTTGTGAAGCGCCCCTTCGAGTCGACCGGGATGACGGTCTCGATGCCGACCTCGCCGCACACCGCGGCATCGTCCTCACCGAAGGCCGGGGCGAGGTGCACCAGCCCGGTGCCGTCCTCAACCGTCACGAAGTCCGCGACCAGGATCTGGTGCGCGTGGTCGCGGCCCGCGAAGTAGTCGAACGGAGGCTGGTAGGTCAGGCCTGCCAACTCCGCGCCGGTCACGGTCGCGACGACGGTCGCATCCTCGCCCAGCTCGCGCGCATACGCGCCCACGCGGGCCGATGCGAGGATCACCTTCCGCCCCGCGAAGTCACCCTCGACCGGCGACACCACCGAGTACTCGACCTCGGGCCCCACCGCGACCGCCAGGTTGGACGGCAGCGTCCACGGGGTCGTGGTCCAGATGACGGCCGATGCGCCCGTGAGGGACGCCTTCACGTCGTCACCGAGGGCGGTGGCCGCGACGGCAGCCGGGTCCAGCGGCAGCAGCACCGTCAGCGCGGGGTCCTGGCGCATCTGATAGACGTCGTCGTCCATGCGCAGCTCGTGGTTGCTCAGCGGCGTCTCGTCGCGCCAGCAGTACGGCAGCACGCGGTAGCCCTCGTACGCGAGGCCCTTGTCGTGCAGCGACTTGAAGGCCCACAGCACGGACTCCATGTAGGTGACGTCGAGCGTCTTGTAGTCGTTCTCGAAGTCCACCCAGCGCGCCTGGCGCGTGACGTACTCCTGCCACTCATCGGTGTACTTGAGCACCGATTCGCGGCACACCTTGTTGAAGGCCGCGATGCCCATCTCGTCGATCTGGGCCTTGTCGGTGATCCCCAGCACGCGCTCGGCCTCGAGCTCGGCCGGGAGCCCGTGCGTGTCCCAGCCGAACCGGCGGTCCACCTTCTTGCCACGCATGGTCTCGAAGCGCGGCACCACGTCCTTCGCATAGCCGGTCAGCAGGTGCCCGTAGTGCGGCAGGCCGTTGGCGAACGGCGGTCCGTCGTAGAACACGAACTCCTCGGCGTCTGACCGGTTGTCGATCGACGCCTGGAACGTGCCGTCGGCCTTCCAGTACGCGAGCACGTCCTCTTCGATGGAGGGAAAGCTCGGGGAGGCGGGCACCTCGGAGGCGGGCCTGTGCTGGGGGTACATGCGGTTCCTTCGGTGGTCCTGGACTGACGACTGCTGTCACGAGGACGCTCCCAGGCCGGCGACCGCATCGGCCGCTTGCCCGCTCGCGCGGTACCACCTCGCTTGCCCCGCTCCCCCGCTGGCGCGGGCGGCGCGTGACCGCTCATGTCCCCGAGGGGACTCGCTGTGACGGGCTGCCCGTGCGGTTCTACTGGGGCGCTTGGGCCCGTTCCTCCGCAAGCTCACCGGTGATGGCCGGGTCGTCGCTGGTGCGACCAGTATAGGCGTCACGGCCAGGCACACGGCCGATGCGCGGGCCGGCCAGTCCGCCACGCACCCCAGCAGGCGCTCAGTGCCCATTTTCGCCAATTTCGAGCACTGAGGACCTCCCAGGACGCTGCGGTGGCGGGAGAGGCGGGCGCGGGCCGTGCCGGCGAGTACGAGCCGGGCTGCGAGGACGTGTCGCGGCACGTCCCGCAGCCACAGAAGATCGCCCGTCCGATTGCGGGGAGGCGGCGATGAGCGGAGTCACCGTCACCCAGGACCTGCGCGTCGCGGTCATCGGCTTCCTCGCGGTGACGGCAGGAGCCTTCGTCGCCCGGTTCTCCCACCGATGGTGGTGCTCACGACCGGTGCAGCTCGCCGATCTCGGCGAACCGGTGGGTGCAGAAGAGGCTCCGGAGCGCGCCTGAAATCGCGGCGCCGGCTCGCCCCACAGAGCGCGACGAGCCGCCGAATCGTGGGAACATGATGGGGTCCGCGGCCGTTGCCTCATCGAGGGGTCGTCGGACCGCGAGATCTCCGCTGGTCGTCTCGCAAAAATCGCCTCATACCAGCCACAACTTTTCGTCGTCGACCCCAGAAAGCCGCGCACGTTGTCCGATCCCACCAGCACGCTCGAGCTCCCCCTGAGCGACGACGACACCACAGAGCCCCTCGCCACCACCCAGGAGCTGCCCGTCGGGTCCCTGCCGGGGTTCGACCCGGCCGATTACGAGTATGAGCCGGCCACGCTGTCGATCCCCATCGCGGGCGGCACCACCGCCTCGATGGTCCTCGACGAGCCGGACCCTGGGTACCGGTCCGAGGAGGCGCTTGCTCTCACCCCCCGCCGCGCTCGACTGGGGCTGATCACGCTCGCGGTCGGGGCGTTCGCCGTCGGCGCCAACGAGGCCTCGGTGGTCGCGATGAGCACCACCATCGCCGCCGGACTGGACGTCGCTGTCTCCTCGATCGGGCTGCTCGCCACGGCGTTCGCCCTCACGGTGGTGGTGGCCACGCTGCCGCTCACCATCGTGACCAGGCGTGTGAGCCGGAGGGTCGCCCTGAGTGCAACCTTCGGGGTGTGGACGGCCGGGGTGATCGTGGTCGCGACCTCGGGCGGGCTGGCGATGTTCGCGACCGGCCGCGTCATCTCGGCGACCGCGCACGCGCTGTTCTGGGCGGTGGTCGCCCCCGCCGCGGCCAGCCTGTTCGCGCCTCACCTGCGCGCGCGGACGGTGACCACCATCATGCTGGGCTCCGCCGCCGCCGGCGTGCTCGGCACCCCGCTCGTCACCGCGCTCGGCACCTCCGTCTCCTGGCGGTCGCCGTACTGGGGACTGGCGGCCGTGGGGCTGGCCCTGGCCGTCGCTCTCGCCCTGGTCCTGCCTTCCTCCCGATCCGCGTCACCCCAGCAGCACACGGTCGGAGACCTGCCCTCGAAGCCGGCATTCGCGCGCGTCCTCGGCGTGACGCTCGTGGCCACCACCGCGATGTCTCTCACCTGGACCTATGTGGTGCCCCTGCTGACCGAGGTGGGACGCATGCCGGTCTCGTCCCTCCCGCTGCTGTTCGCGCTCGGCGGCGCGGTTGCGGTGGCCGCGACGCTCGGGATCTCCGGTCATCTGTCGCGCCGGCCGGTGCACACCGTCGCTCTCGGCATCGCCGGCCTCCTCGTCGCCTTCGGGCTGCTGGCGATCGGCCAGACGTGGTCGGCCGTGGCCTTCCAGGTGGTGCAGGCCGCATCGTGGGCCGTGATCGTCGCGGCGCTCCTCAACTGGGCCATGCGGCACACGCCGTGGCGCAGCGAGATGGGCGCGGGCGCCTACACCGTGGTGTTCAACGTCGGCGCGGCGCTGGGCCCGGCGCTGGGCGGGCTCATCGTCGCGACCTGGGGCGCGCAGTGGCTGCCGTTCGTGTCGCTCGGGCTGACCCTGGTCGCCGCCGGCGTGATCGCGACGGTCGACCGCCGCACCCTGCAGCGGCTGAGCGTTCCCCGCCAGGTGCGCGCCGCACTCGCCGCGCAGGCAGCCCTGAACGAGCGGCGACGCGAGTGGTGGTGGCGCACCCAGCTCAACACCCAGAAGCCGCGCGCGTACGCCGACCTCGCCACCCGCAAGCCGCGCAAGTCCCGCACCAAGCCCGGGGCCAAGGCGGGCACGAGCCCCAAGTCCCGCAAGGCCGACGGCACCCGCAAGAATCCCGCGGCCAAGGGGGGCGAGGCGGTCAAGAAGGTCATCAAGGGCGCGGCAGGCAAGGCCGGTGCCGCCCGCCCGCCCGGCACCCGCGCCAAACCGCGCGACGGAGGAACGCCCGGCTCCTGACTCGCCTGTGCAAGCGCCGATGCGCGCGCATAGGGTGGCGCTATGCGTTCAGTTGCTGCCGTCCGCACCGCGCGCACCCGCGCGCTCGTCCTCGCCGCCGCCGCGGCGATGACGCTGGTCGCGTGCTCCTCCGATCCCGACCCGACCGCGTCGCCGACGGGCCCGGACGAGATCCCGGGCGTGACGGCGGGCAGCGCGTCGCCCGCCCCGTCGGTCGAGGCGCCGACTGTCGAGGCCGAGATCGGCGAGATGGCCGTGGTGGCGAGCGAGGACGTGGCAACCGGCCTGTCCGCCCCGTGGGCGATCGCCTTCGAGCCCGACGGTTCCATGCTGGTCACCGAACGCGACGCGGGGCGGATCGTCCGCGTGGGCGCGGGCGGCACCACGACGCCGCTCACCGGCCCGGGCGCGCGGGCCCTCGAGCAGACCGACGCCACTGGCGAAGCGGGCCTGCTGGGTCTCGCGCTGCTGCCGACCGACCCGAGCGTGCTGTACGCGTATCTGACGCGATCCGACGGCAACGCCGTGGTGCGCATGGACCTCGACGGAGACTCCCTGAGCGCGCCGGTCGACATCGTCGCGGGGATCCCCAAGGCCGCGAATCACGACGGCGGCCGCATCGCTTTCGGCCCCGACGACCACCTGTACATCGCCACCGGCGACGCCGCGCAGCCCGAGCTCGCCCAGGACAGGGACACCCTGCACGGCACGATCCTGCGCGTCGTCGCCGACGGCCCGGACGGCGCGGAGGACGGCGCCGCCGCTCCCGGCAACCCGTTCGACGACCTGGTGTGGAGTTACGGCCACCGCAACGTGCAGGGCCTCGGGTGGACTCCGGACGGGACCATGCTGGCCTCCGAGTTCGGGCAGGCGAACGCCGACGAGTTGAACGTGATCGAGCCGGGAGCCAACTACGGCTGGCCGCTGGTCGAGGGGCTCATCGGCGCCCCCGAGGGCACCGAGCTCGGCGACACCGTGGACGGACTCACGTACCCGGCTGCCGAATGGAGACCCACCGCGGCGTCCTCACCGAGCGGGATCGCGGTCACCGAGGAGGGCGCGTACGTCGCGGCGCTGCGCGGGCAGGCCGTCTTCCGCGTCCCGTTCACTGCGGACGGGATCGGAGAGCCACAGGTGCTGGTCGATGACCTCGGTCGGATCCGCGCGGTCGAGGTCGGTCCCGATGGGGCGCTCTATGTCCTCACCAACAACACCGATGGCCGGGGCGAGCCGCGCGATGGCGACGACCGCATCGTCCGTATGGAGATCGAGCCCGCAGGGTGAGGCGACGGATCAGTCGCTAATCCTCGTCGCTGGCGCCCGCGTTGGGACACACGTCAGGTGGCCCCACCTCGGGCACGGCGGCGATCTGCAAGGTGTGCAGGCGGGACTCGGGCCTGCGTGTCTTTGCCTGGTAGTCGGCGACCAGCCCGACGATGTCCTCGGTGAGCTGATCGCGTTCGTCCGGCGTCAGCCACAGCGGCGCATGCCGGACGGTGAGGGACGACTGCGACCAGTCGTCGCCCGCCTCCGCGAGATAGCGGCTGGTGGACATGACCATCACGTCGGCGAGCGCCTGCACGACTCCGAGCGCCTCCTCGGCGCTCGACGAGGCGAGATCCTCCGTGGTCAGCCGCGCCTGGTCCTCCGGCGCGATCCGGTACGTGCGCTCCATCGCTCCGCCGCGACGCTCTTCGCTCACGACCTTGATGATGTCGGCGGCGGCAAGCTGCGAGATCGCGCGGTACAGCGACGCCTGCGGGACATCGGGCATGAGCTCCTGCATGTGCCTCGTGGTGAGCTCCTGCGCCGACAGCGCGATGACGATCCTCATCCGCACGGGGTGCAGGAGCAGCCTTGCCCTCTCAGTCGCCATGTCCGTCATTGTAGGGATGCCGCGCGGTGTGGCGTCGACCCCGACTCAGCGTGGTGCGGTGCGTACGGTCTTGGACGCGCCCGCCTGCTCCCGAGGCCGGATCACGAGTTGATCGACGTTGACGTGATGAGGACGCGTGACGGTCCACGCGATGGCTTCCGCGATGTCGTGAGCGGTCAGCGGCTCGATGCCCTCATACACCGCAGCCGCGGATTCCTCGTCGCCGGCGAACCTGTTGACCGAGAACTCCTCGGTGCGGACCATGCCGGGCGCGATCTCGATCACCCGCACCCCCGTGCCGGCGAGCTCGAGTCGCAGCGTGCGGGCCATGGCGGCTTCGGCGTGCTTGCTGGCGACGTACCCAGCACCGTTCTCGTACGGCTCGTGGCCGGCGGTGGAGGTGACCACCACCACGTCGCCGCGACCAGAGTCCGTGAGCGCCGGGAGCAGCGCCTGCGTGACGCGCACCGTGCCGACGACGTTCAGCTCGTACTGCTGGCTCCAGGCGTCGAGGCTCGATGCCGCGACTGTGTCCCAGCCGATCGCGCCACCCGCGTTGTTCACCAGCACGTGCACCGGCCCCCGGATGTCGCGAGCGAGAGAGTCCACGTCCTCTTGAGAGGTGACGTCCGCCTGCACGACGTCGCAACCGGTCAGTTCCGCAAGGGCGTCCAGCCGGTCGCGCCTGCGGGCGACGGCCGTGACTTTCATGCCGTGGTCGCGCGTGAGGACGCGGACGGTCTCGTGACCGATTCCCGATGACGCTCCGGTGACGACGGCGTGCAGCTGCTCCATAAGGTCGAGGCTAGGCCATGGGACGGCGCGTGACACGGGCGGGCTCCCGGTGCGTCTGGGCGCAGGAACCGGGGCGGGCTCCCGGTGCGTGAGACCCCACCCCGGCCCTGACGACGTCCAGGCGCCATCGACCCGGCACAGCGCGGTCTCCCCCGTCGTCGCGCCGTTTCTCCCCCCCGAAGACGTGGCGCATCAGTGGCGACCTCGCAGGCATATCCGCAAGGATGCTGCCTGAGGCCCAGGGTAGCGCCGTCGCGGCCGGGCGTATAGGGGTAAGTCGGGCGTCATGGGACAACCGCGACATGGGACGACCGCGACATGGGACGACCGCGGGGAGCGTCCCCTACAGCGACGCCACGAGCTGGCCCACACCAGGGATGAACTTGCCGGTGCGCTGGGCGTACTCGGCGTATCCGTCGTACGCGGCGAGGAGGTAGCGCTCCTCGACCCGCGTCTTGTACTCGAAGAAGAGCGCCAGCAGCAGCACCGAGAGGTACGTCAGCGTCGCTCCCGAGCCGACGGCGACGCCCAGGCAGATCACCACCAGGGCCGTATACATGGGGTGGCGCGCGTAGTGGTACGGGCCGCGTGCGACGAGTCCCGCGCGGTTGGGCACGGGAGACGGAGTGAGCGACTCACCCAGGTCCTTCGCGGACCAGATGACGCCGATCGAGCCGACCACCACCAGCGCGAGGCCCGTCCACAGCGACTGCCACAGCAGGGGCGCCCATGCGGGCGTCAGCGCCGGCATCAGCGCGGTCACCGCGACGGCCGCGAACAGCAGCCCCTGCACGGCCACCAGGCCCCACCGTCCGTCCTTGAGTGCACTCATGCGCTCAACGCTACGTCACCCCCGCTCGCCCCCACGTCCTCCCCCGTCGATACCCAGCAGCGCCAACATGCGGCTCTCACAGTCTCGTGGATCGGCGCTGCTGGGTATCGGGGGTGAGAGCGGGTCGCATTAGTCTCGATACATGCGGAGCCCCGTGCAGGAGTACCTGGAGTCCATCGTCGACCAGTGCCGCAGCACCGACGGCGAGGTGGCGTCCTACATCCCCGAGCTGGCGGACGCCGACCCCGACCGGTTCGCTCTCGCCCTCGCGACCGTCGACGGCCACGTGTACACCGTGGGCGACGCCGACGCCCGCTACAGCATCCAATCCATCTCGAAGCCGTTCACCTACGCCCTGGCGCTGTCGGATCAGGGCACGGAGGCAGTGGACGCCAAGGTCGACGTGGAGCCGTCGGGGGACGCGTTTAACGAGATCAGCCTCGCCTCCGACACCGGACGACCGCGCAACGCGATGATCAACGCGGGCGCCATCACCGCGGCGTCGCTCGTGGCCGGCGACAGCGGCGAGCCTCGGTTCGAGCGCGTGCTCGAGTGGTACGGCTCGTTCGCCGGGCGCGACCTCGAGGTCGACGAGGACGTCTACTCCTCGGAGCTGGCGACGGCGCACCGGAACCGCGCCATCGCGCACATGCTCCGCGAGTTCCAGATCCTCGAGGGAGACCCCGAGGAGTCGCTCGCGCAGTACGTGCGCCAGTGCGCCATCAGCGTCGACACTCGCGACCTGGCGCTGATGGCCGCGACGCTGGCGAACGGCGGCGTGCAGCCCGTCACCGGCACCCGCGTGCTCGAGACCACCAGTGTGGAGCGCGTGCTCAGCGTGATGGCGACGTGCGGCATGTACGACTCCGCCGGCGACTGGATCTCCGCGGTCGGCATGCCGGCGAAGAGCGGCGTCAGCGGCGGGATCATCGCTGTGCTGCCGGGCCAGGTCGGACTCGCGGTGTTCTCGCCGCGGCTCGACTCGCACGGCAACAGCGCGCGCGGCGTCGAGCTGTGCGAGCGGATGTCGCGCGACATGGAGATGCACCTCATGCACGTGGGGCGCTCGTCGAACACTGCGGTGCGCAATCGGTACCCGCTCTCCCAGGTCGCGTCGCGCCGGCGCCGCCCGGATGCGGATCAGGCGGTGCTGGACGAGCACGCCGGGCGCTCCGTCGTCTATGAGCTGCACGGCGACCTGCTCTTCGCCGGGGCCGAGCACGTGGTCAGGGCGGTCGTGGAGGACGCGCCCGAGCTCGCCGTCGTCGACGTGCGCCGGGTCGACGACGTCGCCGACGTGGCCCGGGTCGCGCTGCGCGGCCTGCGCTCCATGCTTCGCGAGGCCGGCTCCGAGGCCGCCGTCGTGGACCCGCACGGCGTCCTGCACGACCCGGACGCCGGCACCGAGCACGCGAGCCCCTTCTTCGAGGACCGCGACTCCGCCGTGCGGTGGTGCGAGGACGAGCTGCTGCGCCGCCACGGCGACGGCCCCGCCGACGAGCGCGCTCACGTCGACGATCACCCGCTGCTGCGGGGCCTGTCCCCTGACGCGCGCAGGGTGATCGACGACGCGATGGAGCACCTGACCTTCACCGACGACGAGCTCGTCCTCGAGGCCGGGGCACCGTTCGCGGGCGTCCACGTCGTCGTCAGCGGCACGGCCGTCGCGACCGTCGAGGGTCCCAACGGCGACCGTACGCACGCGGTGGCGATGAACCCCGGCACCTCCTTCGGGGAGCTCGCGCTCGGCGCCGACGACGTGCAGGAGACGTCCATCCATGCCGACGGCGACCTGACGCTCCTGCGGCTCTCCGCCGAGTCGATCGACCGCATCACCGCCGATCAGCCCCAGGTCGCGGTGGAGATGTGGCGTGCGATGGCGAGGGACGGCTACCGCATGGCCGACCGCGCGCTGCGCTCCGGCGTCGAGCGCGGCTGACCCCTCCGACCCAACTTCGGGCGCCCGGCCTCCGAACACCCAGCGTGCTTCTGCTCACCGTCGTCGGCCTCGTGTCCGGCATCATCACCGCCGTCAGCCCGTGCGTGCTGCCGGTGCTGCCCGCGATCCTCACCAGCTCGATCCAGGACGGCGCCGCGTCCAGGCGCCGGCCCGTGGTGGTGATCGCGGGACTCGTCACGAGCTTCGCGTTCTTCACGCTGCTGGGCGGCCTGCTGCTGGCCTCGCTGGGGCTGCCGCAGGACGTGCTCCGGTGGGCGGGCATCGTGGTGCTCGCGCTCGTGGGGCTGGGCCTTGCGATACCCCCGCTCGGCGAGCTGCTGCAGCGACCCTTCGAGCGCATCGGCCCTCCGCAGCTCACGCGCGACGGCAACGGATTCGTCATGGGCCTCGCGCTGGGGCTGGTGTTCGTGCCGTGCGCCGGGCCCATCCTGGCGTCGATCACGGTGCTCGCGGCGACCAACGGCTTCAGCTGGGGGCTCGTGGCGCTGACGCTCAGCTTCTCGGTGGGCATCGCGGTGCCGCTGCTCGCCTTCGGGCTCGCGGGCCAGGCGATGGGCGGGCGCATCCGTGCCGTCCGCGAGCGCCTCAAGGCGATCCGCATCAGTTCCGGCGTTGTCCTGCTCGCGACCGCGCTCGTGGTCGCCACCAACGTGGCCGAGCCGCTGCAGCGCTGGGTGCCCGGCGTGCTCGCGAGCGCACAGGAGGCCATCGAGGACAGCGGCGCCGTGCGCGACGAGCTCGATGTGTTGACCGGTCGCGAGGAGGCGCAACCCGCCGTGGGCGACGCGCTGACGTTCGACGAGTGCGAGGAGGGCCCCGCCGACGAGCTGCAGAACTGCGGCCCCGCGCGCGAGCTGGTGGGCATCCAGGAGTGGGTCAACACCGAGGACGGCCAGGCTCTCGACATCGAGGAGCTCACGAGCGACGGGGGCGTGGTGCTCATCGACTTCTGGACCTACTCGTGCATCAACTGCCAGCGCACCTTCCCCTTTCTCACCGGCTGGGACGAGCGGTACCGCGACGACGGGCTGACCATCATCGGCGTGCACTCCCCCGAGTTCGCCTTCGAAAGGAAAGTCGGCAACGTCGCCGATGCGGCGGAGCGCTACGACATCGACTACCCGATCGCGATCGACAACGACTTCGAGACGTGGCGGGAGTGGGATCAGCGGTACTGGCCCGCGCATTACCTCATCGACCAAGAGGGCGTGGTGCGTCAGGTCCACTACGGGGAGGGTCGCTACGCGGAGACAGAGCAGCTCATCCAGCAGCTGCTGGAGACGGCGCCCATGCCCGCCGTCGACGCTGACCAGGGCCGGCACACGCAGGGCCGCACCCACGAGACCTACCTCGGATACGGCCGGCTCGAGTTCGCCGACAACTCCGGCCAGGTGCGCGAGGACGAGCCCGCCGTGTTCGGTCATGACGCTTTCCCGCAGCCCGACCACTTCGCCTACTTGGGCGAATGGACGGTCACCGAGGAGCACGCCCTCTCGGGAGCCGATGCGCGGATCATGCTGAACTTCTACGCCGCCGACGTGCACCTGGTCATGGCGGGCGAGGGCGAGGTGCGGGTCACCCTGCTCGACGACGAGGACTACGAGGAAGTGGTGGTGGTCGACGGCGTCTCCGACCTCTACGACCTGTATGAAGACGGCCCCACCGACGACGTGATGATCCTGGAATTCTCTCCCGGCATCGAGGCCTACGCCTTCACATTCGGGTAAAGGACTTTCCGAAAGTTTTGCCCGCCTCCATTTGCGGAGGGCCAGTTTTCGAGGGTCAATGGAAGTGGCGGGTCAGAGTGGCCCGTTCTGCCATGACCCCAAGGAGGCATCCAGAATGGATCTTCGTAAGGCAGCAGTTCCCGCCCTGGTCTTCGTCGGCGGCGCCCTTCTCGCAGGTTGCGGCGACGCCACCACGAACGGCGACCTGGACACCACGACCGACCCGCTGATGGAAGACACGATGGCACCCACGCCTTGATCTAGTCTTCACTTCACTCACAGGGCGGTCGACTGAGCGGGTCGGCCGCCCTTTGCTGTGCCCCGGCCCGCTCAGCGGAACCCGTGTCACCCATCCATCACCGGCTCCGGGCCGAACTACTGGTGGCGGTGAGCAGCACCGGCCATGATGGACACGAGCAGCGAGGAGGTCCGCATGAGCGCCGCACGGCACCTGCACGCGGTCCCCGAGCCCGGCTCGCCACCCGCGTCCGGCCCCGCTCCCGACGTGACCACGCTGCTCGAGCGCACGGCGCTGGGCGACGCGGAGGCATACGAACGGCTGTACGACGCGGTCGCCGGTTCCGTGTTCGGCCTCGCCGTGCGGATCGTCCGGGACCGCGGCATGGCCGAGGACATCGCTCAAGAGGTGCTCGTCGAGATCTGGCACCGCGCGGCACGCTACGACCGCTCGGCGGGCTCCGCGCGCTCGTGGATCCTCACCATCACCCACCGCCGCGCCGTCGACCGCGTGCGCTCGGAGCAGGCGCACACCACCCGCATGCGGGCCCATGGCGCGGCCGAGGAGGTCGACGCGGGCGAGCAGGACTCCGTGGTCAACGTCATGTATCGCGAGTGGGAGGCGGAGCGCGTCGCGAAGGGCATGGAGACGCTCACGGACCGCCAGCGCGAGGCGCTCGACCTCACCTACTTCAAGGGCTACACGCAGCGCGAGGCCGCCGAGGCCCTGGGCATCCCGCTCGGCACCGCCAAGGCGCGCATCCGGGACGGGCTCATCAAGCTTCGGGACGCATTGGGGGTGGAGCGATGAGCGTGGACCTGCACTCGCTCGTGGGCGCGTATGCGCTGGACGCCCTCGAGACGCCCGACCGCGACCTCGTGGAGCGCCACCTCGACGATTGCGCCGAGTGCCGTGACGAGCTCGCCTCGTTCACCGCGGTCGCCACGGCTATCGCCGATGCGCACGCCACGGCCCCACCGACCGCGCTCAGGTCGCGGGTCATGGACCAGGTGGGCAGCACGGCGCAATTGACCCCTCAGGCCGCCGATGCGCGGGTTGCCCAGGCACGCGCCGCCGATGAGCAGGCGGCCGATGCGCGGGTCGCCCAGGTGCGCGACGCAACCCAGGCGCGCACGTCGCCTTCCCAGCGCCAGCGGCGCTGGTTGCCCGCAATGATCGGCGCGGCCGCATCGGCCGTCGTGGTCGCCGCCCTGGCGCTGACCGCCTTCCCCTTCGGCGGCGACGAGCCCGGAACCGAGCTGGCCCTCGAGAAGGACGTCATGATGGTGACGTCCGCGCCGGATGCGCGCACGATGGACCTCGACCTCGGCAGCGGCCACGTGGTCAAGAGCGAGCGCATGGACAGCCTGGCCCTCATGGGGGCGGCCGCTCCCATGCCGGCCGACGGCATGGAGTACCAGGTGTGGCTCGTGATGGCGGACGGAACCGCGGTGCCGGGCCCCACGTTCGTGCCGCGCGACGGCGGCGACTACATGGCGGTGGTCCACATGGAGATGGGCGGGGTCACGGCCGTGTGCATCACGGAGGAACCGTCGGGCGGCTCCGCGCACCCGACCATGGAGCCCATGCTCACGGTCGAGCTCTAAGGGCTCACTGCGTCGCGGCGAGATCGTCCAGGGCCTGCTGGTACTCCGCGCTGTACTCGTAGTGAGAGTGCGCCAGCACGCGCGTGCCCCCGCGGGGCGGCACGTGGGACACGGGTCGGCACTGAGCGCCGAGCACGTCGATCGGGTGGCCCAGCGGATCGGTCTCGCGGAACAGCTGGATCCACCTGCCGGGAGAGGCGTCCGCGAGCGCCCGGAGCCGCGGGTCGTCGAACAGGTGCGGGAAGAGCCGCTGATAGTGCGCCGCCAGCAGGTTGCCGAAGCTGAGGAAGCGCACGGACCTCGCGTAGGCGGGGTCGTCCGCGAGCAGCCGGCGCATGGCGGGGAAGCCCAGGGACGCCCCCTGGCTGTGACAGCTGAGGACGATCCGGTGGCGGGGGTGATCCGAGCGGAGGTCCCGCAGCCGCTGCTCGAGCGCCGGGATCGCGGTCTCCGAGTACGGCGGCGGCGCCCACGGGTGGTGCAGGCGCGGCCAGTAGTTGGTGAGGTCCCACACCACCCCCACGCCCCGGCGCGACTCGCGGTTGCCGGAGGCCGACAGGACGAACCACAGCACGCATGCCGCGGGGATGAACAGCGCGATCACCACCGCGATCAGCGTGAAGGCCGACGCCGCGACCCACGGGTCGCCGAGCACGGATCCCGTCGCGGCCGCCACGTCCGACACGGCGTCCACCCCGAGCGCGGTCTCCGCGGCCGACCCGTCGCGGAGGCCGCCGTCGCCGGGGGCGGCGCCGCCCACGCGCGCCCACGACAGCACGTCGAAACCCGCGCGCGCCAGCAGCCATGCGAGGGCGCCGAGCCCAGCCGCCCCCGCCACCGCCGCGACCAGCGCGCGGCTCCTGCCGCGGCAGACGCGAAAGGCGAGGTACGCCACGAACGCCCAGCCGAGCGCGCCGATGGCCTGGCGGGGCTCGGTGACGATGCGCCCGGCGGTCTGCGCCCACTCCTGCGCGGGCAGGCTGACCCGCAGCAGCTCACCCACGACGAGCACGGCGGCGGCGACCAGCATGCCGATTCCCGCCCGGCGTATCTCGTCGGGAGCGCGCTCGACCGCGGCGCGCACGCGAGTCGCCGCGGCGACGCCCAGTTCACCGGGCTCGGCCAGCGGCCTGATCTCCCCGATCACCCGCGCCGCGATGTAGAGCACGCCGCAGGTGAGCGTCACGGCGGCGAAGTCGACGAGCCGGAACATGGCCGCCGGCTCGGGCGACTCGATGAAGGCCCGCGCCGAGCGGTCGGATTCGAAGGCGAGCAGCGCGTACGACAGCGCGCCGAACGCGGCATAGGCCATGAAGAAGCCCAGCGTCGCGAATGCCACCGAGTAGCCCGCGGAGCGGCGCACCGGCATGCGCGCCTCGCCGGCCAGCGCCACGCCGAGGGCGATCACCGCCGCGGCAGCGAGCACGAAGTGCACCGCCGTCAGGCCGTTCGCCGCGCTGCCCGCCCCGTCGCGCAGCGCGGCGCTCACCACGGCCGCGACCACGGCCGCCGCTCCCAGCAGCGCGGCGGGTGGGCCCGCGGGATGGCTGCGGTCCTTCCCGTTCACGCGAGTGCCGAGCGCGGTCGCGACCCCGAGCGCGAGCGCCGCCCCGGCCAGCGCCGCGCCCGCGGCCGCCGCCACCGAGGCGCCGATCGACCCGGAGGGCTGCTGGATTCCGCCCGCGAGCGTGACCGCCCAGCCCACGACGGCCACGACCGCGAGGCCGACCCCGAGGTGCGCCAGCGCGAGCGACCGCAGCGCGAGCGCCCTGCCCCACGGGTCGTCGTGACGGTCGCGGTCGTTCGGCGCCTTGCCCACCCCGGCCAGCAGGTGAAGCCCCACGGGCACCAGGGCCGCCAGCACGATGGCCGCCGCCGCGCGGCCAGGGGCGCGGGTCGCATCGGCCGTCATCAGGCCGAGCGCGAAGGCGCCGGCCTGCACCGCGACAGCGGCGACCAGGGCGGTCGCCACCAGGGTCACGAGCCGCATCGCGGCGTCGCGCACGATGTGCGAGCGCTCGCCGCGCGCACCCACGCGCACGCGCTCGCGCCCCGACAGCGGCAGCGAGTGGGTGGGAGTCATCCAGCTGGCGACGTTGATGAGGGACAGCGGGGCGAGGAACAGCCACAGCGCGGTGCTGCGCCGGCGTGACGTCAGCCCTCCCCAACTGAAGGCCTCCGCGATGCCGCCGCCGTCCCGGGCATCGTGCGCGCGGTAGAAGCCCGCATCGGCGTTCCCCGCCACCCGCACCGGGAACGCGCCGAGCAGGGCCTGGGGCGGGGTGCCGGAGACCCCGTGGACGCGCACCTCGACCGTGTCGTCTGGCACCCGCACGCGCACCAGTTCCTCGACCGGCTCCATGCGAGCGAAGGTACACCCGCGCGCCGACGGTCGCAGGGCGCCCACCCAGCGAGGATGTGGCCAGGGGTACAGACTGGAGGCATGGCGGAGATCCTGATGTTCCACCACGCGCACGGCCTCACCAAGGGCCTGACCGCGCTGGCAGACCGCCTGCGCGCGGACGGCCACACGGTCCACACCCCCGACGCCTTCGAAGGGCGCACCTTCGACAGCGTGGACGACGGCATCGCATTCGCGGAGCGGATCGGGCACGACGCGGTGCTCGAGGTGGCGGCGAGGTCCGCGCGGCTGAACCCCTCGGCGGACGTGGTGATCGGCTTCTCGATGGGCACGGGCCCGGCCCAGCACCTCGCACAGCACCGGCGGCGCATACGTGCGTGCGCGCTGATGGGCGGCGCGACGTCAGCCGACATGCACGGCTCCTCGTGGCGCCCGAACGTCGCGCTGCAGATCCACGTGGCCGACCCGGACGACTGGTGCACCGCCGAAGAGGTGGGCGCCCTCGAGCGCGAGGTGCCTGGCGCGGAGGTCTACCGCTACCCCGGCCGCCGCCACATGTTCGTGGACCCCTCGACTCGCGACTACGACGCGGACGCGGCGGACGCGTTCGAGGACCGGCTGGGCGCGTGGCTCGCCCGCCTGGACGCCTGACCGCACCCCGCCACTTCCGAAACTCCCGCCTGCCCGTACCCCGCCTGAGCGCCCCAGTGGGCAGCCAGCGTCGGATCTGAGCCGCCCGCGCATCCTGGAGGGCGCTCAGTGTCGCCAAGCAGGCTCAGCAACGTCTCGTCGGGACGAGTCAGACCGGCTCGGTCACGTCCGCGACGCTCGCGCCCAGCACCTCGACCAGCTGCGCCGGGTGCACCGACGCCGCGACCCCATGCGCTCCGGCGCCGACGGACACGGGCCCCTCGCGCGAGACGATCAGGGCATCGGCGATCACGGGCCAGGGGGTCCCGGCCGGCGACAGCGCGGACCCGAACGGCGTGATGGTGCCGCGCTCGTAGCCGGTGACGTCCCGCGCCGTGTCCTTGTCCGGCATCGACAGCCGCGACACCCCCAGGTGCTCCCGCAGCTTGGGCCACGAGATCTGGCGGTCGCCGGGCACCAGCACGAACAGGTAGTCGTCCTCGCCGCGTCGCACCACGAGCGTCTTCAGGATCTGACGCGGCTCGAGCCCGCGCGCCTGAGCCGCCTCCTCGAGGGACCGCACGGGCCCGTGCGCGGTGACCTCGTGCTCGATGCCCGATGTGGCAAGGGCCCTGGTCGCGGGAGTGTCGGGAACGTCGGTCACAGGTACGCCCCGTCCGCCTCGTCCGCGGCGGCGAACCTCTCGCGCGCGACGGCCCGCAGCGTCGCCACCATCCACTCGCAGATCATCTCGTCGAAGTGACCCTGGACCCCGCTGAACGACACGATGAGCCCCTCGCGGATGATCGCGCCGGGGTACTTGATGTCGCCCTCCCGGTACAGGTGGGGAAAGTCCTGGCGCACGCGCGAGCTGTCCATCCCGGTCCGGATCGTCACCGCCACCTTGCCCTCGACGTTGCGCAGGAACTCCGGGTCCGGCTCTCCCGCGTGCGCGACGAACAGCGGCGCGTCGGGGTCCGGATTCACGGGGTCGAGGACCATCAGGGTGCCGCGAAAACCGTTCGTCTCGCCGATCTGATGCGCGCTCCTGACCGCGGGTTCGATGATCGACCACGCCAGCGCGCAGGACTCTTCGGTGATGCCTGGGAACATGCGCTCTCCTTGGGATCGTCGGGCGGCCGATGCGCGGCTCACCTGTCGCTTTCCACGCTAGCCGATGCGGGGGCCGGGATCGGATGAGGAGCGGTGGTCTTCCGCGACGGCCCGGACACTGCACAATATGTTGAGGGAAACAACCTTCACCCCGACGACGATGGAGACCGGCCGATGCGCGACGACGCGATCCCCGAACCGCGCGACGGCTCAACCGAGCCCCCGCACGGCTACGCGGTGCCGACTCCCGGAACGAGCGCATCGGCCCTGTTGCCAGAGGGAGCGGGCCCAGACCAGGCCCCCGCGACCAAGCCGTGGACTCCGCCCGCCTCATCGAGGCGGTCGATGGCCGCGCTCGTCGCCTTGGCCGCATCGGCCTTCCTGATCGTCACGAACGAGATCGCGCCGCTGGGGCTCATCCGCCTCATGGCGGCCGACCTGAACCGCACGGAGTCAGAGATCGGCCTGGTCACCACCGTGTTCGCCGTGGTGGCGATGGTGTCGACCGTGCCGCTCGCGCTGCTCACCACGCGCCTGCCGCGGCGCCCGCTGATCGTCGCGACGCTGACGTTCTGGTCCGCGGGGGCGCTGGTCATGGCCACCGCGGATTCGTTCGCACAGGTGCTGGGCGGGCGCGTCATCACGGCGATGGGACACGCGCTGTTCTGGGCCGTCGTGACGCCCGCCGCGGCCGGCATGTTCGCGCCGCACGTGCGGGGCCGGTCGGTGACGCGGCTGATGCTGGGGGCGACCGGCGCGGGCGTGATCGGGCTGCCCATGTCGACGTGGCTCGCGCAGCAGACGGACTGGCGCGTGCCGTTCATGATCGTCGGGATCGGCGGTCTCGTGCTGGCGGCGACGGTCGCGGTGCTGATGCCGAGCTTCCGCACGGAGGAGGGCTCTGTCGCAC
Source organism: Demequina pilifera (assembly GCF_048814985.1). Taxonomy (NCBI): domain Bacteria; kingdom Bacillati; phylum Actinomycetota; class Actinomycetes; order Micrococcales; family Demequinaceae; genus Demequina; species Demequina pilifera. The sequence goes on from NZ_JBMDTW010000002.1 coordinate 136,924, forward strand.
GGGGGGACGTGCCGTCGCTGCGGCGGTTCATCCGCGTGCTCGCGGTGGTGCTGCTGACCACCGGCTCGATGGCGACCACGTGGACCTACATCACGCCGTTCTTCGTTGAGGTGTCGGGGTTCGCCGAGTCGACCGTCCCCGTGCTGCTGGCCCTCGCGGGCGCCACGGGCGTCGTGTCGATGTGGCTGACCGGCAGGTTCCTGGACCGGTGGCCGGTCCGGGCCGTGGCGCTCGGCGAGGTGGGCCTGCTGGTGATGTGGCTGGGTCTCGCGACGCTCGGGCAGCACAAGCCCATCGCGATCCTGATGGTGCTGCTGCAAGGGCTCGCGTGGTCGCTGCTGGTGGCCGCGATGCTCAACTGGGCCCTGCGCCACACGCCGTGGTCCAGCGATATCGGGGTGGGCGCTCAGGCGAGCACGTTCAACGCGGGCAATGCCGTGGGATCCGTGCTGGGCGCCGGGATGCTGGCGTGGTGGGGAGCGCAGTGGCTGCCGCTCGCCTCGGCGGTGATGTCCGCGGCCGCGCTGGTGCTGATCGTGGCGGTGGCGCCGGACGCCACGCGCGCGCTCGCCCGGCGGTCCAGGCGGTCACGGACCTAGTCGCTCCTAGTCGGTCACCACGAACGACGGGGTGGTCGCATTGCCGAACAGCGTGCCGTGATCCTCCGGCAGCTGCATCACCACGGGGTCGATGGCGAGGTAGGGCGCGATGTTCGCGGAGTACCACCCGACCACGGACTCGGTCGCCGCAGGGATCCAGCCCTGGGTGACGGCCAGGTACGCAATGAGGAGCATCCCGCCGACGGCGAGGGTGCGCAGTGCCACCGAGCCGAGGCTGATCGCCAGGCGCGTGCGCCGTTCGACCACACTCGAGTGGTCGATGACGGCGTGCGAGCCGTCGGTGGAGCGCGGCCCAGCGTCGGGCGTGCTGGAGCCCGGGCGGGGTGTCATCACCGAGGGGGCGGTGACACGGACCGGATGGCGGCCTTCGGTCACCGGCTCCAAGGTCATGACAGATGGGTGTGTCACTGTCACGGTGTCCCTCAAAGTAGGTGTGCAATTCCTGCCATCTAGGGCAACTCTTCCACCTCGGGGCCTATTCCGCTCGCGCTGCGTGCCCCCTGCAACACAACCGTGACGAACCGAACTTTTCCTCCTCTTGCTGCGGGCCGCTTCGGCCACTCGATGCGGGGCTATGGGCGAGCGTCGGTGAGGGGCTCTGGACGAGGAATGATCGCTCGTGACGCGCCTCGCCAGCGCGCGAAGTGCGACGATGGTGGGCACAACCCGTCGCTCAAGGAGAACCACACGTGAAGTACCGTCAGCTGGGCGGCTCAGGAGCCGCAGTGTCCACCTACTCGCTCGGCACGATGACCTTCGGGACAGAGTCCTCGGAAGAGGTCAGCCACGCACAGCTCGACATGTATGCCGAGCGGGGCGGCACCGTGATCGAGACGGCGGACGTCTACAGCGCGGGTGCCTCCGAGGAGATCGTGGGGCGGTGGCTGGCCGGCCGCGGCAGCGACACCACCGACGCCATGTTCCTCGCCAGCAAGGGCCGGTTCCCGGTGGGCGTACCCGCACGCGAGGCCGGCCTGTCCCGCCGCCACCTGCGCCGCGCACTCGACGCCTCGCTCGCGCGCTTGGGAGTCGACCACCTGGACCTGTACCAGGTGCATTCCTGGGACCCCGTCACTCCGCTCGAGGAGACGCTGGGATTCCTCGAGTACGCCGTCGACTCCGGCAAGGTCTCCTACGTGGGCCTGTCCAACTTCCTCGGCTGGCAGATCGCGCAGGCCGCGACGCTCGCCCGCGGCCGGTTCCCGCTGGTGTCGATGCAGCCGCAGTACAACCTGCTGGCTCGCGAGGTCGAGTGGGAGATCGTGCCCGCGTCCCAGGCGAACGGTCTGGGGCTGCTCCCCTGGTCGCCGCTCGGTGGCGGCTGGCTGGCGGGCAAGTACTCCAAGGACGCGGCGCCCACCGGCGCGACGCGGCTCGGCGAGGACCCGGAGCGCGGGGTCGAGGCCTACGCGAAGCGCGCCCGGAACGAGCGCACGTGGCGAGTGCTGGATGTGGTCTCCGAGGTCGCCGCGCGGCACGGCCGCACCGCGGCCCAGGTGTCGCTCGCGTGGCTGGACTCCCGCCCCGCGGTCAGCTCGATCATCCTCGGCTGCCGCACCACCGAGCAGCTCGAGTCGAACCTCGACGCGGTGGACCTGGAGCTGCCGCACGAGGACCTCGCCCTGCTCGACGCCGCGAGTGACCCCGAGCCCGCCGACTGGCCGTACGGAGCCGCCGGCATCGAGCAGCGGAGCCGTCCGCTCGACTGACGGCTGTCGTCCCCCACGGGAGTTCGCCAAGCAACCAACCTCAGGGCGAGGGGGTCAGTCGGCCGATGCGCGGGTGAGCTCTGGCGTGCACGGCACCGCGGCGCTACTTTGTGACCATGCTCGCCGACGTGCCCGACCCGCTGCTGCCGGCCACGTACGACGTCGCCTGGACGGTCGTCACCCTGGCCATCTTCGCCGCCATCGCGGTGGCGATCGTGCTGCTGGTGAGGCGTTCGCGCAGGCGCAGTGCGGAGGTGAAGGCGCTTCGTGCGGAGGTCGACACATTGAAGTCTCGCGACGCTGCACTGCGCGACTCGTGACGCCTGCCGCTCGCCTGTGACACGGTGGGCCTCATGACTCCTTTCGCCTCGCGCGCCGCCACGGCCGCACTGGCCATCACCGCAGCGACCCTCATCGCCGCGTGTGGGGCGGAGGAGGGCGGCGCGGTCGCCACCACAGCCGGGTCGAGCGCCGCAGCCGAGCCGAGCGCTGCGGCAAGATCGACCGTCGAGATCCGCGCGGTGGCCCTCGCCGCCCCGGTGGCTGATACGAGCGACCCGCTGCGCAAGGACGACATCGAACTTGGCGACATGCTCGCGGACCTGGGACTCGACGAGTCCCCTGACACGGTCGAGGCGGCCGAGTGGTTCACCGTCGGCGACTGCGCCGCCGACCCCGTCTCGAGCACCGACGCCGCGGCCGCGTGCTCGACCCACAGCTCCGAGGTGTTCCTGCTCGGCCCCACCGCGCTCGACGGCTCGCACATCAGCGGCTCAGAGCTGGTCGAGGACGACGGATCCGGCGACTCGCTGAACATCACCCTCACCGAGGCGGGCACCGCAGCGATGGCGGACCTGACCGGGGCCGCAGTGGCGAGCCCGGCGCCGGGAAACCGGATCGCCATCCTCCTGGATGGCCTGGTGATCTCCGCGACCACCGTCAAGTCCGTGATCGACAACGGCGAGGTCACCATCATCGGCGACGAGCACATTCGAGAGCTCGCGGAGGCGCTCGGCTGACGCCGGCCCGTCAGCGCCGACGCTTCTCCTCGTACATGCGGGCATCGGCATGCGCCAGCACCGTGTCGGCGCTCCGCGTGTCCGCTGCGTCGACGTAGGTGACGCCCACGCTGGCGGCCACCTCGACACTCTCGCCACTGACGCTGAGACGGCCGCGCACCCCCTCGACCACGCGTTGGGCGAAGCGCTCGGCCTCCTCGTGGTCTTGAGCCTCGCCGACGACCACGAACTCGTCGCCGCCGATCCGTGCGGCGATGTCGCCCTGACGCACCGTGTCACGCAGGCGTTCACCGATGAACGCGAGGAGCCGATCGCCGGCGCTGTGACCGAGCCGGTCGTTGATCTCCTTGAACCAATCGAGGTCCATGTAGACCACGGCCATGCCGGTGCGCCGCCGCTGGCTGAGCTTGTGCTCCATCTGCTCGAAGAGAAGTTCCCGGTTGGCCAAGCCGGTGAGCGAGTCGCGAGTAGCCCGTCGCTCCAGTTCGTGGCGCAGTTCTGCGGCATCGTCGAGCGCGACCTTCAGCTCCTCGATGTCGGTGCAGGTCCCGAACCACTTCAGGAGCGTGCCCGATTCGTCTCGCAGCGGCACGGCTCGGCCGAGCATCCAGCGGTAGACACCGTCGTGGCGACGCAGCCGGTACTCGATCTCGTACGGCTCGCCGGTCAGGGTGGCCTCGTCCCACAACCGGCGGGCCAAGGGGCGCTCGTCGGGGTGGAATGGCGGATTCCAGCCATCTCCGAGACTCTCGGCAAGCGTCAGCCCGGTGTAGTCGAACCACTGCTGGTTGAAGTACTCGTGATAGCCATCGGGCCGGGCGACCCACACGAGGTGAGGCAGCGCCCCGACCAACTGTTGCCAGTCGACGCGCCGGGTCAGGGACGACTCCAGCTCGGCACCCGTGATGCCCAGCTGCGCGATGGGGTGAGGGTCGTCCGCTCCGGGCGCCCCACCGGGCGCATTCGAGTCTGCGGGCAGCAAGGGGGGCATAGTTCACGTCTCGATTGATGACGCCACTCCCCTATGGGGTGTGAAGCGCCCCCGGTCTTCCAGCGGGCGGTCTCTCCCGGCGGCGGTTGCCGCCGAGAGTGGTGATCTCTGCAGTATGGCTCCTCGATCTCGCTAGCCGTGGACAGTTCGGCTCGGAATCTGGGTGGCCGCAGTCGCGCAAGCGTGGGCAGTGACCAGGTTCACACCCGAATGCGGCCCTGTCACCGACGCCGGTTAACCTCGGGCCATGCGCCTCCTCCACACCAGCGACTGGCACATTGGCCGCACCTTCCACGGGCACAGCACGGACGACCACTTGCACACCGTGCTCGCCGCCATCGCCGATGCGGTGGCGGAGCACGGCGTCGACGCCGTCATCGTCGCCGGGGACATCTTCGACAGCTCGACCCCCAAGGCGGACGCCTTCACGCTCCTGGCCGATGCGCTCGGGGCGATTCGGGACAACGGCGCCCAGGTGATCCTCACCTCGGGCAACCACGACGGGCCCGCGCGGCTCGCGCACAACGCGGCCTTCGCGAGCGCCGGCGGCGTTCACATCAAGGCCGATCACACCGACCTCGCCACGCCGGTGGCTGTCGCCGACGAGCACGGCGAGGTGCTCGTCTACGGGATCCCGTACCTGCACCCGGAGTTCATGCGCGGCGCGCACGCGGACTTCACCGGCTCCACTCACCAGGACGCCCTCGCCTTCGCGATGAACGCGATCCGGGCCGATGCGCTTGCCAGAACCGCACCCAGGTACGTGGTCGCCGCCCACTGCTTTGCCGCATCGGCCGCGGGGACGGCCCCGCCGGAGACCACCGAGGACACCGGCCGCGCGGAGGAGCGCGACATCACGCGCGGCGGGCTCAACCTCGTGGACGCCGCCACCTTTGACGGTCCCGCGTACACCGCGTTGGGGCACATCCACTCGCGCCAGACGCTGACCGACACCGTCCGCTACAGCGGCGCTCCCCTGCGATTCAGCTTTGGCGAGCGGTCGAGCGCCAAGGGCATGTGGCTGGTCGACCTGGGCGCGGACGGCGTCGAGAACACCGAGTGGCTCGAGCTGCCCACTCCGCGAGAGGCGGTGCGGCTCGAGGGCGCGCTCGCGGAGCTGACGGCGCCCGGCGCCCACCCCCACGCCACGGACGCGTGGGTCGAGGTGGTGCTCACGGACGATCAGTTGCCGCGCGACGCGATGCGCACGCTCCAGGAGCGCTACCCGCACGCGGTCACGCTCGCGCACCGGCCCGCCAACCGCCACGACGCGGGCCAGCAGCAGTACGCGGAGCGCGTGGAGGGCAAGAGCGACGCGGAGGTGCTCGAGGAGTTCCTCGCCTACGTGCGCAACGGCGCGGGCCCCACCGAGGCGGAGCAGTCGCTGATCAATCAGGCCCTGGACGCGATCGATGCTCGGGAGGCCACCCGATGAAGGTCCTCAACCTCGAGATCGAGGGTTTTGGCCCGTACCTGCGGCGACAGACCATCGACTTCGCGGAGTTCGACGACGACATCTTCGTCATCACCGGCAAGACCGGCGCGGGCAAGAGCACCATCCTGGACGCGATCGTGTTCGCCCTGTACGACAAGGTGCCGCGCTACGAGGGCGCCTCGAGGTCCGTGCGCAGCGACCACTGCACGGACGCGGATCCCACGGTGGTGACGCTCGAGTTCGAATCGGGCGGCCAGCGGTATCGCGTGCGACGCTCGCCCGAGTTCCAGCGGCCCAAGCGTCGGGGCGAGGGCCTCACGACTCAGAAGGCCGAGGCCACGCTGTGGGTCGAGCGCGACGGCGACTGGGAGGCGCTGGCCGTGCGCCCGGTCGAGGCCGGTCATCTCATCACGGACATCCTGGGCCTCACCGCGGATCAGTTCCTGCAGGTGATCCTGCTCGCGCAGGGGCGGTTCCAGAAGTTCCTGGAGTCCAAGCCGGACGAGCGGCGCGAGGTGCTGCGGTCGCTGTTCGGCACCGGTCGCTTCGCCGCGCTGGAGCGGCACGTGCGCGATCTCGCCAAGGAGCGTTCGCGGGAGGTCGAGACGGCCGATGCCGGCCTGGCGGATCTGGTGGCGCGGGCCGCGGCGGAGGCCGGCTCCGCGTCAGAGGAAGGAGCGGAGGCGCCGGGCCTGGCCGAGCGCGACCGGTGGCTTTCCACGACGGCCGATGCGCTGGCTGAGTTGGCAGCGGCCGCGTCGGGCGCGCGGGCCAAGGCCGGCGAGGCGGCCGATGCCGCGGCGCAGGCCCTCGTTGCCGCCAAGGAGGCTGCGGACAAGCACGAGCGGCTGGCGCAGGCGCGCGCGACCGTGGCGGCGCTCGAGGCGCGGGCCGACGAGCACGAGGCGGATCGCGCGCGGCTCGACCAGGCGACGCGCGCCAAGCCGGTCGCCGCGCCCATGCGTGCCGCGGAGCGCGCGACAGCGGAGCTGGAGAGGGCCGAGGACGGGCGCAAGGCCGCGGTCGAGGGGGCGCAGTCCGCGGCGGTCGCGGAGGTCGCGTGGCCGGGCGGACGGGACGCGTTGGATGGACTCAGTGCGCTGGCGGAGGCCTCGGAGGAGGCGCTGACGGCTCGCGTGAACGATCTGTCGGCAGAGACCGGCGCGCTGGCGAAGGCGCTCGAACAGGAGTTGGCGCTCCCGCGCCTGCGCGAAGAGGCCGAGGCAGCCGAGCTCGCGGTGGCTGCTGCGGTCGAGGCGCGAGATGAGGTCAAACAAGAGATCGACGCGCTGCCCGAGTTGGCGCGCGAGCTGCGCGCGAAGCGTGACGAGGCGGCCACCACAGCGGCGCGCGTGGAGGACCTGGAGCAGGCGCACCTGCGCGCCGAGGAGTCGGCCGAGGCTCACGAGCGGGCCGTCGAGCTGGCGTCCGAGCTCGAGGCCGCCGTGAAGGAACGCGACGCCGCGCTCGCCGCCCACGCGGCCGCGACGGAGGCCTACAACGACCTGGTGCAGCGGCGGCTGAGGTCGCAGGCCGCGCATCTGGCCGCCGCGCTCACCGACGGAGAGCCGTGCGCGGTGTGCGGGGCGACGGAGCATCCCTCCCCCGCCGAGCCGTCCGAGGATCACGTCACGGACGACGAGGTCGACGCGGCGCGCGCCACGGAGACCGAGGCCGGAGACGCGCTCAAGGGCGCCAAGGATGCGGTGGCCGGGGTGGAGTCGAACCTGGCGGCCGTGCGTGCGAAGGCCGGCGACGAGGACGCGGATGCGGCCACCGCGAAGGTCGAGGCGGCGCTGGCCCAGCTGGAGGCGGCGCGGGCGGCCGTCGACGAGCGGGCGCGGCTCGACGAGGAGCTGGCGGGACTCGACGAGCGCAAGGAGGTGCTCGACGAGTCGCTCGCCTCCAAGACGGCGGCACTGGAGGCGGCGCAGTCGACACGCACCCAGGCCGTCGCCGCAGTCGAATCAGCGCAAGAGTCCGTCACGAAGAGCCGGGCCGAGTACGAGTCGGTGGGCGCCCGGGCGCGCGACCTGGAGCGAGCGAAGGAGCTGGTGGCGGCGGTCGCATCGGCCGTCGGAACGCTGGCCGATGCGCAGGCCGCCTCAGCGCAGGCCCAGCAGTCTCTGGCCGAGGCCCTCGAGGAGTCGGGCTTCGAGACCGCCCCGGAGGCGCGCGACGCGCTGCTGCCGGAGACGGAGTTCGCGGCACTGACCACGGCCGTCGCCGACCACGACACGGAGCTGGCGGGGGCGCGCGCCGTCGTCAAGAACCTGGGCGGCGAGGGCCTACCGGAGCTGACGACGGATCTCGAGGTGCTGACCGCATCGGCCGCCGACACGTCGGAGGCGCGGGACGCCGCGGTGGCTGCCGAGACCGCCGCCGTGTCGCGCAGCGAGAGGTTCGCTGCCTTGCGTGCCGAGTACGCCCAGCGGGCGGAGTCCTCTCTGCAGGCCCGAGAGGCTCGGGACGTGGCGCTGACGCTGGCGGACAGCCTCGAGGGCAACCCGCCGAACGCGCGCCGGATCCGGCTCGAGTCGTTCGTGCTGGCCTCCAAGCTCGAGCGGATCGTGGCGGCGGCGAACGCGCGGCTGCAGGTGATGTCGAGCGGCCAGTACCGGTTGGAGCACGACGACGACAAGCAGTTCCGCAACACGCAGGCGGGCCTGGGGCTCAAGATCGCCGATTCCCACACGGGCCAGTCACGCTCCACTCACTCGCTCTCGGGGGGCGAGACCTTCCTCGCGTCGCTCGCGCTCGCGCTGGGGCTCGCGGAGACGGTCACCGCCGAGGCCGGCGGCATCCGGCTGAGCACGCTGTTCATCGACGAGGGCTTTGGCTCGCTCGACGCCGACACCCTGGAGGACGCGATGTCGACGCTGGACGAGCTGAGGTCGGGCGGGCGCACGATCGGGCTGATCTCCCACGTCGAGGCGATGAAGGAGCAGATCCCGGCCAAACTCGAGGTCGAGAGGCTCGCGGACGGGTCGAGCCGCGTGGTGACGCGGCCCGGGGGCGCTGCGCCAGTGGTCCCCTAGAGTCCAACCTCGTCTACGGCATACGTCGCCTGCTCGCGGCTGAAGCCCTCATACACGAGTTGATCGATGAGTCCCGAGCGGGAGAACGACGAGAAGTCGAGGTACGACTCCGCGGACTTGACCGCCTGCTCGTTCCAGTCGGCGTCCACCGAATCCGCACCGTGGGTCGCCTGCGCGGTGGTGAACCCCTCGTACTCGAGCTGGTCGATCAGGCCGGAGTGCGAGAACGCCGAGAAGTCGAGGTACGACTCCGCGCTCTTGACGGCCTGCTCGTTCCAGTCGGCGCCGACGGCATCGACGGCGTACTCGGCGTCGGCCGCGTCGTACCCCTCGTAGTCCAGTTGATCCATCAGACCGGAACGGGAGAAGGCCGAGAAGGCGAGATACGACTCGGCCGACTGGCGAGCGTTGCGCTGCCCCGCGGTCTCCGTCGGACCTTCATCGGCGGGCTCATCGGGCTCGTCCCGCTCCGCGGGCTCGTCCTGCTCCTCCTGCTCGTCAGCCCTGGTCGTATCCTCGGGCTCGTCCCCTGGACACGGCTCATCCTCCTTCACCGAGGCAAGGATCACGGTGGCCTCGATGGGGATCTCTGTTCCCGCGACGGGTTCCTGAGTGCACACTCGCCAGTTCGAGTCGACGATCTGCGTCCGGTCCTCCCCTGACGCGTCCTCCTGGTCGAGGAAGTAGGAGCCCAGCGCCTGCAGAGAGTCCTGGGCGTCCTGCAGATTGGTGCCGACCACGTCCGGCATCGTCAGCGTCGTGGGCGCCGGCGACTCGGTCGGCTCGGCGACAACCTCCTCGACGGTGGCCGACGGCGACGGGCTGGCGGCCACATCGTCGGTCGCGCCGCCGCCGCCCATTGCCGTGCCCAGGGCGCTGATGCCGATCAGCGCGGCGACTGCGGCGACCGGGATGATGAGGCGCTTCTTCTTCCACAGCGGCCGATCGTCAGTGGCCGTGGAATCCGACACCGGCACGTCGGGATTTCCATCACCTGGTGCCGCCTCGGGTTGCGGCGTCCCCGCTGGCACAATGTGCGGGGTCCACTCCGAACCGTCCCAATAGCGCTGACTTCCGTCGGGCTGTGCGTACCAGCCTGCAGGGGCATTCTCTGTCATTGTTCGTCGACTCCCTCACACAGCGAACCCGGTCCGCACCGGGCCGACCGAACCGCATTGTTCGGTCGCGCTCGCAACCAGGCTAGTGACCTCGTGTGACATTGTCACGAACGCGTTTTATGTGCACCCTTTTCCCCTGCCGAGGCCGCTATCCGCCGGTATCGACGGACGCGCAGGAATAGGGTTTTATCGACGTACAACAACCGCCGCCGTTTGCGGTGTGACAGTACGGCGACGCCACACCCGCGCCTCGCACACCAGCACTGCGGTCATGGTGATCACCGCCAGCACCGGCGCTCAGGACAGGACAGTCGCCGGCGCGGAGTATCGACAGGAACTCACGGCCTCGAGCTCGATGGAAGTGGACTGCACCAGCCACGACATCTCTTGGGGCGTGAGCCGGTCGCACACCCAGTCCCAGTGCAGCGACACCCAGTCGCCGGGCTCGACCGGCCTGCTGAGCGCATGCCCGCCGCGCCGCAGCCGCGCCGTGTCGAGGGTGCGGGGCCCCAGGTGCAGCCGCCGTCCGTCCCATTCGAGGTGACGGCTGCGCACCACGGCGGTCTCGCCGTCAATCGACACCACCCGCCCCCACCGGATGCGACAACGGTCCAGTACGAGGAGCGGAGCGTCGGTCATCCCGCCGCGCAGCAGCCCCACCCACGGGTACACGCCGAAGACGTGGAAGCTGTGGTGGGGGGTCCCCCCGTTGCGCACGCCGTCCTCGAGTCGCTCGAACTCCTCGCGGCTGAGCCGGCGCCGGAACCGCTCCTCGAGCGATCGCGCGAAGGCCGCGCCCCCGCATCGGGCCAAGGCGGGGCCGCCCAGCCAGTACGTGGTCACCACCGCGGCGTCGAGCGGCGCGCGCCCCAGGCACTGGCCGATGTGCTCGAGGTAGGGCCACGCGCCCTCGAAGCCGCGCGCCACCTCCGCGAGCGCGCCGCCTGAGGCTCCTTCGCTCACCCGCTCGAGCAACTCCTGCGCCCGGTCGGGCCCGCAGTAGCCGCGCTCGTTGGGCGGGAACGCGTACCGGCCGAACAGGAGCGCGCCGTCCGCCTGGGCAGGCGCGGCATCCGGCCGATGCGCGGTCTGGGTCACGTCACGGCTCGCCTTCCGCGCGGGGACAGCTGGGGAGCGAGCCACACCAGCAGCCCGCCAGCGGCGATCATCGCGAGCCATGGCGCCTGAGCCGCGATCGGCACCGCGTCGAAGGCCCCGGCGAGCGCCGCCGTCACGAGCGCGCCCAGCACCAGGACCGCCGTGACGTCCACGGCCTGCGCCCTCGCGAGCGCCTGGTGCCACGTCAGCACGTAACCCGCGAGCAGCACTCCGGTGACCGCGACCCATCCCCACTGCGCGGCAGTCGCAGGGACCACGGCGCTCAGCGAGCCCGTCAGCGCGGACCATGCGAGCAACGCGACGGAGCCACCCGCCATGCGTGTCAGCGACAGCGTCCACGGCGTCGCGTCGCGCAGGAGCCGCTTGGTGATGGCCACCTCGGCCGCCCACATCAGCGTGGCGGCGGCGATCAGCGCCGTCCCCATGTCCGCCGCGATGCGCACGTCGCCGGAGAGGCCGAACTGAGCGAGCACCAGGAGCGCGATCGCCGCACCGTGCCACCACGTGAGCCTCTCCTTGAGCAGCACGACGGCCAGCACCGCGACCCACACGATCAGGGTCTTGTGCAGGAACGCCGCCTGGGTGGACGCGGTGCTCGCGAGCCCCTCAAAGAACAGCACGAACGGCACTGCCCCTCCGAGCACCGCGACCACGATCAGACCCCACCAGTGCCCGGGTCGCGACGGGCGGGTGAGGGAGACGGAGCCGGCGCCCTTGGCGCGGCGAGCCAACACGAAGACCAACGCGATCACGAGGGCCGACGCGGAGTTCTTGGCGGTGGTGTAGGCGGTCGCGTCTCCGTACGCGGCCACGCCATTGGTATTCACGTAGATCGCGACACCGGAAATGGTCGCGGTGACCGCTGCGAGCGCGAGGCCGCGCGTGCGGGTGGAAGTCATGACTCGGCCTCCTGCACGGGTGGCGCCTCCGGCCCGGGCTGGCCCTCCTGCGCGGGCCGGGCTTCCCCCGTGGTCTCGTCAGCGGCGCGGATCCGCAGCGCCTCCAGGGCCTGCTCCTCGGTGAGCCTCTCGAGAGCGAAGCCCGAGTTGATGACCACCCAGTCGCCTGGCTCGATGTCGTCGTCGGAGAGCGTCATCTCGAGCACCTCTTGGCGAGCGCCATCCACGTCGACGACGGCACGGCCGTCCCGGTGCACCTCGATGACCCTCGCGATGGTTCCTAAGCACATGTCGTGGCCTCGATTCCTTCTCGGGCGAGTTCGACCTCCACGGCGGCTGCCGCGGCGGTGATGCTCGCGCTGACTTGTGGGGACATGGGTCCGTAGGCGAAGGTGGCCGCCTCGACGCCGACGATCACGACTCGGGGAGGCAGCGTCCCCAACCTGCGCGAGAGCTCGACCGCGCCCGCGAGTCCGAACGCATGGGTGCCGCCGCGGCCACTGGCGGCGAACGCGTCGGTGGGCAGCGGCGGGTCGTCGGCTCCCGCCTCAATCACTTGCACGGTCCCCGGAGTGTGGGCCGAGACCACGGCGTCGATCACGATCGCCTCCCGGCAGCCGTCCCACAGCTGCACCAGCGCGGTGGGATCCTCGCGAGTCACCACGCGCACCTGGGCGCCGAGCCGCTCCGACACCAGCGTCGCGACGGCTCCGCCCACGGCATCGTCTCCCCGGTCGGGCGAGCCCAGGCCGACCACGACCAGCGGACCGACCACCACCACGCCCGGCGTGCTCATGACCGCGTCACCCGGAGGTCCAGAAAGTGCGTGGCGCATGAGATGCACGGGTCGTAGTTGCGGATGGCCGCCTCGCAGCGATGCGTGAGGGCGTGATCGTCGAGGTCCACCCACTGCTCGGCGGCGGTGCGCAGGTCCATCTCGATGCTGGACTGATTCTGAGACGTGGGCGGCACGATCTGCGCGTCCTCGATGACACCTGCCTCGTCGGTGCGGTAGCGGTGCCAGATGGTGCCGCGGGGAGCCTCGGAGGCGCCCACCCCCTCGCCCGCACGTGGCGCGACGGGCACGGATGGCGCGTACCCGTCGCGCCACTGGTCGATGATGCGCAGCGCCTCCTCGAAGGCGTAGGCCAGCTCGACACAGCGCACGATGATCGACTTGAACGGGTTCCTGCACGTCTCGGTGAGGCCCGCCGCGAGCGCGGCGTCTTGGCAGCGCGGGCTGAGCTGGTCGAAGTTGAGGGTGTAACGGGCGAGGGGTCCCACGAAGAACGGTTCGCCGTCGAACCTCGCGTGCAACGCGTTCGAGTGCGCGACGTGGAACTCCTCGACGTGCCGGGGCATCTCTGCGACCGGGAACCGCGCCCCCGTGGACGCCACCACCTCCGCGCCCCGCTCGAGCGGGTAGTAGTCGGGGTGGCGCAGCGACACGTAGGTGTAGTCCTGCTGCATGTCGGGGAAGTCGAACGTGGACACCAGCTCGACCGCGGCCAGCGCGTCCTCGAGTCCCCGCTCGAGGTCGGGCCGCAGCGATAGGAGGTCGGCGCGCGCCGGCATCCGGTAGAAGCCGCCCACCCGCACGTTCACCGGGTGGATCGCGCGCCCTCCCACCATGTCCATGAGGTCGTTGCCGCACTTCTTCAGGCGCAGCGCCATCTGCACCACGTCGCCGTGGGTCTCGGCCATCTCCAGCACTGAGTCGTAGCCCAGGAAGTCGGGCGCGTGAAGCATGAAGATGTGCAGCGCATGGGACTCGATCCACTCGCCGCAGTACAGCAGCCGGCGCATGGCCTGGATCTCGGGCGTGGTCTGGACGCCGCAGATCACCTCCATCGCCTCGGTGGACGCGCTCTGGTAGGCGACCGGGCAGATGCCGCAGATGCGCGCCGTGATGTCCGGTGGCTCCGTGAAGTGACGGCCGCGCAGGAACGCCTCGTAGAACCGCGGCGGCTCGAAGATGTTGAGCCGCACGTCGACGACCTTGCGGTCCTTGATCTCGATGTGCATGCCGCCTTCGCCCTCGACGCGCGCGAGCATGCCGACGTTGAGGACCTGGCCGCCGTCCTTGAGCGTGTGCGTCACCGTGCACCTCCCGCCTCGACCGCGTTGCCGGCCGCCTCGAACTCCGGTGCGCCCGCATTGAAGGTGCGGTAGACGCGGACGATGTCTGCGTCGGACATCCCCAGCTCGACAAGCTGCGTGGTCAGCGAGGACGTGTTCGGGGTGTCCTGCGGGCCGAAGCAGCCGTAGCAGCCGCGCCCGTACGAGGGGCACAGCGCACCGCAGCCGGCCTGCGTGACGGGACCCAGGCACGGCGTGCCGTTCGCGACGGGCACGCAGATGTTGCCCTTGCGCTTGCACTCGACGCACACCGAGTAGCTGGGGATGCGGGGCTTGCGGCCGTTGAGGAACGCCGCGAGCACCTCGATGAGTTGGCGCTTGTCCACGGGGCAGCCGCGCAGCTCGTAGTCGACATCGACGTGGCTCGCGATGGGCGTCGAGGTGTCGAGCGTGGACAGGTATTCGGGGTGCGCGTAGACGATCGAGCGGAACTCGTCCACGTCCGCCCAGTTGCGCAGCGCTTGGATGCCGCCGGCGGTGGCGCACGCGCCGATCGTGACGAGGGTGCCGGACTGCGCGCGGATCTCGTGGATGCGGCGCATGTCTTCGGGCGTGGTGATCGAGCCCTCCACGAGCGACAGGTCGTATGGCCCCTCGACCACGGCTCGGGTGGCCTCCGGGAAGTAGGCGATGTGCACCGCACCGGCGATCGAGAGCAGCTCGTCCTCGCAGTTGAGCAGGCTCAGTTGACAGCCGTCGCAGCTGGCGAACTTCCAGACGGCGAGCTTGGGGCGCGCGGCCGATGCGGGGGCTGGCTCAGTTCCGGCGGCCGGCTCGGGTGCGACAGCCGATGCGACGGTCGGCTCAGTTCCGGTGGCGGGCTCGGCCGATGCTGGCACTGGGTGCTCAGTCATGTCACAGCTCCCTCACGTCCATGAGCGGCTCGAGGCGCGCGTAGTCGAGCACGGGCCCGTCGACGCACACGAACAGCTCGCGCATCTGGCAGTGCCCGCAGAGTCCGATGCCGCACTTCATGGACCGCTCCATGGACAGCCGCACCTGAGCGGGGCTCACGCCGCGCCCCACGAGCGCGGTCGCTGCGGAGCGCATCATCGGCTCGGGCCCACACACGAACGCGTATGCGCGGCGGGGGTCGAAGCCGGCGCGACCAATCAGCTCGGTCACAAACCCCACGCGGCCGCGATATCCATGGGGGGCGTTGTCGACGGTCATCTGCACGTTGACGCCGTCGAGGTCCTGCCACCGGCGCATCTGGTCGCCGTAGAGGATGTCGTCGGGGGTGCGCGAGCCGTACAGCAGCAGCACCTTGCCGTAGCGGTCGCGCTCCGCGAGCACGCCCAGGATCGCGGGGCGCAGCGGTGCCAGCCCGATGCCGCCGGTGACGAAGACGACGTCGTGGCCGATCGCATCGGCGGCATCCCACGAGGTCCCGAAGGGGCCGCGCACGCCGATCTCCGTGCCGGGAGAAGCGTTCACGAGCGCGCGGGTGACCGCGCCCACGTTGCGGATGGTGTGCTCGAGCGGCGCGGGGTGGCGCGGGTCGCCCGAGATCGAGATGGGCACCTCCCCCACCCCGAACGCATGCAGCATCGTGAACTGGCCGGCGCGGAAGGTCATCTCATCGCCGCCGTCCACGGGCTCGAGCAGCAGCGTGAAGGTGTCGCGGGTGTCCTGGCGCACGCGGGTGATCGCGAAGCGGCGCGGGATCATCGGGTCGGCGCGACCCGTGCGAGCCACCGCATCGGCGATGGTGCCCATGCTGGTCATCGCTGCTCCTCCCCCTACACGCGGCGACTCGCCGCTGGCACAGCGCCCCCGGTGGGAGCGAGGCTGTCAGCGCGCATGCGGCCCAGGGCCGCCGCCTCCTCGGTGATGTCGATGCCCGCGGGGCACCAGGTGATGCAGCGGCCGCAGCCCACGCAGCCGAGCATGCCGAACTGGTCCTCCCATGAGGACAGCTTGTGGGTGATCCACTGGCGGTAGCGGGCCTTGACGGACTCGCGGGTGGGGCCGCCGTGGATGTAGGTGAAGTCCTCGGAGAAGCACGAGTCCCACACGCGGTGGCGCTCGGCCGCATCACCGGTGAGGTCGGAGACGTCCTCGACGGTGGTGCAGAAGCACGTGGGGCACACGAGGGTGCAGTTGGTGCAGGACAGACACCGCGAGGCCACGTCTTCCCAGCGCGAGGACTCCGCCGATGCACGCAGGTCGTCGTGGACGGTCGCGGTGTCGATGCTTCGCGTCTGCAGGGACGCGGCGTGGGCGGTCACCGCCAGCGCCTCGTGCTGGTCGTCGAAGTCCGCCGGGAAGGTCTCGATCGCCCGGGCGACGTCGCGTCCGGCGTCGGTGCCGATCTCGAGCACGAAGTGGTGCCGGTCCTGGTTGCTGGCGGCGACCTCGGTGAGCAGGAGGTCGTACGACGGCTCGCCGGTGCCGGGGTCGGCATCGGCCGGGCGGGGCCCGGTCCCCATCGAGGCGCAGAAGCACGTGGCGGCGGGAACTCCGCACGCGACGGCGACCACGAACGTGCCCTCGCGGCGGGCGACGTAGTGAGCGTCGATGTGGGTGCGGCCCGCGAGCACCGCGTCGTGAATCTGGACGGCGCGCAGGTCGCACGAGCGGACGCCCAGCAGCGCGGTGGGCTGGGCATCGAGGTGGTCGCGCTCGACGGTGAACCCGGGGTCGCTGTTCGCGCTGCCGTGGTTCGAGGTGCCGTGGTTCGAGGTGCCGTGGTTCGAGGTGGCAGCGCGATCGCGGCGGCCGCGCCACAGCACCTCTTCCGCCGGGAAGAACACGGGCTTGGACGACTGGGCGGGAGCGGCGAAGCCGAAGAAGGCGCCGTCCTCTCGCTGACGCACGCGATAGCGGGCCGGTTCCTGCTCGTCGCCAATGCCGCGCGGAAGGTCGAAGGCCGAGCGAATCTCGCCGGTGACGATCGCATCGTCCCGGAGAGTGGGACCCATCACCCGGTAGCCGCGAGACCGTAGCTCTGCGATGAGGGCGTCGAGTCCCGACACAGCGAGTATCCGGATGTCATCCATGACACGCCTCCACTTGCGACGCTAGTCCGCGGGCGCCAGCGCGCTAGGGACGTTGGTCCCGACGGCGCGGAACGGTCCGGGCGCACCCGACCTCGCACACCCACCTGGCTCTTTGCCAATCCATTGCATAGGTTGGGTACATGACTGATGTCGAGCAGGGCATAGACCACACGGACGTCGACTGGTTCAAATCGGCGGTGTTCTACGAGGTGCTCATCCGGTCCTTCCGCGACTCGTCGGGGGACGGGGTCGGCGACCTCAAGGGGCTCACGGAGAAGCTCGACTACCTCGAGTGGCTCGGGGTGGACTGCCTGTGGCTCCCCCCGTTCTTCCCCTCGCCCCTGAAGGACGGCGGCTACGACGTCGCGGACTACACCGCCGTCGCGGAGGACATCGGGACCATCGACGACTTCCAGGCCTTCCTGGACGAGGCGCACTCGCGCGGCATCCGCGTGATCATCGACGTGGTCATGAACCACACCTCGGACCAGCACCCCTGGTTCCAGGCCTCGCGCAGCGACCCGGACGGCCCGTACGGCGACTTCTACGTGTGGAACGACACCGACGAGCCGTACTCCGAGGCCCGCATCATCTTCGTCGACACCGAGAGCTCGAACTGGACGTGGGACCCGGTGCGCCAGCAGTACTTCTGGCACCGCTTCTACAGCCACCAGCCCGACCTCAACTTCGAGAACCCTGCGGTCCACGAGGCGATGCTCGACGTGCTGAAGTTCTGGCTCGAGCGCGGCGTCGACGGGTTCCGCCTGGACGCCGTCCCCTACCTCTACGAGGAGGAGGGCACCAACGGCGAGAACCTCGCCCGCACCCACGAGTTCCTCAAGACCGTGCGCAAGTACGTGGACACGAACTTCCCGGGCCGCGTGCTGCTGGCCGAGGCGAACCAGTGGCCGGCGGACGTGGTCGACTACTTCGGCGACCCGGAGGTCGGCGGCGACGAGTGCCACATGTGCTTCCACTTCCCCGTCATGCCGCGCATCTTCATGGGGGTCAGGCGTGAGTCGCGCTACCCCATCAGCGAGATTCTCGACCAGACGCCGGAGATCCCCGACCACTGCCAGTGGGGCATCTTCCTGCGCAACCACGACGAACTCACGCTCGAGATGGTGACCGACGAGGACCGCGACTACATGTGGAAGGAGTACGCCACCGATCCGCGGATGAAGGCCAACATCGGCATCCGGCGGCGGCTCGCTCCCCTGCTCGACAACGACACCAACCAGATGGAGCTGTTCTCCGCGCTGCTGCTCAGCCTGCCGGGCTCCCCGGTGCTGTACTACGGCGACGAGATCGGAATGGGAGACAACATCTGGCTGGGTGACCGCGACGGCGTCCGCACGCCGATGCAGTGGACGCCCGATCGTAACGCCGGCTTCTCGCAGGCGAACCCGGGCAAGCTGGCGCTGCCGCCGGTGATGGACCCGGTGTTCGGCTACCAGTCGGTCAACGTCGAGGCGCAGCAGGAGAGCACCTCCTCGCTGCTGCACTGGACGCGCCGGATGATCCACGTGCGCCGCCAGCACTCGGCCTTCGGTCGAGGAAGCTTCTATGACCTCGGCGGGTCCAACCCGTCGGTGCTGTCCTACTTGCGGGAGGACGGTGACGACGTCATGTTGTGCGTCAACAACCTCTCCCGCTTCCCGCAGCCGGTCGAGCTCGACCTGCATCAGTTCAGTGGTTCGCAGCCGGTGGAGATGCTCGGTGGCGTGGAGTTCCCCGCCATCGGCGACCTGCCCTACCTGCTGACCCTCGCCGGATACGGCTTCTACTGGTTCCGGATCAGCCGGCCCGCTCTCACGGAAGGAACACTGCCATGAGTCAGTGGATCGAACGCCCGGAACTCAGCGCCTACCTGGCGCGTCAGCGCTGGTTCGGACAGGGCCAAGAAGAGGTCGCGATCACCGAGGTGCGCGAGCTCGAGTGGCTGAGCGACCCTTCTGAGGGGCTCGGAGTCCGCTTCGAGCTCGTGACTGCCGGGTCCCTGTTCAACGTGCCGCTGTCCTACCGGCAGACGCCTCGCGAGGACCTGTCGTACGGATTCATCGGCGCTGGGACGCTCGACGGCGAGGTCTTCTATGTCTACGACGCCCTGCACGACCCGGAGGCCCGCGGCATCCTGCTGCAGGGCTTCGCCGAGGGCGCCGATACTCCTTCGGGCATCGAATACTCGCGCATCGACGGGTTCGCCCTCGAGTCCCACGAGGACAACGTGCTGCTGTCCGCGGAGCAGAGCAACACCTCCGTGATCGTGGGCGACAGCCTCATCAAGTTCTTCCGCAAGCTCGCGCCCGGCCGCAATCCCGACATTGAGATCCAGGCGGCACTCACCGAGCTGGGCTCGGAGGAGATCTCGCCTCTCGAAGGCTGGATCAGCGCGGGCGACATCGACCTCGCGATGATCGGCGTCTTCCAGCGCTCCGCGACCGACGGCTGGGACACGGCACGCACCAGCGTGCGCGCCCTTCAGGACGATGCGGTCCGGGCTCGTGAGGCCGGCGGCGACTTCGCGGGCGAGAGCGAGCGCTTGGGCGAGACCCTGGCGCTGGTGCACGAGCAGATGCGCCAGACGCTGCCCACCGGCAGCTGGGGCCCGTCCGAGGTCCACGCTCTTGTTGAGCGCCTGACCGCACGCCTGGACTCGGCCGTCTCGATGCAGCCGTCGGTGGCCGACTACGCCGACCGCGCCCGTGACGCCTATGCGTCCATCGACTCGGGTACCCCCGTGCCGGTGCAGCGCGTGCACGGCGACTTCCACTTGGGGCAGACGCTGCGCACCACCTCCGGGTGGAAGATCATCGACTTCGAGGGCGAGCCCGCTCAGCCGCTCCTCGAGCGCACCCGCCTGGATTCGGTCGCTCGCGATGTCGCAGGCCAACTCAGGTCGCTGGACTACGCGGCGCACTCCGTCGCGATCGTCTCGGGCATCGAGGACACCGAGCACATCAACGACTGGGTGAGCCGCAACCGCATCGCGTTCCTGCGCGGCTACGGGTATGAGCAGACGGAGACGGCCGTGGCGCTGCTCCACGCCTACGAGATCGACAAGGCCCTCTACGAGGTGGTCTACGAGTCGAACTACCGGCCGGACTGGGTGCAGATCCCGCTGGGCGCGCTCAATCGATTGCTTTGAGGCCGACTGCTGTGAGGATTGAAACCACGGTGCCGGGGCTCGCGCCCTAGGCGCTGAGGTCGAACACCACCAGGCGCTCGGCCCACTCGCCGATCACCCCCGCCACCGGAAGGTGTGTCGGGTGCGGTAGGTAGCCGTCGAGGCCGTCCGCCCTGTCGAAGGTCACGACCAGACCCCAGTCGTATCCGGCCTCGAGCCCTTCGGGGCTGACGCTCTCGCCGTGGACCACACTCACCACCCCGGGTATCTCGGCCGGGAAGCGCTCGATCATCTCCGGCAACTCGGCAAGTGCCTCGCTGGGGGTGTCGCTGCGCCACTGCGTCAGGACCACATGGACGATTCCGCCTGAGGGTGTCATGAATCGATCCTGGCACGCGAGGACTTCGGCTGCCGGGTGGCGGGCTACTGCACGCGATCGGCAGGACCCCTTACGTCCGCCCCGCCTCGGGCAGACCCCGGCCCACCACCGCTCCGGCCACGCCCAGCACGGCGAGCAGCACGAGCGCGAACTCGCCGCCCAGCATCGCCAGCGCTGCGGTGACCGCGCCCACGGCCAGCAGCAGCACTCCCATCATCGTGTTGGCCACCGCCACGTACTGGGTGCGCTGGTCGCCCTCGGCGATATCCACCACGTAGGTCTTGCGGGCCAGGCGCGCGCCCACGTGGACCAGCGCGAGCAGCAGATAGGTCGCGGCCGCGAGCCACGCGGTCTCGCCCAGGCCGGGCACGCGCAACAGCCCCAGATACGCCACGATGACGGCCGATGCCGCCAGCGAGGCCCCAATCATCAGCCGCCGCGACGATCGGTCCGCGAGCCGTCCGAACACGCGACCGCCCACGAGCCCAGCGATGCCCTGCGCGATCACGAACAGGCCCAAAGAACTCAGTCCCGCCCCCTGCTGAACGCCAAGCGTCACCACGAACGGCGGGCTGAGTGCGGACACGAGCAGCAGCGCACGCGCGATGACGAACTTCCGGAACACCGCGTCCCCGCGCCACAGCTCGACCGACTGACGCACCCAGCCCGGGCCGTCCTCATCAACCGGGGTCGCCTCCCCGGCGGGCTCGCGGATGGTCGCAAAGATGGCGGCCCCACCCGCCCACGCGAGCGCCGCACCGCCGAGCAGCGCCGCGATCACGCCCGTTCCCAGGCCATCGCCGCCCCAAGCGCGCAGCGCCAGGCCGAGCGTCAGTGCCACGGCGGCCGATGCGACCGTGGTCGCCCCCTTGATCTGGCCTCGCTGCCCCTTGGGCACGGTGCGGCCCAGCACGTCCTTGCTCGCGATCGAGCTGAGCGACCGGGCCAGCGCGAACACCGCGAGCGCGGCCAGCACACCAATTCCGGCGACGGTGCCCGATGCGGTCGCCGCCACGAGCGCAAGCCCCGCGGTCGCGATGGCCTGGCCGGTCGCGCCCGCGACCCACACCCACTTGCGCACGCGCCGGCTGCGGACCCTGGGAGCCCAGGCGGCCTGCGGAAGCATCGAGCCGGACTCGCGAATGGGCACCAGGAAGGCGACGAAGGCGCTGGGTGCGCCGAGCGCGCTCACCAGCCACGGCAGGACCGTCTTGGCGTTGACCACCTGGTCGCCCACGGACTGCAGGGCCTGGGCGGCCATCTGCCGGACCCCGTTGGCCGCGATATGGGGACGGGCCTCCGGGCTCAGGCTTTCGGCGTCGGCATCGTCGTCGCTCACAAGTTTGCGAAAGATCCGTTGCGACGCCACGCATCCATTATGTCGGCGGCGTGCCGGTGCTCAGGTCAGCCCGGGCAGGCACGCGGGTGGCGGCAGGCTGCCGCGTTGCCCAGGACACGCGAACCAGGCCGCGGGCCGCACACCTTGCTAGCGTGGCGCTTACAGAACAAGCGTTCCCGCGGGCAACCGACAAACACGAGGCCGGCATGAGTCGAGCACGCACCGCTAGAGCCGCTGCCAAAGCAGTCGCGATCGCAGGGCTGACGGTCGTCGGCACTCTCCTGCTGCAGGGTGGGACCGATGGCCGCTCCGGCACGCCGTCCATGGGGGTCACGACGATCGTCACCGTGATCTGCGCACCGGTGTTCGCTATCGCAGCATTCGTCCGGATGGCGAGTCGCAGCGCCAAGGACGTCGAGGAAGCACAGCGCCGCCCCTACTGGCAGCGCGTGGCCTCACTGACGGCCATCTGGGGAGTGCTGGCGCTGATCGTCGGGCTTCCTGTGGGAATCTGGGCCGTACTGGCGTCAACCTCGCTCGACCTTGACCTCATCGGTTCACTGGCCATGCCATTCCTGGTGGTAGGTCCGATGCTCGTTTTCGGCAGCGCGTCCAGTGCGGTCGTCGAGTGGTTCGCGCAACAGCGGCGCTCCCTGTAGGGGACGGTGCGGCGTCAGTCGGCGTCGCCGAGGTCGATCGCGACCGGCAAGCCCACCATCAGACTCTGCCCGCGGTGTCGCCAGCCGGGGCGAGAGCCCGCCGGTCCCGCTCGCTCGAGGACGCTCGCGTGACCGGCCGGACCGCATCGCTCGATGTGCTCTCCCGACCGACGCCGGCCGGATTGGAGCCCGGACAGCGCTCTCTCGACCACGGACGGCCCGCCCCGGTCGAGCGCTGGATGCTTCGCCACATCGACGCGTGCCGGCGCCACCACACACGGCTCCCGAGCCGCCATCAAGCATAGGCCGTCCTCCGCACTGGGATTGGGCGTCGGTTCGGGACTGGACGTCAGTTCGGGACTAGCCATCGGTTCGAGACTGGGCGTCGGGTCAGGACTCGCCGCCGGTTCGGGTTCAAGCGGATACGCGTCGAAGAGCCTCCGCCCTCCCGGGCGCCGTCTTCGGGCAGGATCCACAATGGCCGGAGGCGTGAACCACACCTCTTCCGCGGTGGCATGAATCTGCCAATTGTCATTGTGAATGTCGTGATGACATCGCACGCACAACATCACGCCGTTGGCCAGGTCCGTGGGGCCGCCGTGAGCCCAATGACGAATATGGTGCGCGTCGCACCACGAGGGCGGAGCGCCACACATCGCGCACCCGCCATCCCTCTCGACGAGCGACAGCTTCTGCGCAAACGTGAAGTGCTGCCGGCGGTGCCCGTAGTCCAGCACCACCGACGGCCCTCCCATCACGGCGGGAATCACACCTGCCGCCGCGGCCGCACGCCGCAGCGCGCCCGCATCCATGGTGGTCGAGAGCCCGTCGACGGATCCGCCACCAAGACCCTCGCGCAGCTCCTCGAGAGTGCTCCGCACCACCAAAGTCACGCCCGAGCGCGGAAGAACCTCAACCTCGCACCCGGCGAGGTGGCGCGCGAAGTCGCCGATCGCATCGGCCCTCACCTGCTCAGGAGTGCGCTCGTCGATCACGACAGCCTTGCCCGCCTTAGCCGCGTCCTTCATACGCTTGCGCAGCCGGAAGTTCTGGTTCACCATCGCCTGCATCACCGCGACGAGCGGCGCGCCATTCTCGGGGTCGAGCTGGCCCCTGACCGTGATCATGCCGTCGGGCGTCTCCCCAATATGCAGGTAGCGCCGCTCGCGCCGGTCCCGCGCGAGTTCCTCGAGGTGTTCCCGATCCAGGCGCTCCTCGGTGCGAGTGATGAGCTTCGCCAACCGGTCGAGCCGCATGTACTGCGCGGACTCCACCAGGTCCTTCTCGGCGGCCGACACCGCCTGCTCGGCGGAGCTCTTCGCGACGCGCCGCAGCATCCGCAAGATCATCGTGGAGGCCTCGACGCCCAGCTCTCCGGCGTTGACGGCCTTGGCCACGAGCGGGAACACGGGGGCGGGCTCCGGCTGCTCCTGGCGCTGATCCGGGCCCGGCGCCGGTGGCGCGGCTTCCCCGCTGACCTCAGGTTCGGCCTCCGCCCGCTCCACATCCCGCAGCGCCTCGCCGAGTTCGATGAGGCGGCCCGCCTCGGCATTGGAGCCGCCGGTCTGAGAGGAGACCAGCCCGCGCTCGTCACCGGTGCCGCGACGGCGCGCCAACCCCAACTTCTTCGCCGTGGCGCGGGAGCGCGCGGCCTGCTCGGCGGCCACCACGGCCATCATCCGGTCCGCGTCCTTGCGCACCGCGCCCAAAGCGGCGCCGAGAGCCACAAGATCGTCCTCCGCCATCGCGCTCACACCGGCGTGCGTGAGTTCGCGCCGGTCCACGAGGGCGGCGCGCACGCGCTCGTCCCACGTCGCGGCACCTTCGGAACCCCGCGTGCCCTCGGAAACCCGCGCAGCATCGCCCCCCACGGGGGTGAGCAGTTCGGGTGCCTCGGTCATGCATCCATCCCATCACCCGGGTCTGACATCGGTGATCGGCAAGCGTTCCCGACACCCCGACGCCTCCTACGCGACCGGCCGATGCGCGGGCCGGCTCGCCCTATAAGCGCACCAGCACTGGACTACTTCTCGGGCGCGGATTCAGCCACCCGCGAGGGCGGCACCACCACCCGGTACCAGGCCGCCAGCCGGGCGTAGTCGTCGCCCCGGCCCAGCACCGATGCGCGGTCATAGGCGGCAGCCGTCCATCCCCTGCGGTAGTGGCCGAGCGCGAGCACGTTGATGACGGCCCGCCACACATCGCCCCGGTTGCCCAGGCCCACCCGGTAGAGCTCGCGCCCGGGCACGGGCAACGCCGGAGGACGGTGACGCCGCCGCAGCACGTCGTAGAGGATCGCCAGCGGAAAGCCCACCACGAGCACCACCAGGGGCAGCACATTGTTGAGCGTCAGCACATTGACCACGGGCGCGAAGCCACCGCGCATGTTGAGCGCGGAATGGTCGAGCGTGACGAGCACCAACGGCGCGACCGCACAACACAGCGCGAGAATGCGACGACGGCGGTAGATCGACGCCAGAGCCAGGCCCAGGCCGGCGATAGCAGTCCAGCCCGCGTGCACAATCAACAGGTCCCCAAAGCCGGCATAGAACGTCGGGAAAACGGCTCCCCAAGGCTCGGTAAATGCACCGAACACTGCCCCATCCGACGATGCCATCGAGCGGTTCCACAGCAGATCCTCGTAGACCGCAAAGCCGCCGCCTACGGCAAAGCCCAGCATCATCAGTTCGCTCACCCCGTGCGACTGACCGGAGCGGCGCGAATAGAGCCACAGAAAGAGCACCAGCGGAATGGCCTTCGCCAACTCTTCGACGAGCGGCACCCACACCGCGACCGTCAGGTCGTTCCCGCCGAACAGGTTCAACAGGGGCCTGGTGAACAGCCACGAGACCGTCGTGGCCAAGAAGAAGCCAGAGAAGAACATCGCGACCGTCTGCCGTATCCCCACGGTGCGCACCACGACCGTGGCCACGAGCATCCAGATCAGCACGTACCCATGGGCCAGGAGGTTCGCCATCACGAGTCCGCCTGCTCCCTGCGACCACTCGGGGATCACGATGGTGAGGAACGAGATGCAGGCAACGAGAAAGCCGAGAAAGGCGAGCGCCTCGATCGGCTGAGACTTGACCCAGTGCCACAGGACGTGACGCCTCTTCGAGGGCGCCGGCGTTGGTGAACTCATGGCTCAGTCGCGCCTACGCCCGCGGGGTCCGTAATTGCGCTCCTGCTCCAGCGCCTCCCATACGGCTTTGCCGCTCTCGGAGCTGCCGCCCATGCCACGTCCCTGGTTCTCGTTGATGATGGTGATCCCCTCGGCCATGGTCTGACTTCCGCTCGCCACCGTTCCGAGGGCACCCACAGTTCCCGCAGCCGCCGGCAGCGCCTTGCCCGCGATATCGAGCGCGACCTCGGTCGCCACGTCCTGCCCCACGGTCTTGATGACGTCAACGGCGACATCGTGAGACCCGTCGTCCTTGCCGCTGTCAAAGAATCGGTCCCACAACGACGGCTTGTCGTCCGATGCGGGGTCATCGCTGGGGCCAGCGTCGCCGGGACTGTCGTTGCCGGGTCGGTCGCTCTCACCAGGAGGCGGGCCCGTCGTCGGCGAACCGACATCGCCTGCGAGCGTGGGCACAATCGGCGGGGACGATGGCGCGCACGCCGTGCACGCATCCACGAGGACCTCAAGCAGCATCGGTGTGCTCCTCACCTTCATCAGGGCGTCAAGCCCTCAGGCGCGCGCGGGACCCGATTGGCCCAGGCCTTCGCACCTACATCACGGATCGACCATAGCGAGATCGGCTGAGAGGTAAATAGGCAGGTATTCACTAGTGCGTGATGCCGCTCGGATTCTCCGCACCGCGTAGTGCCCGCCAGCAGCGGCCCTCGCACGGTTCACATGCGCCATACGGCCGATGCGCGGGCCGGCTCGCCTTTCCAGTCCCGGAGGGCGGGGCTACTACAACTCGGCCGGCTGGTCGTCCCCGTCGCGCTTGCCGCGCTTGAGCACACCAGCGACCGCGCCCACAGCGCTCGCGCCGGCTCCCCGGACTGCCTTCGCGGCACCGACCGCAGCACCGCCCACGGAAGCACCAGCGGACTTGACCGTAGTGAGCGCCTGTGGCTCGCGGCGCTCCCCATCGACATCCGTGCCACGGAACGCCGCCGTGCCGTCGACCACGCGCGTCCACACGCTCTCGCCAAAGTCCTTCGCGGATCCCGACGCCGAGCGCATGGCGACTGCGGCGCGCGAGCCAGCAAGCGCATCGGCCGTATCGCCGTCCCGAGGCTCGAGCCACGCGGGCCAGGTCTCCGCGGGCGCGGAGAAGCCCTCGCGGCACGCCTTCACCACGCTCGACCCGAAGTAGTAGCTGGTCACTCCCCCGGCGACCGCGCCGATCACCGGGATCGCCTTGGTGCCGATCTTCACGCTGCCGAACAGCGCCGCCTGCGTGCCCATCTGCTTGGCGAGGGCGATGGTGACGGGGACCAGCGCCGAGTCGGGCAGCTGCGTCGCCAGGAGGTCGCCCCACTTGGGGTTGACCTTCGACACGGTGGCGCCGGCCGTCCGCCGCGCGGTGCCCACCGTCGCGCCCGCGGGCAGCGCGCTCAGCACGACCTCGGTGATGCGGCTCTTGCGCTTCTCTCCCAGGAGCGCGCCGAGCACCACGGCCTTCGCACGCTCGGGGTCGTCGATCGAGATGCCGCGCAGCTCCGCCATCGACAGAGCAAAAAGAGCCGTGGTCTCGTAGAAGAACAGCAGGTCCGCGACGCCCAGGCCGATCGCGACCGGCACGCCCACCACGGGGATGCCGGCCGTGGCGCCCGCTGCGGCGCTCGCCGACGTGGTGGTCGCGACGTACTGCGACTCGATGATCTTCATGACCTCGGCGGGAGTCGCATCCGGCTTACGGCGCCGAATCTCCTTGATGTATGCCGTCGCCGCGGGCCGCTGCACCGCGATCGCCTTGAACACGCGCTCCTGGAAGTCGTCTGGGAGGGCGATGGCGCTCGATGAGGACTTTGGGCTGCTAGCGACGTTGCTCTGCGACTCGTTCATGGGGCTCCCTGGTGCGGCTTGGGTACTAGGCCCAGTATGCGGCTCAGCGGCAATACGGCCGATGCGCGGGCTTAGTTCAGTTCACCGAACGGGTAGCGCACGGTTGCGAAGGGCCACGCCGTCGCTAGCCATTCCGGGACGAACTCGCGGACTGCTTCGGCGAGGCCTATGGGCGTGTTTGGCACGACCCACCACGAGACGTCGGCGGCGGGCTGCTCGACGCCCGAGCCGGGTTCAAGCCCGGCGGGGTCGATGTAGATGCAGCCGAACAGGCGGCTCTCGTCACTGGGCAGGATCGCGTAGTTGAACGAGAGATTCTCGGCCATGTCCTCGGCGTGGAGCACCAGGTCCTCGCGGTCCTCCTCGGCCGTCATGGTGGCGGGCGGCCAGCCCCAGGCGTCGCCGTACTTTTCCCAGAGCATCGCCTGGTTGCCCATCACGGCGGGCATGTCGATGTCGACGTCGTCGGGGCTGATGGGGCGGATGTGGGCTTCGTTGGTGATGTCGACGCGAAGCGGATGCTCGAAGTTGTTGGGGAGCCAACGTGAAGTCATGGGGACCGCGCCCTCGTTCTCACTCATACAGCGACCCTATGCGAGCCAGAGCCACAGTTTTCGCTCCGGCCGCTCTCCCGACACATCGCCAACCGGCGCGAGCTCGCGGCGCACCAACCTCAACCACTTTAGCCAATCGGCATCCTGTTCGAACTCGTCGGTCAATGCCGAAGCCTCCGCCAACGCATCCTGTGACTCATCGAGCACGCCACACGCAGCAAGCACTCGCGCGAGCGTCAGGAGCATCACCAGTAGGCCCTCGACCAAGTCAGGAACTTGAGCCTGCGCTTGCGGGAGCGGGGATTCGCGCGCCAGGCCAACGAGCTCGCTCTGCAACGCAGCCGCCTCACGAGCGTTGTCGAGCGCCTGGGGCAGTTCGTCCAAGTACGTCATTGCCTCAAAAGTGCGCAGCTGCGCAGCGTTGTGAAGAATCAGCGCGAGGTCACGCAGTACGCGCGCATCGACCTCTTCGGCTCCGGCTGCCGATTGAAGAACACGAGTCGCCTCGTCAAATATCCGCGGGGCATCGCGATCAGGCCAGGTCCGGATCGCCTCGGCGTTGAGGTGCCGTGCAAATCCCAGCGCGTGAGCACCCGGGTCCTCAAGGTAGGCAACACGGTACCCCTGGGTCCGCGCCCGCGCGTAAACCTTGTCAACCGCCATGAGGAGCACGCTATTTGCAGACACCGACATCGCACGCGGGCTGGCCTACAACGAGATCGACACCCAACGCACCTTGGTCCCGCGGCCTCATCGCGATACCGTCGGGACCAACTGAGGGAGTTGATCTGGCAATGGTGCCCGAAATCTTGAGTGAAGAGTCGTTCGACGATGCTCTGCAATTACTCCGCAGATACTTCGGACTGGCAGACGGGTCGGTACGCCACGAAGGAGCGTCCTTCGAGACCATTGCGTCGCGGCCCGACGACCTCGAGGGCGTCAACCAGATCACGCCAGGCGACCTCGTCGCACTCGCGACGCTGTCCGTGGAAGTCAAGGGAGCGGCGGCGATCGCTCTGCTCGAGTCGGACCTCCGCCTTCAAGTGGCTGAGCTCTTGGCAAAGATCCCGCCAACTCTGGCGCTCGCCGACCCCGACGCCGCACCGATGCCGGACGAGTCGAGTACTGCTTCTGAGCTGTGGCGCGTGATCCGCACGGTGCCCGGGTTCGGTCCCACTCGCACGAGCAAACTTCTCGCGCGAAAACGCCCGCTTCTTATCCCGATATACGACTCGGTCATCGCCGCCGAACTCGGGCTCAGTAGTTCCCTGAACCACTGGCATACGATGCGCGATCTAGTCACGCGCGAGGATGGTGCTTTCTACCGCCGCGCCGCGCGGCTCCGAGAAGAGGCGGGCTTGAGTCCGAGCATTTCGCCGCTGCGGGTCATCGACATCATCCTCTGGCGACACGGCAAAGATGCAGGACGTGTTGTCGAAGAGGACTCATGAATACCAATGGCGGAGTAGAGCCTGCGCCTCAGTACGCCAATGCCACCCGTTGTCCGCGTCGGCAATACGTTGTGTAGCAGTCGGGGCAAGGCATTGGTGTCCATATGAACTCGAGCCGCTCGCACCAGGCCTTGTAGACGAACAATCGGTCCGCAACTCAATGGCCTATAGCCACGGGGATGCCCACCACCGGAATCGTGGCCGTGGCACCCGCCGCCGCACTCGCCGACGTGGTGGTCGCGATGTATTGCTGCTCGATGATCTTCATGACCTCGGCCGGAGTCGCGTCCGGCTTACGCCGCCGAATCTCCCTGATGTAGGCCGTCGCCGCGGGACGCTGCACCGCGATCGCCTTGAACACACGCTCCTTGAAGTCGTCGGGGAGGCTGATCGCCGACGAGGGCTTGGTCAATGCTTCGCTCATGTGGAACGCGGTAGCTGGCAGGTGTGACGGCGGTGGGGCTCGAAGCCCGGCCGATGCGCGGGTTGGCTTCAGCGGTGGGCGCCATGGCAGGGAACAGCGGTCCTGCCGCGTACCCCATCGCACATGGGCCGGGGAACCCCTGCCGCTGGTCAGCACGGAGCGTGAGGTCGGGTGCAGCTCCACCGCGCCAGCACCTTCCCGGCGGGCGGGGTGGCGCAACGCCCTCGCTTCCCCCTACGACTGAAGTCATGCGCCGAACCGTCCGATATGCAGTGCGAAGCCACACCACCTCGTCAGATCAGTTGGCGCTCTTCGTGCGCTGTGTGGGCGCCAGCTCCGCAGGCGAGGGCGAGCATGAGAGACCGGTGAAGAATGCTAGACAGCCGAAGCCGCACATCGGCAAGCCTGCGCGATCTCGTGATCGCGTACAGGCTGGCCAAAACGGACCTCTTCTTCACCCAGAACACTCGCGCTCTCGATCTCATCCAGTACGAGGCCGCACTCGGGGACAATTTGCGCTCGCTTCGTCAACGAATCAACGGCGATAGCGACGCGTGGGTGGATGATCCAGCGTTTCTAGGCGATTCGTACCTTGCCCCCAAGGGCATTCGAACCTCGCAGGATTCTAATGTGGGGAGACAGCCGAACTTCGGCTCATGTCACGCTGCAGTATCGACATGCACGTGCTCTCGACCTACTGGATGATGACTGTCGGCGAGAAGCTAGATGCTCGCCTCTCTGACAACGTGCTGGGCTACCGACTCCGCAGGACCCAAGGCGAGCGGTTCAATGTGCTCGGAAGCGGGTCATTTCCCCCATACATGACTCGGTACCGCAAATGGCGAGACGGCCCGCTCGACGCAGCACGCGATGCACTCCAAGCAGGTGCAGACGTTGCAGTACTGACAGGTGACGCCACGAGGTTCTTTCACTCACTTGACCCCAATTTTCTCACTGAAAGTGGATATATCGAGCAACTTGGATTAGACCTAAACACTCACGAGAGTCATATCAATCAGCTCTTTGTACGTTCCCTCGGCGGTTGGATGAACTCACAGGCGATCTCGAGTTCATTGAGAGCCCGGGGATTGCCCGTCGGGCTTCCTGCTAGCGCGGTCGTCGCAAATCTGGCGCTCGTCGAGCTCGACCGAATCGTCGAGCACGAGGTCATGCCGCTCAAGTACGCGCGCTACGTCGACGACATCGCGATCGTCCTTCACGACAACCCCCGGTTCACCAATGCGACTGAAGTGTGGCGTTGGATCTCCGAACGGTCTGAGGGCACGATTACACCCCCGACGGTCAACAGCGACCAGGACCAAGGCAGCAAGCAGCATCCACGCAACGACGATTCGAGCGCCACGATCTTCACGCCTCCGTTCATGCCGAGCACGCGGGTTGAGTTCGGGAACAAGAAGAACTCGCTGCTGAGGCTCGAAGGTACTCGGGGTACGGACAAGTTGAATGCGCTCGCCGCTCGGATCAGCGAGGCGTCGAGCGAGTGGCGCCTCCTATCGACAGTGCCTGAGAAACTAGACGAAGTGGGAGCGGAAGTCGCGCGAGCAGTTCAACCGAGTGCCGAGCATGGCGGAACCCTGCGCGATGCGGACCTTGTGACGCTGACCAGGTCCCGATTTGCGATCTGCCTATCCGACTATGAGGCCTACGCTCAGGACCTTCCACCAACCGCCTGGTCCGCTCAGCGGAAGAGGTTCCTGCGCGCTGTCCAGGATCACCTGTTGATCCCCAGCGTGTTCTTCGAGCTCGGCAACGCCGCCGGGCGAGTTGTGCGGCTAGGAGTATCGTGTGGCGATTTCGAGGAGGTCGCGAGCCTGATCAAGGGCATCGCTTCAATGGTGGCGGACGCCAAAGATCACTACGCCGTCGACGTCGCAGGCACCAGCAAGGTCACTAGCGACAAAGAGGCGACCGATCAGACACGGATCTGGGACGAGTGGAGGCGTGATCTTGCGGAGCAGTTAAAGGCGAGCGTCCTAGTCGCGCTCCCCCTTGACCGCCAAACGACCTGGGAACCTGACCAAGTCAGCGACGCGCTCTCGTCTCTAAACCCAGACCACGAATGGGTGGGTGATGAGAACGAGTTGTTGCTGCAGGTACACTCCATCAATGCTAGAGACCTAGGCTATCGCCCGCTGAGGCGATACTTCTTGCAAAGCGACCTTCTCGGCACCTCATCAACAAGTCCACTTCCGCGGCTCGGAAAGGGCACCGCCTATCCAGCCGAGATCCTGGCTGGCGCGGAGGCCGTGTGCGAACTTCTCGAGATCCCCGCAGGTTTGCAAGCGGGGGTCGCATTTGCGACGCGCCCCGTCCGACTCGATGAGTTGTACCTCGCGCAGCGGAAGAAAGATCTCTACCCCGATAGTGAACTCCTAGTTCAGGCCATGATCGGTGCACGCGGGTACGAGCCAGGCGATTCGCTAGCCTCAGTAGCCCACGAGAGTACGACCCAGTCGGAATCCCCGAAGCTCAAGCATCAAGTTCTGAAGATCAAGGGCGGCCGCGCCTCTTCCCGATCGCGGGAAGTTCATGTTGCGCTCGGCGTTACGCAGAGCGAGACCGACACTTGGAAAGGTGCGGCGCTGGGAGCGCCCGAGTTGACACTCGCGAAGCGCAACCGACTCGCACGACTCGTCAATGACGTGCTCCGTACGTCGGATGCTCTCGACTACTTCGTCCTCCACGAGCTCGCAATCCCTCCAGCGTGGTTCATGCGAATTGCACTGAAACTGCGAGCTCACGGGATTGGGCTAGTCTCCGGCGTCGAGTACATCACCCGGGAACCTAGGCTTGTCGCAAACCAGGTTTGGGCTGCATTGCCAGTGCACCATCCCGACGTGCCTTCTATGTATATCCACAAGCAAGACAAGCAACTTCCGGCGCCACACGAAGAGGAGCTGCTGACCGAGCTCGGGGACCTGCGCTTTGAACCCATTTCACCACGCACCAACTCTGAGCAGATTCCCGTCATCGATCACGGGGGCTTCTACTTCAGCGTCCTAATCTGCCACGAACTGACTGACATTTCGGCGCGCGCTTACCTTCGTGGAAAAGTCGATGCTCTGTTTGTCCCTGAGCACAACCAGGACATCAAGAGCTTCTCGTCGCTGGTGGAGTCGTCAGCGCTCGACATTCACGCGTACATTGTCCAAGCTAACGATCGACGTTTCGGTGACAGCAGAGTACGCGCACCTAGAAAGAAGGACTACCAGCGCGACCTCGTTCGCGTCTCTCGTGGGACTAGAGACTACGTAGTCGCCGCAACGCTTGACATCGATGCGCTCCGCATCCATCAGTCGATGTACCGGCCCGACCCGAACATCACCGGCTTCAAGCCCTGCCCAAGCGGATTCGAGATCACACCCGCCAGAAAGAAGTCTCCGCCTGTGAAGACTGCCGGGCAGCAAGCTCTCGCGCGCCAGCGTTCGAAGGAGAACCATTAGGCGCCGTGCCACACGCAGGGGCCCGACTCAGACTCGAGCTCTGCTACTCGATTCGTCTATAGAGGTCGCTCGCTGCGGCGCGCAACTGCCGCTCGAGCCTCTCAGCAAACCCAGCGTCGTCGACCCTCACACCGAGCTCGACGTTCGCGTTCTCTGCACTCCACGACATGTTGGCGCTTGTCACGACCACGAAGCGGTGGTCTACCGACACGAACTTGGCGTGGTTTCGCACGTTCTTGCCGTCAAACGGCTTTGTCGCGTACACCTCGCCTGGCGAAACGTTGGCGGAGATCTCACGGGCACTCGGACCGTAACCATTGCCAGCGGCGTCTGCGTCGATGTACACGGTGACTATCACTCCGTCCCGTGTGGCGGCTGCCTGGAGCTCGCTCCACATCCCGGACGTTTCCTGGAAGTTGAACGTTGATGCCACGACAGAGCGCCGCGCGCTTCGGACGAGATCTACCAGCGAGCCTGTCAACGCACCTGACTGAGCCAGGTGCCCCGGCATGGTCCAGATCGCGTCCACCGAGGTCACCTGTGACTTGGCACCCTCGATAGCCCACAGGGCAGCGACAAGGACCTCCCGTCGAGCGCGCAAGCCGTGCGTCACAGCCACTGCCGATACCTCGGCCCGCTGCTCCGCCCGAAGGACACTCAACGCCGACCCGAAGCTCTCGCCCTCGTCGAGGGACGAGGCGACAAGGCGCGCCTCCGTCCCACTCAGGATCTCCCCGAGCCGGCGCATCGCCTCCCCAAGATCAGGAGAAGAACCCATACCCGCCGTACCCCGGTAGGTCCAGCACAAACCGCCGGTCAAGGAAGCGGTTTGCCCGCTCGCAGGACGTCTCAGACGCCATCGCGCACGTATGGCACGCAGCACCGTGAAGGAAATCCTCCGGGTCCTTGGGAACACGCTGCGCACACACGGGGTCGGACGAGCATCGGCGTGCACGCGTGAGCGCGCGGCCCACGATCCGGTTGAGGGACGTGCGCTCACTCAGACTCACCAGGCCACCGAGCGTGCCGTCGGAGTCCGATGCCGTCGTGACAATCAGCAACCCGGCAGCCGCAGGGCGGTCATCGGTCTCGTTCCACGCGTACACGCGCTCGGACAGGCTCGCTGCCGAGTACCCCGAGTACATCGCCATCTCGCGGATCAGCAGGTGGGCAAACGTGTGGGCCAGCCAGTACCGAGCCGGCAAGAAGCGGGAGTCAGCGTCGATGTCCTTCGAGGTCTCCGAGAACCGAGCGTCGAAGTTCCTCTGATGGGAGGCCCGATGCGCCTCCCACAAGTCAGTCGACTCGATCTGCGCTTCCCACTCGGCGACGCGCGCTTCGTCGAGTTGGAGGAAGATGCCTTCACCCCTGTCCTCGGTCGCCACGGCCCATTCGGTTCGCGCACTACGGGTCAGAGGCACCAGCCGCGAAGGCAAGTCGTTCGCACGCTCCATCTCGTCGATGCGTGTGAAGCCCACGAGAGCATTGACCTTGCGCAGACTGTCGACCGCAAGACCGCGAGAGATCCCGAGACCACGCAAGTCAGGATGGAGGTCACCCAAACTGGTCATCGCGAGCCCGGTCTGCTCGTCCACATGATGAGCGCCAGCGGGATCGCGCTGTAGGTAGTTCCACTCCGGCACCAGCAGGTCGATCGGATCGAACCGCGCAAGCTCTGCTTGCCGTTCGTCCTCGCTTGGCGGTGGCGCCATGGACGCAGCGATGGCGGCAAGGAGTTCGTCGTCCGACAGAGCCACCAGGCGCGAGTCGACGTCGTCCAGTTCCTCGCGGATGCGGTCCACATCGGCGTGGTATTTTTCGAGCTTCTTCGGCCCGATCGCAGCCCGCAACTCGTCGCCACGGGTCATGACTGTCTCGGTCTCGCTCTCGGGCATCACAATGACGGACTGGGTCGCGGGAAACCATAGGTTTGAGGCGCCGAGCAGCATCACCCGCGCCTGATGATCGCAGCCATTCTTAGCGAAGAGCCCTAAATGTGGATGCCGCCCACGACAGCGCGGCAGCTTGTCGCGGCCAGCGTCGCCTTGGGCCTCGTTCATGGGCCGCTTGAGGCTGCATGCCTTGCACTCGATGGTGGCCGATGCACCCTTTCCTACCGTCCGCTCGAGCATCGCGAGCGGGCGAATCTCCGCGCCGGATGAGCACGCTTGCCCCTGGTGAACCCACCAGTCATAGGGAAACTCGTCGAGGTGGCCATCAGTGCACGCGAGCAGGTATCGCGCGGCGACGACCTGCGACGGCACCTTGCGGATGCGACCATCCGGGCCGGGGCACTTTCGATGCTCGAAGCGAGCCTCGTCAGGACGGAACGGGTTCGTGTTGACGTAGGTGAACTGGCTGAGAGGCCCCAACTTGTTGCATCCGGTGCACCTGAGCCATTGCGGGAAAACCCGCGCTGGAATGCCAAGGTCTTCGCCCTCCCTATCCGCGAAGGACCGCTTCGGGGCCCACGGGAAGGGCCGCAGCTGCGTGACACCAGGGAGGAAGTTCTTCACGACTGCCAACAGACGCGGTGCGTGAATGGTGGGCACGCTCTCCCGTCGCTCCCAGATTCGGTCCCAGTCGTCGAGCCCTGCGGGCATGGCCGTCAACTGCGGGAGGTCCATCACAGCGCCGGGACCGTACGTGTACAGCAAAGACGATGGTCGCGCCGAGCCAACCTTCGCACGATTGCGCGAGGTCTTCTGCGCGCTCGTTGCGTCCTGGTCCCCGAGCGGATCGAGGACCGCCTCGTTCGGCATCGTCTCAGTCATCGTCGGCTCCCTGGGGCGCATGCCACGCAGGCGCGTGTGACAGCTCGTAAGCCATCAGCTTCTCCTGGAGTGGCGTCACGAGCACGTTGATCTCCGGCTGCACCTCACGCATGGAGTTGGCGACGATGAGCGGAGGCGTATCGGGAGTATCGGATAGCGCGCGCGAGCTCTCTGGCGACAACAGCAAAGCCGCCTGCTTGGTGTCGTCAGTCACCCGTTCGTAGACCAGTTCCTTGCCGTGCGCGACGGCGAACGCCTTCCGCTTTTCCCACTGGCCAAGCCGGTTCAGTAGCCGCTCGGACACCTCTTTCGCCTCCGACTCCCCGCTGGCCACCTTGGCACGCGAGACGATCACCTGAATCATCTGCTTCAGGCGCTCCTTCGCGGTCGAGACATTGGCCGCGCCCTTCTCGGTCGAGACAGTGTCGTCCGAGCGCGTGTCGAGGACCCGCGCAGCGCCCACGAGCACGCCGTCGAACAGCCGCTCGATCGCTGTCAACGAGTATGGCGTGACAGAGAGCGGCTCCACCTGCGAGTAGAACGTCTCGTGGTAGTGACGAAACTGCTCGAAGTGCGCCAAATCACGTGGCCGTGCCCAGTTCCCGAGAGTCACGACGAGTCCGGGCCGGCCCGCGTCTCGACCCACCCGGGAGGACGCCTGAATGTACTCGGCCGTATTCTTGGGCTGGCCCACCACCATCATCAGGCCCAAACGAGTGACGTCAACACCCACCTGAAGCATCGAGGTCGCGAGCACC
Source organism: Demequina pilifera (assembly GCF_048814985.1). Lineage (NCBI taxonomy): Bacteria > Bacillati > Actinomycetota > Actinomycetes > Micrococcales > Demequinaceae > Demequina > Demequina pilifera. The sequence continues at coordinate 173,962 of NZ_JBMDTW010000002.1, forward strand.
GTGTCGAACGGAACGACGTCTCGATATGAGATCGTCTCTCCTGCCTTGCGCTTCTCGGCACGGGCGCGACGAGCCGCTGTCGTGTCCCACTCGGCACCGAACTCCACCGCCATCTGATCCAAGGTGGCGGTGATGTCGGTGGACGATGCGCGGGACGTCAGTTCGGCGATGTGCAGCCCGTTCGGTTCGGTGCCGAAGCGCTGCGGGAAGTTCTTTCCCGCCCGCTTCTTCCGCACTGCCGTCTGGACATCGTCACGCATGTATCGGGCCATGCCCGCGAGCTCGCGGGTGGCATTGAAGTAGGCCACAAGAGTCATGTACGGATCCGCGCTGAACGGGCGTCTGGTCGCAGATGCTCGGTTTGCCAGTAGCTGGCCCGCTGAAAGCAGGGTCCCGGCAACGACGATCTCGGCGGCGGTGAGACGCACCCCCGTGGTGCTCACGCCCAAGTAACGGCGCCCGGGTGTCTCGCGGGAGACCGGGACCTCTGCAGAAAAGTACGTGTCGGACACGTCGAGCACCTGCGGTGGGAAGATCGTCGGCTTTCGCCCGTACAGGCCACGAATCTGCGCCGCCGCGTTCCGAACCGTCGCCGTAGACGCCACGACGAGCGCTCGCACAGGCCGACCCCTACTGTCCTTCCAACTGCACATCAGGTCGATCGCGGTCTCGAAAGCGCCCACAGCCGTTCCAAGTGCACCAGTGATAAAGTGCAACTCGTCCTGGATGACCAGGTCCGGAGGCCGCAGGCGATCCACGGGCGCCTTGCCCTCGGATGGTCGCCCATCCTTGGCGGGATGTTTGCCACCGGGAGTCAGGTCGCACCCGGATGAGTCCGGGTGCACGTACCCGTGCCGCGCACACTTCTCCGTCACGTACCCAAACAATGAAGCCGCTTCACCTTCGCGCGCCAGCCGCGCGAACTTGTCCACGGTCGCGATCACGAAGGACGGAGTGAGACGATAGATCTCCTCATCGACTGTGAGAACCGGCAACCCCTCCCTGGCGCTGCCACCCTCGGAGAACGGACAATCTCCGAACTCATCACCGCAGTACACACGGATGCGTCGCTCGACGTCGGAGCCCTTGACGTTCTTGGCGCCAATCGGCGACCCACACCACGGACAGCGCTTGAGCTGGAGCACCGTGAGACTGCGCTTGCTGCCTTCGGACGATGCCTTCGCGAGCTGGTCGGCCGCCTCCTTATAGCGCTTGGGAGACACGGCAGTGCCCACCCACAGGCCGATGCGGAACGGCTCGTTGCCCCAGACCTCCGGAGCTCTGAGTCGTGCAACCTCCGCGGCACATACCAGCGCCGTCGCTCGCTGGAATTGCTGCGCCGTGAGCAGGCGGAGCGTGTAGCGCATCAGCACCGCGATGCCGGAGCGCCCATCGAGTTTGCCGTCGGCAGACTCGATCACACCCTGGCGCCGCCGGATCGCGAACGTGAACGCGGCGAGACCCAGGTACGCCTCAGTCTTGCCGCCGCCGGTCGGGAAGAACAGGAGCTCCGCTCGGGCGACGTCGCTCGACCTACGGTCGAGGTCAGGCTTGGCCAGCGCCTCGATCTGCATAAGCACGAAGGCAATCTGGAAGGTGCGCCATGAGTGCGCCTTCGGACCATTGGCCTTCACTTGGTCGACGGCCTGCGCCAAGGACAACTCGGGCTTCGCCTTTCGCTTCTCGGCAGCCTGACTCTGAATCCGCTGGTCAGCCATCACACGGTTCATGAATGCGAAGCAAAGTTGCGCCTCAGGGTCTTCAGCGAGGAAGTCCAGGCCCGCGTGAAGTTGCACCGCGACGGCCCCGGCATCCTCAACAGCGTCGAGAGCCGTCTCTCGTAGGTGCTCTGGCAGCGCCATGGCTTCTGCCTGGCGTTCGGCGATCCAAGTGTCGTAACCGTCGACGATGGGGCGCAGCGCGTTCGCCAGAGCGGCGCCGTCGCCGGCGTCGGCGACGTCAGCCAGCGCGAGCATGTCCAGCGTGGCGCCTTCGATCTCCCGGGCGCGCGTCTGCGGTGTCTCGGAGACGGGCAGCCACGTGGTCCGCACGTGCGTCGTGCGCCGCGATTCGGGATTCATCGGCGCCCAGTCCACCGAGCATGTGCGGCCCACAGCGAACTCGAGCCTGTCGCGGTACTGAAGCTCAAGCCGCGCGAGCTCGTAGTCAGTCTCAGAGCTCCCGTCCGCGAGCGGATCGGTGACCGGCAGGAACACGTCCTTGCCGCCGGCGTCAATGTCAAGACGCGTCTGATAGAGCCACGCGTCGACAGGGATGCGACGCGGAGTGTGCTTGTCGTTGCACAGGGCGAGTTCGACGATGCGCATGTCGCCTCGGTCCATCACGTCGACACGGAGCACCACTCGGTCCTCGAGCACGACGGTCTCCGTATGGCCGGGCGTGAACGACTGCACCGGGATGATGCTGTGGTGAAGGTGGTCATTGCGCGCGTAGCGGCGTACAGGGCGGCCGGACGGTGTCTCCTCGTCTGAGCGTTGCGAGTGGTAAGTCCCCCATGAGGAGTGAACGGTCACCGACTCAAGGTCGCGCGGTACCTGAAACCGCAGCCCCATCGAGGCAGGGATCATGAGGCCGCGCCGTAGCGGGGCGTCCTCAGTTCCGTCATCATCGTTGGCGACGGGATCGTTGCCGTCCAATTCAACAGGCACGCCGCGGTCGAGTTGCTCGGAGTCGTCGACCGCTTGGTCTTCCTCGTCGTCATCGACGGCGGCGACAGGCCCGCCATCATCGACGAGCTTGGCGGGAGCGATGCGCCCCACCAGGTACAACGCGTCTGGCTGAGCCTCAAGCACCTCGTCCTCGCCGTTGGCGGGTCCGAACAGCTCGCGCTCGAGGATGTCGGTGAGATTCTCGCGGTCGGTCCACGAAGCCCCGTCTGGCTCGTGAGCCAGCGCATACTCGACGGGCAGAGCCGGGTGCGTGCCGGGGTTGTCCGTCACTGGTCGTCACCTTCTTCCTTATCGTCGTCTTCGGCCGGTTCCGCGTCGCCTTGAGCGGCTGCGCGTCGCAGGTTCTCCTCCAACAGACGGTCGAGGAGCTCGACGCGTGCAGCAGGGCTCACGGTCCAGCGTTCCATCTGGCGATAGGTGTGAAAACCGTGGTCGAGCGGAACGTCATCCCAGCCGTAGGCAGCCATGACGGCCTCATCGAGCTGTACATGGATCTCGCGCATGCGCGCGACGTCAGCGTCAGCCGAGCCCGCGACTGAGGGGTCGTTCACGGCGTTGTAGAGCTTGGTGAGACCGAGATCGCGGCGCACCATGACCTCACGGCGCTCGCTGTCAAGAACTTTTCCTGCACGGGCGAGGCTCGGCGTCAGCATCGGGATCGGGATGGTCAAGAACACGTCCGTGGGTGCGTAGCGGGGGTGGTTACGCATCGCTCCACCGTGCCGAATCGCCCACAACTGATGGAGACTCGACGATAGGAAGCCCTGGAGCGAATACGACTCCGTAGCGAAAACCACTACCTGCTCGCTTGGAACCGCGACGTTCGGTACGCGGACCGGCATGAGGCTGTCACTGAGCCTCGCGATTGCGAGATGCGAGTCCAGGGGTTCAAGCGCTTCGCGGAGTCGTACTCGGCCATTCCAGAACTTCCACCACTCGTTGACCATGCGAGGGTACTTCTTGGAGTCTTTGGACGCTCGGAACGGCCGTACCTCGGACTCAAGTCGTTGCCATGGAACGGTGTAAGTCGCGGCTTCAGTGCGATTTCTCTCACGCATGTCGATCACCCAGCGCGCCGGAGAGCAGTCAGGTCGAGAGTTGAGGTCATCGCCGATCAGGTATGGGCGCACCACCTCGGCGTTCTCAGGCTGCGAGGCAATCCACTGCGTCGCTTCAACTGCATCGACCACGAAGCCTTTGCCAAGCACGATGCACCCTTGGAATGCGATTCCAACATTGGCCGCAAGTCGCCGCGGGCTACCAGCAGTGCGACCGGCAGGCTCCAGTGCCGTCGCGATTGTGCGAGTGCGGATGCCATCGGCGACGCGGTGCGAAGACTCAGCTACATTCGCGACAGTTCCCCACACTGCGGCAAACTCGAGTGCAGCGCTCCTGGCAGGCCAAGTCTGGGATTGGATGCATCGCGTGATCTCGAACCCGATCTCTACCATCCGATCAAGGCCGACTTCACGGGTGTCCCCCTGAGCCACTGAGTTGGTCGCGATAAGTCCAGCGGAGCCATGCGCATTGAGCAGGGCCATGGCTCGCAGAAAGAAATAGGCAACGAGATCCCCGTTGCCGCGGTTGTCACCGAGCACGAAGTTGAACCACTGCCTCACGTTCATGCCCATGGCCGGTGTGATCTTCTTGCCACCCAAGAACGGCGGGTTTCCGATGACGGCATCGAAGCCCCCGCGCTCCATGACATCCGGCACCGCAAGCGGCCAGTGCAGCGGCTTCCAGCGCTCGTAGTCGGTCTCGACTTCGGGAGTGAGCCCCGAATCGACGATCGCGTCGAGCATCGCCATATCTCCCCCGCCAGCGCCGAAGGCACGGTCAACAGCGATGCGGAGGTTCTCGTAAGCCTCGTTGAGCTTCTTGCCGGGCTTGCCCCCAAGCGTGAGCCCTGCCGCGATGATCCCATCCGCGACATGCGTCAGTTGCGCGACAGTCTCCTGGTACTGGTCCCACAGACGCCGCTTGGTCCGTGAGGAACGCTGGGGATCGGCATCGTCCACTGCCGTTGCGAGGTTGCGGCGAAGGTCGACGGCACGGCGAATCGTCGCGTCCACGTCGAGCGACTCCACGTAGCCCGCTTCTTCCCCCTCGGCCGCCCAGAGGAGGCCGGCGTGCCGGCTGTGCGACCGGGACGCGACCGCATCGGGATCGATGTGCAGCGCCTCGAGCTGCTTTGTGGACGTGATACCCAGGAGCGAGTTGCCATGCAGGACCTTGTCGTCGACGAAGGAGAACGGCAGGTCCGGGTCGAGCGAGACAAGCCACAGCGAGATCTTGCACATCTCGACGGCCATGCCGTTGATGTCGGCGCCATAGAGACAGCGCGCGACCACTTGTCGGCGCGCTCTCACACGAAGGTGGTCAGCCGCCGCCGATGCGACCCCCTCATGTGTCCACGCCTCGATCAACTTGTCGGCGAGGTACTCAGCCGCCGAGACCAGGAACGCTCCAGAGCCGCACGCAATGTCCGCGACCTTCAGATTGAGGATCTGATCCGATGAGAGGAGGCGCCACGCGTCCCTGTTGGGAGTCTGATAGGGCCCAGGCTGGTAGACCAACGGCTCGAGCGCGTGAAGCACCACCTCTCGTGCGAGGTCCTTGGGTGTGTAGTGCGCTCCGGAGGTTGCGCGAGAAGGCGTCTCCGCGACGATGAGACCGCCCACAGGAGTGACGACCATGCGGTCGCGCAGGTCACGCCGGATCGCACCAGCAAAGGGGCGCAAGCGCTCACGCAACGCCTCGTCACGCGTCACCGCCACCAGGGCACGCTCGGCATCATCGTCCACCTCGGCTGCAAGCGCCTTCGCCAGGGCAGGCACTGATGGAGCCTTCGCTGCGGGTTGGGAGTCCTTGACCCAAGCGAGCACACTCTGGGCGAGCTTCTTGAGTTCTGGACTCTCCGTGGCCAGACCCTCAATCGTCTCGAGGGGAATCTCCGGCTCCTCGCCTTCGCGTCCGAGGAGCCCCAGCGTCGTCTCCATGACCTCCCGTGCCGTGTAGCCGAGCAAGCCTTCGTAGATGTAGCCGATCTGCTCAACGTCCACGTCTCGGAACGAGACCGGACGGCGCTGGCCGCCAATGGTGGCGTACTGCAGCGCCCGAAGCACCTCGAGCATGACGCGGTCGGAGACGGTCACGGCAAGCGCCCCGACGTCATCGCGGGACTCGAGGAACTCAAACCGCGACGGGTCGAACAGGGACCCGCCGTAGGAAGGAAGGCGCATATCTTCGGCGCTCACACCCTCGTACAGGGCACGCGAGGTCGCCAGAAGCCGGTGCCACGTGTCGCTCGTCGCGTCCAGCGACTCCGCGTCCTCATGGTTGAGGCGTCGCTCCAGTGTTCGCAACTGGCCGCCCATACCGTAGCCATCGACGTAGAGTGCGGACTGCGGCATCATGGCGCGGTCCTCGGCGAAGAGTAGGAACACCACGCGCATCATCACGGTCACCGCCGCGTCGTAGACGCGATGGCGATCCGCAGGCAATGGGTCCGCCTTACCAGCTTCACGGGACGCCAGCAGTTCGTCCGAAAACGCCCCCACCAGCAGTTCGACCGCTCGGCGCACCTGAGTGCCCAGGGCGACCGTCAGGTCCTCTGCAGCGGTAACCGAGTCCGCAAAGATGGCGGTAGTCCGCTCTTCGGATTTACCTCCTGCCAGTCTGATGGGGCTCAGGAGCGCGAGGAACCCGTCGCGCACATCGGGCTCATCAATCCACGTCTGCGCGTCGACGATGCCCGAGGCCACCAAGGTGTCCTCCGACGCACTGACGAGACCCCACCATCGGCCGTCCGTGACGACCCCAACGGGCACCTCGTTCTCTCGCAACAGGTGTTCCATGCGATCGATGGGGCTCGCCGCCCATCCATCGGTTCCTGGCTCCCGCAGGCTCGTCACCGCATCGACGGCGAGAACGAGCACGTGCGCCGATCCTTCTCGCGAGAATGCGAGCGTAGGAGCCACCGAGACGGAGCCGTCTGGTGACTCGATGTGCTTCAGGTGAGGTGAGGATGCTGCGTCAACGAGATGAGCTCCCCATCCCGCAATCGACTCGAGAACCACCCTGACCCACGCGTCCCGGGCACCGCGGTACGCAGCGGCAGCGCCCTCCGCAGCGGGATCGCTCGTATACGTGTCCCATGCGCGCTCGAACTGCGGCTTTGCGTCACGAAGCACCGCCTTGGCCCCGTCTTCCATGGCAGGCACACCCTGAGGCCATACCTTGCGCAACGCGGGGACAGAGATGAACGGACCATCGCGATCGACCAACTCGAGCCACTCGCGGAAGCGCTGGGCAACCGGCTTCACAGGCGGTTTCATGACACCCTCCCCGCCGCCGCATCGGCCGGCGTCAGTGCGAACACGACGGCTGCCGCCGAGACGTACGGCTGCACATCCACGTACCGCGCCCGAAGTTCGGCAATCTCCCGCGCCTCCTCGTCGGCAAGCTCGTCGAGTCGCCGCTCGATCGACTCGATGTCCTTGCGGTACTGGCGCAATTGGTCGGGGTTCATCGAGAACAGCGCTTCTCGCTCATCCTCGAGCGAGCGTCGCATCGTCCCCACGGACTCTTGCAGGTTGAGCCGGAACGCACCGTATATCTGCTCCGCGCGCGCGATGTCCGCGGCCTCGCGCTTCTCAAGGTCACTGCTCACGCTCTCGCGCCGCGCATCGGCCCGGCGATGCATCGCGTTCTCCAAACGCGTCCGCAAACGCCCTCCCTCGGAGGTCCATAGTTGCGAAACATGGCTGCGGAGGTCTGCGTCGGCGAGTGCCAGATCCGGGTCGTCTAAGGTGCGCTCGAGCAGTGCCTCCACTTTCGCCTCCGCCAGTGCCTGGCCTCGTAAACGCACGCCCGCCAGGAAGACCTCCTCGTGAAGCCGCAGTCCCCCGCGACCCACGAGTACGAGGCGGCTCGCGGCGGCCACACAGGACTCCTCGAGATCGTCGACCACCACGGCTGTCACGCGGTTCATGGCGGCATCGGCGCTGAACAATGACGCTCGCAGGGTTCGCGACGCCTTCCGCATGAGCGCATGACCCAGGTGGACCCGCACGATGGTCTCGTCAGGATCATCGTCTGCGATGTCGTCTGCGAAGGTGATGGGACGGAGCCTGTCCGGCTGCAGGCGCGTGGCGAGTCCTGATGTCGCACTCTGCCAGCCGCGCGCGAGCGGAGGGAGCTCGAAGACGTCGGCGTCCGTCAGGTCACTGCCGATCTCGCGAAGCGGGGGCTGTGCCGTCACGGCGAGGGCCGTGTCGACGACCCTCCTGCCGTTCGACGCGGTGAGGTGCATGCGCTCCTTCTGAGAATCGAAGGTGCGCGCCAACTGGGTGAGTTCCCGGTTGAGTTGGGCGCTGCCCGCCATAGCCCGATTGACGGCTTGAGTGTTCTTGTCCGCACCCGCTTTGTCCGTTGCTATCGCGATGCTGCCGAAGTGACCCTGAATGTCAGAGTCGATGACGGGGTTCACCGAACCGAGGTCCCCGGCAATGGTCGATACCTTCTCGGCGACGCGCCGCATGAAGTCCATGTCCGCTGCGTATGTCGCCGCGGTCGACTCGGGCAGGAACTGGAAGATCTGTGGAGTCTCGGTCTGTCCATAGCGGTCGATGCGACCAATGCGCTGCTCGAGACGCGACGGATTGAACGGGACATCGAAGTTGATAAGTCGATGGCAGTGGTTCTGGAGGTCGATGCCCTCGCCTGCAGAATCAGTTGCCACGAGGACGCGGATCGGGTCCTGTGCCGGGTTCGCGGTGAATCGAGCGCGCACGTCGGCGCGTTCCTCCGCATCCGTCGACCCCTGGATGACTCCCAGGCGAGACTCGTCGTACCCACGCTGCCGGAGGTTGCTGACGATCCACTCGAGTGTGGTGGCGTACTCCGTGAAGATCACGACGCGCTCGTTGGACCAGTGCTTGGTGTCTGGACGACAGATCGCATCGAGCCACTCGATGAGGGCGCTCAGACGGGAATCCGGCTTGTGCTCGTAGGACAGCCCCCATGCGGTGAGTGTCGCGATCTGCTCCGGAGTCGCCGCCACTAAGGGATTGTTGCCCTTCGACTTGCGCAGGGCGTCGAACTCCGGGTGCTCGACCGCGCCCTCTTCCTCGTCGCTCTGACTGCTACCGAGGACTTCCAGATAGTAGTCGGCCTCCGGCTCCCACTCCGAGCTACCGGATGCGGCTTGGGCATAGAGACTCAGCGTGGACGCGAAGGCGTAGGGACTCGACAGGAATCGCTTCTTGAGCAGCATCGACACGATGTCGCCGCCGCGCTTCGTGTCGTTTGCGCGTGCGCTCTCGGTCAGGATGCTGTCGAGCGTCTCGAACGCCTCCGACTCGTCACCGGAGGGGCTGAAGGTAATGGTCTTGACCTCGCGCTTGCGGAAGTTCTTCTCCGCAATGTCGCGCTTGAGTCTGCGCACGGTGACCTCGGCGAGGGCCTTCTCGTCGACGAGTGCCCCTCGGCTGAAGCGGCGGTCGTCGACCATCTCGAGGAGTGCGGTGAACGACTCGGTGTGCCCGTTGTGCGGCGTGGCGCTGAGGAACAGGCGGTGCTCGCACTGCTTCGCGAGCGCGCGCACCGCGATGGTGCGCTGGCTGTCGACCGCGTAGCCGCGAGCCTGGCCAATCCGCGACGGGCTCGAGGGCGCGGCGTGGTGAGCCTCATCGACGACGAAGATGTCGAACGCGTAGCGCCGCGCCGAGTTCTCGATGCCGACGTCACTCAAGACGTCGCGCACCAGGCGCTGGGCACGCAGGCCGGGCAGCCACGCCATGCTGATGATGACCCGGGGAAAGAGCTTGAGCGGGTTGGCCCCGAGTCCGTGGGTGCGTCGGACCTCTGCCATGAGCTCGCTGTTCACGATGACGAAGTCGAGACCAAACTTGTCCCGCATCTCCTCCTGCCACTTGGTGGCGAGACTCGGGGGACACACGACCGCCACGGACCGGGCTCGGTGGCGGAGCAGGAGTTCCTGGATGACCAGGCCGGCCTCGATGGTCTTTCCCAGGCCAACGTCATCTGCGAGCAAGAGATTGGCGCGAGGCGCCTGGAGCGCTCTACGCAGCGGCTCGAGCTGGTAGGCCTCGACGTTCGCGCCGGAGCGGAACGGCGCTTGAAAGGCCGAGGGGTTCGCGGTTGTGACCGCTCCCCACCGCACAGCATCGACGAATGCAGCGAGCATGTTGGGGTCGTCGAAGCCGTCCTCGGAGATCACTTCCGGTAGGCCTTGGTCTGGCGCAATCGAGTGGCCGACCTCGAGCTCCCACACAACGTCGAGTTCATCTCCCAGGCGGTCCTCCGCAAGGGACTGGAGCGAGACAACGTGGTTCAGGCGCGGTCGTCCGTCGTCGGCGGGGCTGCGCGGCAACGCCTGTTCGCGCACGTCGGAGACTGCCCATACCTCTCCGCGGACGTCGACAATCTGACCGGGTTCGGGCGTCGTCGGCACAGCAGTCACAGATCTTCCCTATCGCGAGGCGGCACGCGGGCGTGCGGGTGAAACTTCTCGGATCCTAACGGTGGCTTTGGGGTCTGAGTCGCGCTTGCGGGCGAGTCGCAGTCAGGCATCGTCGTCGCGCCTGTCGGACTCGATCATGACGCCGTCTGGCGGCACCATGCCGCGAGTTGCCATCCACTCCATCAAGCGCTGAACCCCGTCGACCTTCTTCTTCGCATCCTGCGTGAGCTTCTTGCCCTGCCCAGAAGGGTCGTTGAGCTCCTCGAAGGCAAGCAGCGCGCCGGTCGCTTCGATGAGGGCATTGCCGGCAGCTACCCACTCGAAGCCCGGTTTTGTGTCGACTCCAATGCGTTCAGCGACGAGGCGCGCCGCAAGGAGGTCTCGGAGCCCCGCGAGAACCGCCTCCGACGATTGAGCGCCGAGCGTTCTCCCGAGCGTGACCGCAGCACCACTTCCCACACCCGCGACGCCACCAACTACCATCAGGCCGCCTGCGATGCCTCCCGGTCCCAGGGCCGAGAGCCCTGCAAGAAAGGCTGCTCCTCCGGCAAGGCCTGCAGGTGCAGCCGCGACGGCAAGAAACGGTGCCGCCACCACGGCCACACCTGCCAGAACAACTGCGGTTGCCAGCGTCGCGACGCGCTTGACTGTCCGCCCTTGTTCCTCCCCGACTGTCTTGACCTCGTCGACCGCTCTCTCAACGATGTCGACGTAGTTCTCGGGAATTCCAAAGTCCATCGCTACTTGACGACGCACTCCCGGCGCGACTTTGGAGTAGTCCACGCTGAATGGCAGGAGGGGATTTGCTCGGTAAAGGTGGACCAAGAACATCGGAATCTGTTCTGGCGCAACCCTGCCGTGCAGCCAAGGCTTCATGTCTCGGTCGAGGTCATCGAAGATCGGACGCGACCCAGAATCCTGTGCGGCCTTCAGCGCGTGCGAGGCCAGCCACTCGCGGATGCCACGGACACGTTCCCGCTTGTCTTTCGCGTCTCGCTGGGGCGAGGTCTGCAGAGCCATCTCAATGCGGTAGCAGTGCTGCAGTGTGACCGAGGTCAGGAGGTCACTGCCCGACCACTCGTCCCGATTGGGACCTTCCGCAGACGGCACGAGCCCGCGCTCTCGGACACCGCAAAGTGCATTGCCGATCTCCCTGCAGATCTGCGGCTGCTGTAGCGCATGCGCTACGCCGTGGTCCCTGAACCGCCCATTGAGCGCAAGGTTGACAGCCTCCGGGATCGGGCTGCCAATACCGCCCGCGCTCGGCACGAAGTCCATCGCGTTGTAGACGTTGATCCAGGCACCGACCGCAGCAAGATTCGCGTGCTTGTATGCACTGACCGCGAATTTCCTGAACGATTGGCGTCCAAGAGGTGAGCCGATGGTCACCAGCAGGCGGACGTTCATACGCTGCGGCAGGTGTCCGAGCAACTCCAAAGCGACCGCGGTCCCGAGAGAGTGGGCGATGATTACCCAGTCGCCGCTGGCGTCCCCGAGGTCGTCGAGCACGCGCCGGACGATCTGCGGATGGCTTTGGACTGCGAGGAATGCGCGCACCTGCGCGAAGATCGGCAGTGCTGCTACGCCGAGCTTCTCCAGGCGCTCGTCGTCGAATGGCCCCCGACTCGGAGCAAACCGCGCACCCGCCACGCGCCGCGCCACGACGCTCTGTCGCGCGGCGAAGTCACTACGCCCGACACCATTCGAGTACTCAAGCGGCTGGCCCCCATCCGCGTCGACGAGGGCGGAGAGCAAGTCGTCGTAGTGAGGCTCTACTAGGTCCGATAGTTCAACGGGAGAACGTTGGTCGTTCGCGAGCGCCTCATTCAGCGGCGCGCGCCAATCAACAACCTCCGCGCTATTGATGCCGTGCAGGAAAAGCACCCTCACTTGCTCTGCCACAGTAGCTAGCCTATCGACCCATCTGTTCTCCAGGCGCGATTGGCGTCTACTCGCATGTCGCGCGCGATGGGCGCAGTCAGGTCGATGCGCATCCACTCGGCCGAGCGTCCGACTGTTCTCAACAAATCACCCTGCCGCGGCTGCCCGAGCAATTGTCGGTACGTCACCACTGTCCTGAGTAAGCGGTTGTAGTGCTGGAGCTCGCGGCTCAGGGGTTGCGCGGGCACGTACCGTTCGATCGCGGCGCCGCCGACTCGCGGGTAGATCCAAAACGGCACCACCTCGGAATCTGCCTCAGCGCGACCATCGACCGCAGAAGAGAAGACCGCGCCCCAAGGGTCGTCGTAGTCGTGGTCAAGCGCCGCTACTCCATAGTCGTGTGCCACGTTCTTGCGGACGGCATGGCCCTTGTAACGGTGCACCCGCCCCTCGCGCTGCTCAAGATCCACCGGGTTGCCCGGCAAGTTCCAATGCACGATCGCATGGGAGTAGGTGTGGAAATCCAGACCCTCCTGGCCCACAGAGGTCGACGCGAGAACGAAGGGCCTGAACGGCGAGTTGTAGGCGACGCGTACGGCACCCTCTCGCACAACCGCCTTGTCGTCCGACTGCGCTCGACCGTAACGAGCCGCGAAGTGGCTGCCGACGCGGTGAGGCGTCAGCTCGATCCGATCAGACTTGACGGCAATGTCCTCGACAACGTTCGTCGCCGTCCGTGTGGACAGTGCCTCGCCAATGACAGCCGCGATGCGCCCAACGCGATCATCCGGACCAGCGTCCTGGAGCCCTTCTGACTCCAGCAACACGTGGACGTACTCGTCGAGCACCGCCTGCACGCCGCCATCGATACCGTGGTGCAGCACTGAGCGCCAGTAGGCCTCGCCGTCGTGCGAACGCAACAGGGCGATGATTTCGGGTTTGTTGAACATTGAGCGCAGTCCCAGAGCGATCTCGATCGCACCGCCGCGCACTGCGGCATCGGCCAAGGCATTGGCGCCTCCGGCCACGCGTGAGAGTGCGCGAAGTCCGACGACCCCTAAGCCGGCGATGGCAACATCGGTCAGTACGTCTGCGAGATCGCTCGGCACTGCGCCGAGACCGAGCGCCGCCAGGTCTTCTGAAGTGCGGACTGAGTCGAGGCGAGAAAGGAGGTCGAGGTGCTCCTTGAGGCGGCTTGTCCCTTCACCCTCGTCGATCGCACGTGACTTGACCTGCCGAGAGAGCTCGCGCACGCTCAGACTCTCGACGTCGCGATCGAGCATGGCCGCCACGACCCAGTACCACCGCGAGTCGGTCGCGCCTCCGATCTCTGGCAACGGCGGCATGCGGCTCAAGAGGCCATCGACCCGGTCGCGCACGATGCCGATCATGTGATTGCGATCCATCGGCATCGCGCCGACCTCGCGCGCGATCGCGAGAGGATCGCCGACCCGCGCCAACGCCGCCGACGGGTACAGGAGCATCATCGTCGTGCCGGCAGGCCGGTACTGGAGCGGGGCGGTGGTCGATCGCTGTTCGTCGTATGTACGGCCCTCTAGTCCGGCACGTTCGAGCGTTCGGCGCTCAGCCTCAAAGCTCGTCATAACCGCGATGGCCTTCGGCACCACCGCCCACGCCGAGAAGATCAGGCGCTTGGTGAACTTCCGGAGTTCGGCATCTGCATAGTCAGCCCGTAGCTCGTAGTACGGCATCGATGGCGGTAGCCACGCGAGCTTCCATGCGCCCCGATCCAGCACATCGGCGAACAGCCCACGGAGCTTTGCGTTGCCCGGATCGACGCGGGCGTACGCCGCGATGTCTTCGCGACGAAGCATGCCCGGCGCGTTCTCAAGGAGCTTGGCGAGGAACGGATCGCCAGTGTCCACTGCAGCCTCGAAGCGCTTGCGGATCTGGTACGAGCCTCGTTCCATGAGGTTCAGCGGATACGGACTCGAACGCCAGTACTCGAACACGTCGTGCCGGCCGAGGTGCCGCGATGCGGCATCGAACGTGGCCCATGACCGAAGGTCAGCGCGGTCGATGACGGCACGTGGCATCGGTACTTCGCGCAGCATCCCGTCTCGATCCGGGGTCGAGGAGAGACGCTCCATCCGGCTCATCACGCGCCTCAAGGTCTGTTCGACTCGAGCGCGCGATTCGAGCGCGGATTCCGTCGGGGCGCCTGCGACCGCCGCTTCCCGCATGACTCGTAGGTCCTCGCGCACTCCGCGGGCTGCGTCCTCACCCGCGAGAAACCCGACCGTCCGCTGGAAGTCGTCGTAGTGGTCGTCGCCGCTCGGCTCGTCAGGCAGCGTGTACATCTTGAACGGCGTCGCCGATAGCAGCAACACACGCGCCTTCTCGTGGTCGAACACTTCTCGGGCGAGGTCTGATCCATAGCCGTCGCCGTCAAGCACGTCCTTGAACCGCTGAAACTCGTCGAGGATGACGAGGTTAGGCTCGAGATGCTCGACCGCTGCGCGAGCGACCACGTGACGCAAGGCTCCAACCAGACGATTGCGCCGGGCGCTGAGTCGCCAATCGGGGTCTCCGCGGAGGTAGTTAAAGTCTTCGACACACGCCTCCAATTCCGCGCGCAGCGACCCTCCATCGGGCCCGGTTGCCAATTCGATCTCCGCGCCGAACGAGTCCACCAGTTCACCATCAAGCGTGCTGCGGTCGAACTGGGAAAGGTGCCACTGGAAGTTGCTCTCACTCATCGTGGCTTGGAAGAACCGCTTCCATCGCCGAGCCCTCACGGCATCAGCACCCCACGCGCCAGCGAGCATCCAGTAGAGCATCACGCGCTCTTCGTACTTGCCACCCTGATTGCCGACCTCGAACGAGGTCCCTGGCGTGAAGGATATGAAGTTGACCTTCTCAGCGCGTAGGTCCTGGAGCGCCTTGGGCAGGAGCGTGAGCCGGTCGGCGTGGCGGAGTTCAGCACCGCCGACGACGTTGAGCCGGCTGAGGTTCTGCCGCGCGATCTGCGTGTTGGAGCAGATGTAGATGATGTCGATACGGTCTTCTTTGTCCCACAGATGCTCGACAGTCTTGGCGATCACGCCCTTCGCGATCATGGTCTTGCCCAGGCCCACTTCGTCGGCCACCAGGAAGCGCTTGGTCCAGTCCTCGTCGGCCCAGAGGCGCCGGAAGGCATAGTCGACCGTCCGGCGTTGGAAGTCCTTGAGGCTGGCGAGGATCTTGTCCGTATCCGGGCGATCACGGGTGGCACTCATGAGCGCTTCTCCTGGTGGACGGACCACACCATGTCCCACAGCTCTTCGAAGCCTTCCGGCATCAGGTCCGACCCGCCTCTTGCCTCGCGGAGCTCGGCCATGGCTCCTGCAATGCGCGCGAGCGCCCCGTCGTCACGCCCGATCGCGCGTACGAGAGGCTCGAAGAGCGCGACATCGTCGTTGCTGCCGCGTACACCGGCGCCCCATGTCACCGCATCGGCGCCTGACAGTTCCGCGAGAAGAGCGTCATAGGACGGGTCTCCGAGCAGGAAGATGAGATAGCGCAACACGTCTCGCTGGGACTTGAGCACGGAAACGACGGCGTTCTTGCGCCGATCGCCCACATCGCCGGTGAGCTCGGCCTTGACGACGCACCGCCGTGTCACCCTCGCGTCGCCTCTGCCCGCCGTCGTCTCCAGGGCGATGAACGGCGTGACATTCTCCGTCGCCACGGTCCACTCCATCGTCGAGGCCACCTCGCGCGCGTGGCCATCCCGCGCGACGGAGATCGGCCATACGACGGTGTCGCCGGGCAGCTCGGGCGGCACCACCAGCGCGAGTGCCATCTGCGCACGGCCCTCGTCGATCGCCGCGACATGAGCCAAGACGCCGGCCTCCGCGACGGCGCGGTGGAACGCCTCGATCTGATAGGTCGTCGCGATCTGGGCGTCGTCGATCCCGTCAGGTTCGGCGGCAGATGCGGGCTCGAGCATGCGGATCAGGCCCGGCGCCTCGTCCGTTCCGTTGAGCACGTGCTTGACGCCACATTCGCGCGTCGCACCGCGCAGCACCACGTCGAACTCGACGTTCCCGCCCCATCGCGCGCTCGTGAGGTTGGCACTGCCGGTGACGACCTCGGACTCGTCTCCCTCGAGGTCGACGACGAAGGTCTTCGCGTGGAGCCCCTCGTTGACGCCGCCGAACTCGAATCCGACGGCCTCCGCCTCTCCGACCTCGGAGCCCGCCGCCACCTCCGCCAAGCGCTGCAGAACGTTCGTATCCCAGCCGCCAAGCGCATCTGCGCCGACAAGGTCGAGAGACTCCTGCCGCGTGATCAGCGTCCGCGACTTCGCGAGAGCGCCGATTGCGTGGACGCCGCCGCGCGACAGGAATGGGCTGATCGCGAGCACTCGCCGCGCGTGCTCGGGGAAGGGCCACACGTCCGCATCGGCGATGCCGATCGGTAGCAGCTCACCGGAAGTGAAAGGCGCGGGCGCCTCGAGCCGCGTCTTCCTGAGCGTTCTCACAAGGCTCGCGATCTGCTGCGCGCGGTCGCTTGCCAGCGGCTGCAGACCGAGGCCGGGGAGCGCCTCGACGAACCCGGCCATCGGCGCGGCGTCGATGGTGCCGCCTGGGGCTTCGTCGAGCACGAGCGCCGTGTCCCACGACCGGTCGAACGTGATGTTCCGGCTCAGCACGACGACCCGGTGGAGGAAGGAGGACCGCGACTCGTCGGCGAATCGCAGCACCCAGACCTTGGGGTGGAAGATCGCGCCATCATGCGGCGCGACGACCTCGCGGACACTGTCCTCCACGAAGATCATGATGCTGCGGTAGTTCGGTGGGACGTGGATGCCGCCGGCCTGGCAGAACACGGTGGTCCGGCCCGCGTAGCGTCGCACCGCCTCCAGCAGACGCACCGGGTCGGCGACATCCAGGTCCGAGCCCGCGAGGCGGTCCTCGAGCGCGAACGAGAGCGGTGCCAGCAGCAGGGCGGTGAGATCCATCGAGTAGGTGGTGCCGACAGCGACGTCGACACCCATGCCCGCCGGCGGTCGGAGCGCGTCCGTGAGCAGCACGCGGGTCTCAGGGGTGAGCGTCATGCGGCGTCCCTCGCCTGGTAGAGGTCCCGCAAATGCGCCGAGGTATTGGCCCAGCGGAAGTCAAGACGACTGAGCCCGCTCGATCCCGACCAGCGATCGAGCGCGGACTGGTTCACGAATCGAGCACGGCTGCCCTTGATCTGTCGCTCGCGGGTCTCGGCGAGCCGCGCCGCCTCTTGGCTCGTCAGGAGCTCCCCGCCGGAGCTCGCGATGTCCACCCAGGAGTCGACGAAGGCTCTGGTCGAGTGCCGAAGCTGAGGGTTGTGGGTCCCGATGAACCGCCACCACGCGACTCGGTCCCACGTCGAGGCAAGCTCACGTGCGCCGGAGTCCTGCCACTCAGCGAGTGACTCTTCATGGCCGGCGAGTACATCGTCGCGTGCCGCCTTGCGCGCCAGCGCCACGTTGTAGATGAGCGCCGCGCCGTGAACGAGGGCGCTGAATCGGCGGGCATGATCGACGACGTTTCGCAGGTCCTCTGGGAGCTCGTCGGCGTTGCCGACCTCCCACGGGTAGCCTGCACGATCCGGCCCGTCCATGTTCGGCGGCGGGTTGCGCGCGAGCCACGCGAGAAGCGTCCCCCGCGTACGTGTCGCAACCCGGTACGAGAGGTACTCCTCCTCACGCGGCGTCAGTTGGAAAGTCACCTCGCTGAGGAACCCGTCGGGAGGCGCTGGAAGCTCGGCATCGATGCCGTCTCCCGGCAGCGACATATGCGAGTCGATGTCGTCTGCGTCCGCAGTCCGGTCTCGGAGCGACCTGAAGTCGGAAAGGCGCCGGTAATAGGCGTCGGGCGAAGCGGCGTCCACCAGGCCCCAGTTGCCGAGCGCCGACCAGTAGACGTCACCCGGTAGCCTCTTGAGCGAGCGCCGCGCGACGTTGCCCATGACACCCTCGGTCTCGCCGCCCGCGAGCAGGCTGTCAATCAAGCGGTACTGCAGGTGCCGGAACTCCGCGGACATCTCAGCGGGGGTGTGCTTGCGCGAGGCGGCCTTCATGAGCCATGGCAGGAACAGGACGTACCGGAGTCGAGTGTGCAGGGTGGACGTGCCAGGGAACATGGCGTTCGCGAGAGTGTCGCGTATTGAACCGATGCCCAGTTCGTCAATGGTGCCTTGCTCGCGGAAGAGATCGACGATCTCAAGCATGCGACGCCGCTGCTCGTCATCGTTGTCGAGCCACCCGAACGCCGAAGTCATGGTGCGATCCTGGCGTATCGGCCTGACTTTTCCAATGAACGATCAGGCGATGGTTGGCAATGTCACAGCGCTCTGTCAGGATCAACACCGTGACAGTGCTGGGGCTGGACTCGTGCAAGGGCGGCTGGGTTGCCGTCGCTATCGACGAGACGGGCTATGTCGACGCGTTCGTGGCGTCCTCGATCGGCGTTGCTGAGCGCACCGGACGCGAGCGATGGGCCGTCGCGACGATCGTGGTCGACATCCCTATCGGGCTGCCCGATTCGGGACCACGCCTCGCAGACGTCGAAGCGCGAGCTTTCATCCGTCCCCGCAGCAGCAGTGTCTTCTCCACTCCAGTGCGCCCCGTGCTCGCCGCCTCGTCCTACGACGAGGCGAGGGCGGCGAGCATCCAAGCCACCGGCGGCACCAGTCTGTCCAAGCAGGCATGGGCGATCTGCGACCGTATTCGCGACGTCGACGACCACGTGCGAAGCGGAGAGTCTCACGTGCGCATTCTCGAAGGCCATCCCGAGGTGTCGTTTCGCGCGATGGCTGGCGTCCCGCTTCTCGACTACAAGAAGTCGATCGAAGGAGCATTGCACCGGCGCGAACTGCTCCACGGCGAAGGCATTGAACTGCCGCGCGGTATTGAACGCGATGTCAAGAGCGCCGCTCTTGACGACATCCACGACGCCGCGGCGATGGCATGGACCGCCCGCCGGGCCGAGCGTGGCGAGGAGCGGTCGATGCCCGATCCTCCCGAGCGCTTCTCGGACGGCTTCTTGAGCGCGATCTGGTACTGAGTTGAATAGCATCCAGATCGCCGAGTGGAAGAAGTGGAAGCTCCACCGCGCCTACATTTCCGACTCCGAAGGCACCAAGCTCGGCTACGTCGACCTCGACTCCGGCGAGTACGTGCTCGAGCCAGGTGCCGACGCGGAGGTGGTTGCAAGCGCCTTCGAGCGGTGGTGTGGCGAGAATGGAATCGCGGTTCCGGGGACTGCCGCGCCGATCGCCGGCGATCCACGCCCTGTGCCACCTCCCGTCTCCGAGGTGACCACCGCATCGGCCGGGCAGACCGAGACGGAAGCCGAGCCAACCGCGCCGCCCGCGCCTACCGAGCCAGCCCTTGCGGCGCCGGCGCCGGAGTGGACAGACCTCGCGGCGCATCGGCCGGGCGAGGGCGTCCGGCAGATGGCCGAGGCCGAGTGGGCGGCAGCCAAGGACCGTTCCAAGGTGTTCGCGACGCTCAACCGCTACGTGTTCGACAACCACACGCAGGAGCGCGCATGGCGCAAAGGCGCTGAGGGCGAAGAGTTCGTTGGCATGAAGCTCAACAGACTCCACGACAAGGGCTGGCATGTGCTGCACAGCGTCCCTGTCGGCAAGGGCGATTCGGATATCGACCACATCGCTATCGGACCCGGCGGTGTGTTCACCATCAATAGCAAGAACCACGCCAGCAAGAAGATTTGGGTCGCCCAGTACCAGATGCGCGTGAACGGCACACCTGTCCCCTACCTCCGCAACTCGCGGCATGAGGCCGGGCGGGCCAAGAAGTTACTGGACGCGCGGCTCAACTTCGAGGTTCCAGTCATGGGATGCGTGGTGGTCCTCACCGGCTCGCTCGTGCCCGAAGTGACCTACAAGCAGATGCCCGACGACGTGCGCGTGCTCGACAAATGGGACGTGCCGCGTTGGTTCAAGAAGCGCCCAGCGGTGCTGTCGCCGGAACAGGTCGAGGCGGTCTTCGATGTCGCGCGGCGTTCCACCACCTGGGTCTCATAGGCCATGGAAATGCTGCGCGTAACGTGATGCCGCAAGCGCCGGCTCGATCGGCACTGCGCATATACCGCGGGTGGGGTGCCCACGTCACTCGCGCCGGTGTCCCATACGATGGCCGTCATCGGCGGCTGAGGGTTCGGGGGATCATGCGAACAAGGTCGTGGACACGCGCAATCGTTGGCTCGGCAGTTCTCTTCTCCGTCAGCGCATGCGCACCGGCACCTACCGCCGAGTTTGATCCAGGTGAGATCGACTGGAACATGGCGGTGACCCACATGGCGATCCGGATCGGCGAGTCGGGCACCGACGTCACGTACAACCCGTGGCATCAAGACCTGATCGACTTGGGCGACACCGAGGAGCCCAAGCCGGACATCGAAGAACTCGTGAACTTGGGGATCGCCAAGCTCTGCGGGGTGGTCGAAGCAGCGCCGGAGGCGATCGCAACCGACATCGTCGCCGGCGGAATCGTGAGAGAGGCCGTCAACGGCGCGGTGCTCACCGCGGCGAGTCCGGAGTTCCGAGACGCCAACAGCATGTGGCTCGTACAGATGCACACCCACGACAGGTCCGACCCATGGCCTTCAGAGGAGTTCAAGGCCGCCAACGATGTCCTAGCCGGAGATCTGTACGACGAATGGGTGGACCTCTACGAACTGCAGGTCGAACTCGAACGGAAGCTGTTCACGCTCGACGGAGTGCATGCCGCGCAGAAATCTGCGACCGCGCGTTGCGGGCTCACCATTGACGATGCCGGCCTGGCTAGCGAGCCGCTTGATCCGGACGGCATACGGCTGGTGAGGACGCCCCGGACGCCTGACGCAGACTGAACGCTCGCAGCGGCGAGCGACCGGAGCCTTCGCGCCTCTTTGCAGGCATTCTCAGGATTCCGAGAATGCTCCGAACGAGAGCCCACGCAGCCCCCGCATCGGCCGCCGACCGCGCTAAGCACCCTCGGCGATCGGCAACCGGCCGCTCTTGACCGCGGCCAGCAGCGCCTCGTGATCGGCCTCCGTCTGGTCGGCATAGGCCTTCGCGAACTTTGCCATCGCCTTGTCCAGATTGGTGCCCTTTCCCACGTAGCCGGCGATCATCGACGCGCCGCTGGTGCGTGCGTGGCCCTTGGCGAGCAGGCGACCCGCGATGCCCGCGTAGTTCGCAAGTGCCTTGCCGGAGATGTTCTTGAGCGAGACGGCGCCCTTCATGTTTCGGAATTGGCGCACGTAGAACTGCCGGTCATCCACGGTGGTCCATCCGAGCAGCGGATCACTCACGGTCTGCAGTGCCTTCTGATACTCCACCACTCGCTGACCCTGGTGCTCGTGCAGTGCTTTGTCGCCGTGCACATGCCGCGCGAGCACCGACCTTCGAGCCTGCTTGAGCTGAAGGAAGATCACGTCCTCCTTGCTCGAACCCTCGAGGAGTGCCACATACGCACGCAGGCCCACGGACCCCACCCCCACCACTTTGTGAGCCACGTCGACGAGCGTGTAGCCACCGAGCAGGCGCCGCCAGTGCGGGTCGAGAGTCATCAGGTACTCATCGAGCCCCTCGGCGACCATCTCGGCCTCGGCCTTGGGCAGTCGGGTGATGAGCGGCGGCTCCTCGACGATCTGGCGGGCGCCACCGTTCTCGGTGGTGAAGCGCGGAAGGGCGCGGTCCGAGGTCCGCTTGCGCGCCCGCTTCGCCGCCCGCTTGAGTTCGGAGTCCAGCGAACTGCCCGTCTCGTGGAGGGCCATCCGGTCCATGTCGAGCCGCTCGAACGAGCGGGTGAAGAGAGCCTGGTTCGCTTGATGGCGGATCTCCTCGCGATACGACCGCGCGCACGTCAGCACCGCCTGCTTGCACTTCTTCTCCGAGGCACCGGTCTCGCGGCCGGCCACCCACGTGCTCGCCACCAGCCGGCGCAGGTCCCACTCCCACGAGCCCGGGTGCGCCTCGTCGAAGTCGTTGAGGTCCAGCACCAGGTCGCGCTCTGGCGAGGCGTAGAAGCCCACATTGCCCAGGTGCGCGTCTCCGCACACCACGGGCATGATCCCGGTCGCGGGAAGACGTGACACGTCATCCGCCATCACCACCGCGGAACCGCGAAGGAACCCGTACGGCGAGGCGGCCATCCGCGCGACGCGCACGGCAACCAGATCCGAGATGCGGCCCTCGTGGTTCTCCTCCACGAGCGCAATGGGGTCCCGGTCCTCGCGGCCGATGCGCCACTCACCCAGCGAACTCCTCGCCACCTTTTTACGGAGGGCCTTGCCGAGCGCGTAGCGCTCGGAACGGTCTGCCGGACGCTTTCGCAGCGACTGGTATGCGAACCGGTCGGTGTCGCCATCGCTGACGACATCGTGACCTTCGGCCTCTTCCTTGCTCACGCGATCCATCCCCTCCGCCGCGCCCCGGCGGCGGGCGACGTCCCCATCGTCACACGTACACGGCCAAGTTCGGGTGGCCTAGAAGACAGTGCTTTAGAAGACGGTGTATCCACCATCGACCGTCAGCACTGTGCCCGTGGCGAACGACGACGCGTCCGACGCCAGGTACACGATCGCCCCCGCGAGCTCGTCGGGCTCGCCTACCCGCCCGAGCGGCGCATCGGCCTTCCAGTACCGCTGGAACTGCGGCTCGTCGACGGGCGACATGTCGGTCCGCATGTAGCCGGGTGCGAGCGCGTTCACGCGCACCCCCAGGGGAGCCCACTCGGCCGCGAGCGAGCGTGTGAGGTGGTGAACGGCCGCCTTCGACGCGTTATACGCAGGCTGCCACTGCGGCCTGTTGACGATCTGCGCCGACATCGAGCCGATGTTGATGATGGACCCGCTGCCCCGGTCGACCATGTGCCGGCCAAAGACCTGACAGCACAGCCACACGCCGTCGACGTTGACGCTCATGACCTGGCGCCACTCGTCGTCGGTGACGTCGAGCGCGGGCTTATGGATGCACGTACCCGCGTTGTTGACGAGGATGTCGACACTTCCAAACGCACTAATCGCCTGAGCCAGCATGCGCTCCACATCGGGACGGACGGTCACATCCCCGAGCACCACCACGCTCTCGCGACCGCGGTCGGCGACCTCCGCCGCAACGGACGCCGCAGCATCGGCGTCCCGGCCGACGATCACAATGTTGGCTCCGGCCTCGGCAAGCGCCAGTGCGAAGGTGCGACCGAGCCCCCTTGTCGATCCGGTGATGACCGCCGTGCGGCCGGCGAGATCGAATTGCGACAGTGACGTACCCATGAGAACTCCCTTGTTCTACCAGTCACTCTAGACCGGCCTAGGGACGTGTTCAGTGCCCGACTATCGTCCCCCCGGGCCGCTCGAGATCCGCTTGACGCCCTCAGCGCGACTTGCGGCGGGGCGCACTCCGACCCAAGGCGGTGAGTGGTCGGCTCGGGCTCGGTTTCAGGAACTACACAAGGACGAGTAGAGCCCCAACGCGTCATCAGCCCGCAGTGGGTACCGCGTCCAGGAGCCCTACGAGTCGCGCCTGCTGACACGTCTCTGCCTGATAGTGGTTGGCGGGCCAACATCCGCTTCCTCAGACGGGTGGAAGGAACCGTCAACCAGTCCCGGTCGTGTCTTAGATGTCTTCACGTAGCAGTGCGACGATCTCGTCATGAAGTCTGGTGTCTGAGGCTTCCAGACCGTCGAGCACCTCTGCCATCCCCACGGATGACTGTCTGATCTCCTTGCGTGCGCTTCGGGTTATGAAGATGCGCGAGTAGTCGACCACACTGGAATCAACAGTGCGCTGCCAGTCGGCGTCCATTTCGTTGGCGAACCACGCCGACGGCCCGAACTTGAACTGGAGCCTGTTCCCCTCGAGTGCCTCGCCCTCGTCGGCGATCGTGATGTTGACGGTCCACTGGTACGTGCCCTGGAAACCAATATTGACCTTTCCAACCGCCCCAGCGCCGAGCGTGGTGTTGAGCTGGCTCGTCAGTGGGCCAGCAGCAAAGGTCCGCAACCGGTCCTTCACGCGCTGGAGAAGCTCTCGCCCTTCACCGAACCTTTCGCGCGCCTGGTCCGCCAGGTCGCTCGCAAACCGTTCGCCCGCCGGGCCAGGCTGCTCTCCGTATCGGCGCGCCTCACCGGTGTCGCACATCGCGACGACGAAACCCAACACGTCGTGGTCCTCCATGCGGCCCTTCCCCTTCACATACTTGCTGTGCATCTGCTCTACAAACACAAACGCATGCGGATTCTTGCGTTGGTACACGCGATCAGCGCCAAGCGTGGCGAGCAACCGGCCCACTAGATCCCTGTAACTGAGAACTACCGCGTTCTGCCAGCCCTCGCGCTGCCGCGAACTGTCCACATCGCGACACAGGAGCACAACCACTCCGCGTTTACCTTCACGCCGGGCAAAGTTCATGTAGCCGTCGTAGCTGTGGCCGTGCCCATCGGAAGTGAAGTAGTTCTCCACAACGATCAAAGCAGATTCACCCTCGACCACGATGTCTGCGATATCACCACTTGAGCCTGCGCCCGACGTATTAACTTCCTGGCGCGCCCAGTAGGAGCCGTGAGGCAGATACTCACCATCGCCCAGCCGCTGATTCACAGAGTCGATAAAGATGCGAACGAACGTGTCGCCGAAACCGTGGCTACCTTCGGGCTCGAGCAGCCATTGAAAAACGTTCGACAATTGCTTCTCGTGGCCGCCGTGGTGCATGACATCAAAGACATTGAACCCGGGGTCGCGCGACCTGCCCAGAATCGCGACCATGTCCACCATCAAGTCAGTTGCCACGTGTCCTCCAGCTAATGGACGCCCTCGTCTGGCCACAGACTAGCGCCCCTGCTAACGACGTGTCAGACGCGTCGACTACGTTTCGCTGCGTGCCGACTTCGAGGGCGGCACCCAACTAGGAGACAGCGGTGATTAATGGACGAGACCTCAAGTGGTGGCTGACTACTGCGACGCACCTGCAGTGGACATGGGCGAAGACTTACGCGGAGGCCGCGCCGCGCGACTACATCGTGGAGGGGCGCACTCGCGGACTGGACCACGGAGACTTCGTGCGCGCCGCCCGAGTGATCCACACCTGCGGACAGCCGGGCAAGTACTACGGCATCACCAACATCTACCTCGAAGATCGCGACGCGGGCGTCAAGTGGTGGACCATGGACTCCGATGTGAGCGACACGGCGCTCATCAACCGGGCCACTAATACGAGGCTCTACGGTGTCCAGACCGCGCCGACGACCGCATCGGGCATCGAGACGCGGTACGACTCGATCGCGACCTCATTCGATGTCTCCAACGCTACGTCGGAGACGCTTGCCAACCGACTGCGTCGAGCTGTCCGCGACCATACCGGACCGTATCCTCCGCACGTGCTCGACCTGGCGTGCGGCACGGGAAGAGTGCTCGACCTGGAGCTCGCCATGCCAGAGCGCTACGCAGGGGTCGATGCGAGCGCGCCGATGCTCAACCAGTTGGTCCGCAAGCACCCATCAGTTGCTCGCCTGTACCCGATGCGCGTTGAGGAAGCACTTGCGAATGGCCACTTCACTGAGCGCCAGTTCGATGTGGTGACGCTGATTGTCGGCGATGACGACGCTTTCTCGAGCGAGGTTGCGGCGTCTGCTCGCAAGATTGCCAACCGGGTGTTCATTCACGCGGTTGGGAACGAAGTCGAAACGTACGTCCGCTGAGAATCCACGGGGCAGCACGATGAGTAGCGGTGATACTCATCATCCGACCCGAAACCAGGAAATCCCGGCGGGGGGTTGCGACTCGCGCATCCAGGGCTGCCAACCTTGCGCCGCACGTCGAAAGGACAGTCTCAGTTCACCCTGTGCTTCAATACTGATCATGAAGCTGTTTGCAACCTTCGTGTTTGGCCTTGCGGGAGTTGCAACCCTGTTCTATGGGGCGGCAGAGGGTTCCGCGGCGTACATAGTCCTCGCTCTCATCCTGATCGGAGTCGCCAGTTTTATCACCGGTTTTGACGACGATAAGCGTAATCCCAATGCAAGTGAGACGGACATCTCCGCCAACACGCGAAGTGCTGCCAGGCAACCACTCTCGCCATCAACATCAACGTCTCCTGCGGACTGGCTAAGTCATGCCTCTACCCGGCACCCAGACAGTCACCGCAACCGCGACCTCGCCATGCGGATGACTGGGCTTGGTGGAAAGACGGGGATGCAAGCCGCTCAGTGGCTAGAGGCGTACGGGAAGGACACCACGGTGCCGCACTTTGGCGTCTCCCCCTACTGGGCGCGGACTGGACCGGGCGGCCTACCTGAGTTGACCAGCATGATGGGCTTGCGCGGTGATCAAGAGCGACTCGAGTACATTCGCCAAGCAACCGCTGGCGACTCATCGCTCGAACTAATGTGTGGCGACACCAGCCCGGAAGTGCGCGTCGCCGCCATCTTGCGGAGCGGGCCTCTCACTCCTTGACACGCCTCTTACGCGGTTTCGGGGTGGGAAGGTGGTCCGTCGCTGCGATCGCACGTGGCGGCGGGAGCACCTTCCACGCGTAATCCGTCCTACCGGGCAACAACTCACTGAAAGCTACCCGCAACGCGACCGACTCTTCAGCCGAATAGATCAAAGCTACGTGACTTGCGGATTTCAGATGCCGCGCGCCTCGCCACCAACGGCCTCAGCGATCTCCGGCGCGATCTCAGCAGAGGTGGCGATGCCTCCTGACGAGTTCAGCGACAGGACGCTGTTGTCGACGGCAACGTGGATTCCGCCAAGGGAGTCGCTGGTTTCCTGCCACAGTGCGAGCGTGTCGGGGTCTCCGAACACGTTGATACCCGAGTCGAAGCCGTTGATGGTCATGTCGAATCGTGCCTGAGCGCCGGACAAGCCGACCTCGGCGCGAACAGGCTCGGTGTACTCGATACCAAGATCGTCCAGAGCGGTCGTGAAGGCCTCGACTGCTACTTGGATATCCGAACCGGCCTCGGCGGTAGGTGTTGTGTCCACGGGCGCTGCCGTCTCAGCAGGCGTCACCGTCACGGTGGGGGCTGGCGCTTCAACCGTGACGGTCACCTGGGGCGCGGCTTCACTGGAGGCGTCACTGGCGCACCCGGACAGAACGCCCAGGGTCACCAGCGTGCCGACGGTGCCGACCGCGACGGATCTGACCCTCATGACGCTCTCCTTCAGTTGCTTGTGATGCGCGCAACTCTCGGTCGGGGCTGGGGACGCAACGGAGCGCGACCGCGCCCAGAAGCCAGAACAGCCAGCCCGATGAATCTTGGGCGGGATTCCTACTCATAGAATCGTGCACCGCGGAGAGCCTCCGCGACCATTGTCCACGGCGAATCTGGGATCGGACGGTCCGTGTTCGTGTAAGCGTTCTCGATGGAGCCCAGAAGTGCATTGAACGCGTCTAGGAATCGGTCCAGCGCCACATTCTCCCAATCTGGCCCGTTCGCGAGCTCGGCTTGAAGGCTGTCGAGCACCTCCAGCACCTCGTCGCGTCCGTCAAGTGCGTTGTGGTCGGTCATTGCTGCCACCTGTCCCAGTTCCCCCGTCCGCCGGGGAAGCCGTAGAGGGTTTTGTTCTTTTCTGTGTGGACAGTCTCGCGCAGATCGCCGCGTTTCACGGCGTTAGGTTTTCCCTG
The DNA here is from genome assembly GCF_048814985.1 of Demequina pilifera. Classification (NCBI taxonomy): domain Bacteria; kingdom Bacillati; phylum Actinomycetota; class Actinomycetes; order Micrococcales; family Demequinaceae; genus Demequina; species Demequina pilifera. The sequence goes on from NZ_JBMDTW010000002.1 coordinate 201,638, forward strand.
ATAGCCGCCATACTCCTCCGAGCGCCGCTCAACACGCAGCCCCGTGCGGCCAGGTCCCGGATACGCCCGCTCGGCTCTTCCGTCGCCGATGGGCTCTCTCCGGCCATCAGTAGGTTGCCCGACGAGTTCTCTCATGGCTGGCCGACCCACGGGTCCCTCGCATCAGAGATACGGGACGACACGCCAGCAGTCCGCAGTCGCTCTCGCGTTTGACGAGTAGCGGTGAAACTCATCACGACGGACCCGGTGCGTCTCTCAACACGGCCACTACACCGCCGGCTCGCGCGCGGGTGCCACCCGCGCCCGCCCCTTGCGGACACCCACGCGCGGCTCGAAGGCCGCATCAGCCGCGTGCAATCCACCATCGTGCAGCAGGGTCACCGAGTCTTGCGACGCGGTGCCTTCCGCACATACGCGTTCGACTGCCTGCCGTCGCCGGCCTTGCGTGACGTCATCTCGTACGACGGGTGCGCCTCCATGAGGTCCCTCAGCTTGGCGTAGCCCCACGTGCGGGTGTCGAAGTCGGAGGCGAGTCGAGACAGGTTGGAACCGACGGTGCCCAACTGTGTCCAGCCGTCGTCGCCCGCGGCGGACTCCACGGCCTCGGACAGCAGCTTGTCGAGCGCCGGGTCCTTCTTGAAGGCGGGGGTTGCCTCCGGCTCCGGCGCGGCCTCCGGCTCGACCAGGTTCTCCACGTAGACGAACTGCGTGCACGCCGCCACGAAGGGCTTGGGCGTCTTGCGCTGACCAAAGCCATAGGCCGCTAGGCCCTGCTCGCGGATCCGCGCCGCCAGCCGTGTGAAGTCGCTGTCGCTCGACACCAGGCAGAAGCCGTCCACCGTCCCGCCATGGAGCAGGTCCATGGCGTCGATGATCAGCGCACTGTCGGTGGAGTTCTTTCCCGTCGTGTATGCGAACTGCTGGATGGGCTGCACCGAATGCGCGAGCAGCTCCGGCTTCCACTTGGCCAGCCGCGTGGACGTCCAGTCTCCGTAGGCGCGGCGCACTGTCGCCGTGCCGTACTTCGCGATCTCGACCAGCAAACGGTCAAGATGCTGGGCGCTGGCGTTGTCGGCGTCGATCAGGACGGCCAACCGGGCGTCATTCGTAGGTTCTGCCATGTGCCCACTGTCCCACTGATGGGCTCTCACCCGCGCGCCCAGGCGTCCCGCGCATCGGCGCGGTTGGCCCGATGAGCGTACGGTCGAAGAATGAACAAGACATCGCAAGAGTCCAAGACTTTGACCGTCGCCGACCGTGACGACGCCGTCTCGCGACTGCGTCACTACTTCGGCACGTGCGAATGCGCGGCCCCTGAAAGCGGCGCAGCGTTCGAGACCATCGGGCACCCCTGGGACAAGAAGTCCAAGGTCAACACCGTCAGCCCCGGCGACCTGGTGGCGCTGGCCACCCTCACCACGCCTGTCGCAGGACCGGCCGCTGTCTGGATGCTCGACAAGAAGAACCTCAAGAAGACGGAGAAGCTGCTCCGCAAGATCCCGGTCAAGGCGAAGATCGGCACCAAGAGCGGCACCAAGCTCCTGAAGGACGGCGGGCCCGCAGCGAAGCTCTGGGACCACTGGAGCCAGGCGCCCGGGTTCGGTCCGGTCTCGGTCAGCAAGCTGCTCGCCCGCAAGCGCGGCAAGCTCGTCCCCGCGTACGGGTCGGTTGTCGCCGACCAGATGGAGGTCAGCGACCCTGGCGAGCACTGGGCCGCCATGCAAGGGCTCTTCACCGATGGTCGACGGGACCTGTGGGCCACGGCAAAGGAATGGCGACGTGCCGCCGGCGTCAACTCCTTGGTGAGCCCGCTCAGAGTGATCGACGTGGTGCTCTGGAGCCGCGGCACCTACCCGGACGGTCCGCCCTGCGCTGCGGACGCTGCCAAGAAATAGTTCGACCCGCACTAAATTCGTGAAGCGCCGCTGACGTTGCCGAGGGAAACCCCGCAGCAACGAAAGGCATCACCATGCGCGCACTTGTCCAGCACCAGTTCGGCGACCCGTCCACCGAGCTCGCTCTCGAGGACGTCCCCGACGTCGAGCCCGGCCCCGGCCAGGCGGTGGTCCGCATGGTGCTCTCTCCCATCCACAACCACGACCTGTGGACCGCGCGCGGCACCTACGGCTTCAAGCCTGAGATGCCGGCCCGCGCCGGCAGCGAAGCCGTCGGCGTGGTCGAGGCGCTCGGCGAGGGCGTGGACCACCTCTCCCCCGGCCAGCGGGTGGCCAGCGCCGGGACCTTCGGCGTGTGGGCCGAGCAGTTCGTCGCCGATGCGGCCTCGCTCATCCCCGTTCCCGACGAGATCCCCGACGAGGTCGCCGCGCAGCTCGTGGCCATGCCCATGTCTGCCATCAGCGTGCTCGACTCACTGGGCCTCAGCGAGGGCGACTGGATGATCCAGAACGCCGCGAACGGCGCCGTGGGTCGCATGGTCGCCCAGCTTGCTCCGTCCCGCGGCATCAATGTGGTGGGCCTGGTGCGCCGCGCCGAGGGCATCGAGGAGATGGCCGGCCACGGCATCGCGCGCATCGTCGCTACCGACCACGACGGATGGAAGGACGAGGTCGCAGCCATCACGGGCGGTGCTCCGATCAAGGCCGGCGTGGACTCTGTAGGCGGAGCGGCGGCCTCCGACGTGCTGTCGCTGCTGGCCGAGAACGGCACGCTCGTCGTATTCGGAGCCATGGCCTCGCCCACGCTCCAGCTCAGTTCGGGCGACGTCATCTTCAAGCAGGCGACGGTGCGCGGCTTTTGGGGAAGCAAGGTCAGCGGCTCGATGTCCGCCGACGACCGTACCCGGCTGATGCAGGAACTGTTCGCACGGCTTACGGACGGCACCCTCACCCTTCCGGTTGAGGCCACCTACCCGCTCAGCGAGATCGCCGATGCAGCACGCGCCAACTTCGCGCCGGGCCGGGCGGGCAAGATCCTGCTGCGCCCCTGAGTCCGGTCAGTCCTGGCCCTGAGGACCGAACCCGCGTGGGATCCGGCCTCTACCGGAGGCACTCTGTTGCCACACGGCGCCCACTACCCACGCGATGCCACCGAAGAGCGTCACGTAGACGCCGACCGCGGGCGTGCCGGCCATGTTGAGAAGACCGACCAGCGCGACAAGCATCGCCAGCACCAGAAGGGTCTTCTGGGACGCGCTCCCGGGAGCCCGGGCACGGCCGACCACTCCGGACGTCACGGTGAGAATCACCGCGCCGGCAAGCGCCAGCGCGAGCGTAGTGATGCCGCCCGTTTCGATCCCGATCCTGCTGACACCCGGGATCGACACCCACGGGAGGAACGCTGCGACAATCAGGACAAGAATCGCCACGCCCGAGATTCTCTGGGGCGTGGTCAGGCGCGCGACGTTCATGAGCGGAACTTAACACCGGTCTGCGCGCCGTTGACTATCAATAAAATGGAGGATATCCTCCATTTTATGAGAGAAGCTGCCCCCGTACTGGCGCCGATCTTTCGATCGGACGGCCAGGCGCGCCTGCTCGCGGCTCTGATTCTCGCCGGCGATGAAATCAGCCTGACCACACTCGCAGACCGCAGCCAACTCACGTACCCCACAGCGCACCGAGAGGTGGGGCGCCTGCTTGAGGCTGGGATCCTCGCAGAGCGCCGTGCCGGCCGCACACGCATGGTCCGGGCCAACCAAGACAGCCCAATAGTGAAGCCATTGCGTGAGATCCTTTTGGTCTCCACGGGGCCCGTGGTCCTGCTTGCTCAAGAGCTCTCCTCGATTGAAGGAGTCGAGGCCGCGTTCCTCTACGGTTCCTACGCAGCTCGCTTGAGAGGTGTGACAGGCGAATCGCCTCGCGACATCGATCTCATGGTGATCGGCGCGCCTGACCCGGAAGCAATCTATGACGCGTGCGCACGGGTGGAGGAACATGTGGCGCGGCCCGTCAACCCCACGATATTGACTCACAGCGAGTTCGAAGCCGATTCTGGGTTCCTCGAAAGCGTGCGCACGAGCCCAATAGTTCACATCTTGGGTGATCACCCATGACCGTCACTCCTCTCACCACCGCACAGCAGTCGGCGGTCGACGCCCTTGTCCAGTCGCGGCGCATCGAGCGCGTTCCCGTCGATGCGCTCCGCGCACAAGCGTTCCTTGGCCAAGCGACAGACGCCCTCGAGGAACTCGCCGTGCTCACCAAGGCGTCTATTCGATACAACGTCGCCTACGACGCCTGCCACGACGTCGGGGAGGCCTTGCTCGCGACGTACGGCTACCGCACCTCCAACGGGGCTGGGCAGCACGAGGCGTTAGGACGGTTCCTCCGTGCAGTCGTAATTGAACCGCCCGGCGATAGCGCCGCCCGCCGTTTCGACCAACTCCGCCGCTCCCGGAATCAGCAAAGGTATGGCGCCGCCCCCGTCGGTGCGGCCGATGCGGAACTCGCCGCAGTCGCCGCGCACGACCTGCTCCAGTCGGCGCGAGACCTGGGCATCACTGACTAACTCTCCACTACGAGACCTTGTGCTCGGGCTCGGCCGCGGCCTTGGCCTGCTCCCGCTCCTCCGGGTACGTCGGGTAGTCCAGGTAGCCCACCTCGGCGTTCGCGGACCCGTAGGCGCGGCGCATGTCGACCGTGGTGATGGGCCAGCCGTACTTCATCCGCTCCACGAGGTCCGGGTTCGACATGTAGTCGCGACCGAAGACGAACAGGTCCGACTTTCCGGCCTCGAGAGCCTTCTGCGCGTACTCCTGCGTCAGGTCGCCCGAGGCGATCACCGTGCCGTTGTAGCGCTCACGGATGAACTCGTACGGGTAGCGGTGCCAGATCTCGCCGTCGGCCAGGTCCTCGTTCTCCAGGCCGGACAGCGACCGCAGGCTCTCGGGCGTCTGGAACGCGACATACGCCAGGTCGAGCTCGTTCAGCCGCTCCAGCAGGATCGCGTAGGTGGGGTCCGGGTCCTCCTCGGAGATTCCGTTGAAGCGGATGTTCGGGGAGATCTTGATGCCGATGCGGTGGCTGGTTCCCCAGGCCTCTATCAGCTTCTTCAGCACCTGGATCGCGAACTCGGTGCGCTTGTAGGGCGTGCCGCCGAACTCGTCGTCGCGGGTGTTGGCCACGTCCGAGAGGAACTGGTGCGGCAGGTAGCCCGAGGCGCCGTGCAGCTCGATGCCGTCGAAGCCCGCCGCCTTGGTGCGCACCGCGGCCTCGTAGTACTTGTCGATGACCTCGTGCACCTCCTCAGTGGTCAGCGCGTGCACGTCCGTGGTCATCTGGACCATGCCCTGCTCGTGCGTGTAGATCTGGAAGTCCGCGGGCTGCGACGAGGACGAGACCATCTGGATGCCGCCGTTGTTGATCTCGTGGCCCACACGCCCGGTGTGCTCCATCTGCAGGAAGATGCGGCCGCCCTCTTCGTGGACGGCGTCCGTGACGGTGCGCCACGCGTCCTCCTGCTCCTGGGTCTCGATGCCAGGGATGTCGCAGTACCCCTGACCGCGACGCTCGGGCCACGTGCCCTCGGAGATGATCAGGCCCGCGCTGGCGCGCTGCGCGTAGTGGGTGGCCATGATGGGCGTCGGGACGCCCTCGGGCGTGGCCTTCGCGCGGGTCATGGGGCCCATCACCAAGCGGTTGGGGAGCGTGAGGTCCTTGAGCTGGAACTCGTCGAACAATGTAGGCATTTCCGGGAACCTTCCGTGCGGGCGTTTCTGTGCTTCCACGCTCTCACCGGAAATTTTGTTCGTGCAGGACGAAGGACCCTTCAAGAACCCTGCCGCGTCCGATCATCAGAAGGTCGCCACGTCGGGAGTTGCTGACCGTCCGGCGCGCCCCGCTCACGGGTGTTGGACGTCGATCACCACGCGCGTCGGGTCCTCGAGGCTGAACACCCGGAACGGCTCGTCGGACGCGAGGCCCACCCACACTTCGACCTGGCCCTCGAACATTGCGCCGTAGCGCACCTCCTCGACCACGCCGCCCGCCGTGGGCGTGAGGCTGCGCGGGCCGTCGAAGTCTTGCGCGCCGTCCTCCGTCGGGTACACCACCCCGTTCACCAGGATCAGCAGGTAGTCCTCGCCCAACAGATAGACGGGCTCACCGGACGCCGCCTGCGTGGGGTCCTCGACGTACCGGCCGTCCCATCCGGGCGCCCCCTCCCCTGCCAGGTCGAGGACGATGCGGTCGAACCCGTCGTGGACGCCAAAGCGCAGGTCGACGGGGCTCAGGCGAGAGTCGGAACCGGCCTCGGCGGTGTCGGGCGCGCGATCCGCAGGGAAGGGAGCCGCATCGGCCGGCGGGTCTTCGTCGGGCAGGGGCGCCTCCGAGGCGGACGCCGAGGGTGATGGCGAGGACGAAGGCGTGGGAGAAGCCGAGGCCTGCGGAGGCTCGGGCGACGTGGTCTCGGTCGCGGTGACCGTGGGCTGAGGGTCCTCGGTCGAGCAACCCGCCACGACCATGGCGCCGGCCGCCGCCAGGGCGAAGACTCGAATGAGATGATCTCGTCGCATCGTGTCGCTCCCGTGCAAGCCAGCCGACGACGCTCCGCCGACACAGGCGTGCAATTCCATTGTCGTCCCAGGCAGGACGGCTCGCAAGGCCTCCGCGTTGCAGGCAGACTCGCCATCGCCATTCTAAGAATTCCTAGAATGCGCGGAACGACATCACCCTCCTCGTGACGGCGCGGCGGCGGGCGTCAGGTACGCGCCGTCGCCTAGGAGCCTGCGGCCTCTTCCAGCGCCTCGTTCGCCACGCCATACGGCACGTGCACACCCGCCACGTGCTCGAGCGCGCCCGAGAGGTGCCCGTCCTGGTCGTCGAAGAACAGGTGCGGGCGCATCACCTCGAGCACCTTGGCCTTCTCGATGCCGCCCAGGAAGAACGCGTCGTTCACCGTCACTCCCCACGACCGCAGGGACTGCACGGCGCGCTCGTGCGCCGGAGCCGCCCGAGCCGTGACCAAGGCGACGCGCACACGTGGCTCGTAGGTCGCATCGGCCGCTTGGCGTTCCTGCTCGAGCGTCTGAATCCGGTTGAGGTCCTCGAGCAGCGGCTTGAGGAGCCCCGGCGAGTGCGCGACGTCGCGCTTGGCGACCTCGTTCTTCACGAACCCCGCCATGCCCTCGGTCTGGAAGATCCGCTCGGACTCGTCCGTGGCGAGCACCGCGTCGAAGTCGAAGGCGATGCGCAGCGACTTATCGGAGTCCTCGTAGGCCGCGGTGTTCGGCAGCACGTGCCCGGCGGGATGGCCCGCGCGCACGGCGGTCCAGACGTCGTCCTTGTTCTGCGTGAGGAACAGGCTCATGCCCAGCGCGGGGATGTAGTTCAGCGGCGAGCGGCCCTGCGTGAAGAACGCGCGGGTGACCGTCAGTCCGTGATGCTCGACGGAGCGCATCACGCGCAGGCCCGTCGATGCTGCGTTGCGCGACAGCACGATCACCTCGACCAGCGGGTCGCCTGGGCGCAGGTCGTTGAGCTGAAGCAGCCGCTCGATGAACGGGAACGCCGGACCCGGATCAAGGGGCTCGTCGACGTTGCGGTCCTGGTACTCGGCGTAGGCGGCCTCGCCGTGCTCGCGGAAGTACGCGTCGGACTCCGTCAGGTCGAACAGCGCGCTCGAGGCGACACCCACGACCAGCCGGTCAGAGAGGTCGTAGGCGGGCATTGAGGCCTCCAGGGCGGGTGGTGCAGGCGGGGTCTCGACCCTATCTCCCGGCGGAGACCTCGCCCAGTCGGCGACGGGTCACGCCCACGACCGCCACGCCCGCGGCGATCAGGGCACCTGCCGCGCTCAGCAGCATGCCGCTGTCCCCCGGGCCACTCGCGGCGAGCTCCTCCGAATCGCCTTCGGGGACCTCCTCCGGGGCGGGCTCGGGGGCCTCCTCGGGCCCACCCGGCTCCGCCGGGGCGACGATCTCGAGCGCCGCCCACCCCAACAGAGTGTTCTCGGGTCCGTAGAGCGCGATGCTGTGCTCACCCAGCGGCAGCGACTCCGGCAGCGCCACGGGAGCGTCGCCCGCCCCCAGAATGACTGGCTCGGAGAACGCGTACACCGTGGTCGACGAGCCAGGGAGTGGGCCGGAGCAGCCGTCAGCGCTCCGCACCACGGTCACCTCATCGCCGTGCTCGGCCTCCGTGACCACGTTGCCGTCACCATCGCACAGCGTGATCTCGCCCTCGAGGCCGGGCGTCAGTCCCGATTCGACCGGGACGAACGGCAGGCCGCTCACCCAGGCGTAGGCCGTCTCGCTGATGCCGCCATCGGCCTGCACCTCGACCCCGTAGTTGACCGCGCCCGTGGCGGTATCCTCAGCGGTGATGACTCGCTCCGCGCTCCAGGCGACCGTGTCACCAGGCGCGATGCTCTGCTCGGACGGAAGCGCGGTCGCGGTCGCGTCGCCCAGTTCCGTGTACGTGACGCCGGCCAGCGGCGCGTTGCCCGTGTTCTCCACGGTCACGTGGAACGTTGCGGTCTCGCCCACGCTGGGCACCCCGTCAGCATTCGCGTCATCGAACGTCCCGGTGACGTCGACCGTCGCCACGGGCGCGGGGGCCGTGAGGTCGACGACCACATCCTCCGTCACGAGGGTCTCCGCGCCTGGAATGTCCGGCCCCACTCCCAGGCGGATGTTGGCCTCGAGCACTCCAGCATCGACCTGGGCCTGGTTGACCTCGCCACCCGAGCCGTTGGTCGTATCCCACCACGGCCCCTGGTCGGCCGTGATGCCGGGCGCCAGGCTCGCGTTGTTGTTGCCCACCGACGTCAGGCCATCGATCCCCGTAAAGCTCAGCCCCACGTAGCCGTACGTGTAGTTGCCGGTGTGGTCGAACGTCACGCTGACGTCGACACGCGATCCGGCCTCGACCTCGTGCGGCGCCAGCGGCGTTCCGTCCTGCTTGGAGAAGGACAACTCGAACTCGACGTTCTCCACGGCATTAAGGAGGGCCTCGGTGGCCACCGGGCCGGGCTGCACCACGATCGAATCGTTCACCTGACCGTCCTCCCAGTGAACCTCGATCTCAGGAAGCGGCACCTCGCCATCGAGCATGTGCTGCTGCGTCACGTCGATCCATGGCGAGAAGTACGTGTCGTGCGTCGAGTAGCGCACGGAGTCCGTCGAATCGTCACCGGTCACCGTGATCGAGTCCACGTCGCTGAAGCCGTACACGTCGATCGAATACCGCACGCGATCGCCCTCGGCGGGTGCTCCGTCCGTGGTGTCCCCGACCGTCTCATCCACCTCGATGGACGGCGGGTCCACGGTGACGGCCGGCTCGTAGTACACCGCCGGCGCGGCCACGTCGACCTCGATCTGATCTCCAGTGGCATCCTCCTCGAGCACCACGTATACGCGGTCATAGTGCGGGCCCGAGCCGTCGGCATCGAGGTGGTCGGCCGTCACGTGAGTGCCGATGGCGAGCACCGACGGCGCCAGGTAGGAGCACACGGACGTGGAGCCAGACTCCCGACACAGGTCGACGGGGGTGTAGCCCTGCGCGTTGACCGTGTAGTCGATCGGGGAGGTCACGATGTCATCGACGTCCGGCGTCCCATCGCCGTTGTCATCCAGAGTCAGACTGGGGGGCCCCCACGTCACTGTCACCTCAGGCTCAGCGGCGGCCGCCGGTGCAGTCTGAACCAGGACCATCAGGCCCAGGGCCGCGACTGCGGCAGCGGCGACGGTACGGATCAGCGTGGAACGTGGCGCGTGGGCTCGCGATGTCGGCATGGATTCCCCTCAGAATCTGCAACCGCCAACCACCGCGTCCCCGGCGCCAGCGGATGCTGGTGTCGTGTTCCGAGGAACCATATCGTCCATGGTCGGATCAGGCTAGGGCCCAATCCCCGCGCGTCACGGGCCGCTCCTTGCGGCCTCTCTCTACTCGCGACCCTCTTCGAGCGGGATCAGCATGGTGCGGAAGTCCTCGCCCGTCGAGTGCAGCTCCCAGATCTTCTGCGCGACATCGTCGATGCCGTTCTCGAGCTGGAGCTTGGGGATCGCGCCCGGGATCACCAGCTGGGTGACGCGGATGTCCTCGTCCGCGAGAGCATCGTGCAGCATCTCGCCGTAGGCGCTCTCCGCGGGGAACGCGACCGAGGTGCCCGCGAAACCGTGACGTGCCTTCACCGAGGTGCCGCCGTTGATGAGGATGATGCTTCCCTCGCCGGCCTCGCGCATGCTGGGCAGGACGGCGCGGGCCGCGTGGATGAGGCCGAGCGCCGAGAACTGCAGCGCCTCGAGCGCCAGTTCCGGGGTGAGGTCGAGCACGGGCTTCAGGTAGTCGCGCGACGGCAGCGGGCTGTACTGAAGAGCGGTGATGGGCCCGAGGTCCGCCGCTGCGTTGGCGAGCGCGGCCTCGAGCTGGGCGCCGTCCTTGACGTCGGCCGAGTAGCCCTTGGCGGTGACGCCCTCCTCCTCGAGCGCCTCAGCGAGATTATCGAGCTTGGCGAGGTCACGGGAGATCAGGGCGACGGAGAATCCCTCACGGCCGAATCGCCGGGCGACGGCGCCTCCGAGGTTGGGTCCGGCTCCGACAATCGCGATGGTGGGCATGGCCACGTCCTTCCTAGGTTTGCGGGACTGCTCTCAACCTAACGCCCCCGCACCGTGTCACCATCCCGCGACTGATCTTCCCCGCCTGAGCGCCGCAGTGGTCACTCAGTGTCGGAGGGGACGGCCACGGTCACATCGGCGGCAGCACCACCGATCACCCGCACGCGCCAGCCGTCGGGCCCCACGAACGCCTGGTGCGACATCACCGAGGCGCCGTCGCACGCGAACACCTCCACGAGGTGCGCATCGAGGAACACCTCCACGAGGCCCCCGTCCCACGGCATGCGCCGCACGCTCGCGTACCGCCCGTCGATGGCGTCCACGCCGGCCGAGGCGCGCTCGAACACCACCTCGCCCGCGTTCGCGTCGAGGGTCACGGTCGCGAGCGCATCATCGCCGGAACAGAGTTCAACCGACACCGTGCGCGCAGATCCGACCGACTCGATGGACACCACGCCAGCGAGTCCCACCACGAGGCCCTCGTCGTCCCCCTCGTCCTCCGAGCGCAAACCCAGCCCCTCGGGAACGATGGGCGTCTGCACCAGCTCGACCCGCGCATCGGCCCCCGTATCGCTCACAACGGTCCGTAGTGACAGCTCACGCACGAGCGACATCGCTCCGCGGAAGGGGGCGGTGGGCGCCTCGTGGGCGTACTGCCAGTTCGACATCCAGCCGAGCATGAGGCGGCGGCCGTCGGGCGCATCGGAGAACGTGACGCCCGCGTAGAAGTCGCGGCCGTGGTCGAGCAGGCGCCAGGTCTCCCCCGGCGCGGGCGTGAAGCGGCGGCCGTCGAAGTCGCCGAGGATCCACCGCATGGTCGAGCCCTGCTCGTCGGTGCGGTCGTGGTCATGGGTCGACAGCAGCTTCACCCAGCGCTGGTCGGCCTCGTCGCCGTCGACCGGCAGCGGGAAGAGGTCGGGGCACTCCCAGATCTCGTCGAGCGGCGTGGGGTGGTCGAAGGCGCTCTCCCACGTCCAGTCGCGCAGGTTGTCGGACGAGTAGACGAGCACCTCGTGGGCGACGGCCTCGACCACCACCATGATCCAGCGCGCGTGGCCGTCGGCGCCCTCGAAGCGGAACACCTTGGGGTCGCGGAACTCGCGCGAGCCGCGGTCGAGGACGGGGTTGCGGTCGTAGCGCTGCCACGTCGCGCCGCGGTCCTGGCTGAACGCGAGCGACTGGGCCTGCAGGCCGTCCTTGGTCGCGGCCGTGTAGACGGCGACGATGGGGTCGGTACCGCCATCCCCCAGGCCCGAGGTGTTGCCGTGATCCACCACCGCCGATCCCGAGTAGGCCTGCTCATTGGCGGTCGCGGGGATGGCGACGTCGAGCTCGCGCCACGCGAGGAGGTCCTCGCTCACGGCGTGGCCCCAGCTCATATCGCTCCAGCCTTCGCCGCCCGCGTTGTACTGGAAGAACGCGTGGTAGACGCCGTCGACGTGAACCAGCCCGTTGGGGTCGTTCATCCAGTTGCGCGCGGGCGTCAGGTGCCACGTGGGGCGAGGCGACGGACGGCCGATGCCGTCGCTGGGCTGGTCTTCTTCGTTCGCCTGAGTCGTCGGTGATTCCACCGTCAAGACCCTAAGTCATGGCGGCTTCGCTTGTGACGGCGTTGTCCACAGGTTCGCGACTCACCCTGTCGTGCCGTCGCGTATGTCGGTAATGTCTGGCACATGCACCACGGGCGGGGTGGGTCCAGAGTCGCAGTCGCGGTCATCGCGGCTGCACTCGGCTTGTCTGCGGCCGGATGCTCTGGCGATCCTGCGCCGATCGTCACCGAGACGCCCACGCCGACTGCCGCTCCCGTCTCGACGCCGAGCCCCACCCCGACGCCCTCCCCCTCCACGACCGAGCTGACCGACGATGAAGTGATCGAGGCCATCCCCCCGCTGGCGCGGCAAGAGGATCTCACGGGGGCCCAAGAGTTCGCCAAGTTCTTTCTTGCTGAGTACCAAGACTTGATGCGCGAAGACCCACGCCTCTTCGATGCACTCGCTGGAGACAACTGTGACTTCTGCGAGACGGTTCGGACCCACTATGCGTCGGTGGCCGAAACTGGCCACACCCTCGAAGGTGGTGAGGTGATCGCAACCGCAGCGGATTCACAGGGTGGACTCCGTGAAGACGGAACCTGGAGCCTTTCGTTGCCGATAGAGAGCCGGGATCTCATAGAGGTCGATTCGAACGGCACCGAGGTCGACCGAACCGAGGGCGGCACTGGTGAAGCGACGCTGATTCTTGAGTTCAAAAATCATTGGATCGTCGTTGCGGTAGGGGCCGAGCGCGGATGAGGCCCACGGTTGTCTCGGTGCTGGCGATGGCAATGGCGATATTTGTCGCCACACCAGACGCCTCCGCAGTCAGTGCGCCGGGATGCGACCCAGACCGCTCCGCTGAGATTTTTGCTGCCACATGCGGCGAAGAGGTGGGGTACGGCGAGAACAACAGTGGCGATGGACTGACTGCACCAACCCCCTCAAGCGACACCCCACAAGACCGCTTTCAGCGCCGGGCCATGTGCGAGGACTGGTTCGAGTTTGAGGAAGGAACTTCGCCGATCGCACGCCAGTGGGAGGGCGAGATCCCCGCGTGCATCGAAACCTACGCGACGCCCGACCTCGACTGCCCAGTCGGCTCATCGGTAATCCCACCCCTGTGGGTCTCGCGACACCTCGGCGGCGGCAACTACGGTCCCTGGACTCAGATCACCGGCTACGACTGCGGGGCCAACCCCCTCCCCGCCGCTATCGCGAGCGCGTGGCGCGCCATGGACATCACTCCCACCAGCTACACGACCCAACCCGCCACCGGCTGGGCCATCGCCTCGATGGGCGTGATCCCTATCGCAAGCACGGACCCACAGACCAACGCCGTCACGGTCCTCGGCACCACTGTCCTGCTGCGCGCCACCCCCACCGGCTTCGCGTGGTCCACCTCCGACGGCACCGAGATCACCACCTCAGGTGCCAACGCCGGCGACGGGTCCGGCGCGCAGCCGCTCACCTTCGAGCGCCGCGAGCACCGCGCCGAGCTCACGCTCACCACCACCTGGACCGGCCACTACAGCCTCAACGGAGGCGCGACCTGGGCCGAGGCACCCGGCACCGCAACCACCACCTCCGCCAGCACCTCGATACACATCTTCAATCCGCGCGTGCAGCTGGTCGACTGCGACACCACCGGCGACTGCTCCACCGGCTCGACGCCCGGTCAGCAGACCTCCACCCTCACGGACCCCGACGGCGACGGCATCGACAACCACCTCATCCCCGACCACGCCATCGACGCCTACCTCGACGCCCGCGCCAACGGCCACAAATGGTCATCCCGCGAGCGCAAATCGGCCGTCCAATAGCAACAATCCGGTCACGGTTCCCATGTGAACCCTCACAAAGGTGACGCCCGATTGCCAGGCCTGACACCATGACAAACAGTCGCGCGGCCTTGGTACGCGCGCAGGACTGCGGGGGTCGCGTCAACGGCGATGCGACCTTCGCACTCTCCGTCACCTGGACGCCCAGCACGCCCAACCCCCGGACCCTGCGGCACGCCACGTACCCCGCCGCACCAATCTGGACGCGAACGCCTGTGCCGGCGCCCGCATCGGCGCTATTCTGAATCCCGAAGGCGACCCGTCTCGCCCGACCTCCGATGCGGCGCTCGCGCCGCCGCAGACCGGCCCGCCGGTGGAGGCAAAGGGGACCATCGAGTGCTCGACGCGGAAGAGCTGCCGTGTCACATGCGCGGCTCGGCCGGCGCGAGCGACCGGGAATGCGCACGACGACGGGAGTTCCCATGACCACTCAAGAATCCTTCAAGAAGCGCATTCGCGCCCGCATGGCCAAGACCGGCGAGAAGTACTCCGCCGCACGCCGCGCGCTCCTCCCCCAGCCCAGCAGCGCCGATGCGCCCGCCGGCTGGGTCTCGCAGCCCGAGTCCACCGACGAGCAGGTCCGCAAGGCCACCGGTCGCGGGTGGGACGAATGGGTCGCGCTCATCGACGCGGGTCCTGGCCGCGACGCTACGCACACCGAGATCGCGGCGTGGCTGAACGCCCACACGGAGATCGGCGGCTGGTGGGCACAGGGTGTGACCGTGGGCTACGAGCGCATCACCGGCAAGCGCCTGCCAGGACAGATGCCCGACGGCACGTTCACCATCTCCCGTTCGCGCACTGTTCCCACACTGCCCGATGCGCTCAAGGCCCTGATCGAGGACGACGAGTCGCGCGCCGCGCTGCTCCCCGATCTCGTCGCGACCCGCACCTCGAAGGCGGGAGTGAAGTCGCCGCGCTACGCGCTCACCGACAGCTCGGACGGCGCGGCGCTGGGCTCGGTGCTGTTCAACTTCGACCCGGCACCCGCAGGCACACGGCTGACCGTGAGCCACGAGAAGATCGCGACATCAGCGGCCACCGAGCCGTGGAAGGAGTTCTGGGCCGACTGGCTCACCGCGCTCGCGCAGTCCGTCGACCAGCCCGACTGAGGGGGCGGCCTAGGACTTCCGGTCGCGGTTCGCCCGGCGCGTCACCTGCACGTAGTCGACGAGAATCCGGGCGACGGAGCCGGCCATCACCCAGAGACCCAAGACGATCAGCGCCTGCCAGACCGTGATGCCGGGGACGACCGCGAGTACGACGGCGACGATCACGCCCGTCACCCAGACCGACAGCCTCCAGCGGTTGCTCATGACCCCACCGTAGGTGACAGGTCGACCCGCAGGGCCGCCCGGTGCGCCGAGGCCGCGATGAGCTCGGCATTGCGCTGGTCGCTGCCCAGCGCGTGCGCCCGGGCGGCCTCCGGGGTGCGCCCGAACGACACGTGCCGCGCGACCAGCCTCTCGAGCCGCACGTCCTCTGGCGCCTCGACGTACCAGCTCTCCGTCAGCAGCCCCGGGACCTCGTCCCACGGCGAGGAGTCCAGCAACAGGTAGTTGCCCTCGACGATCACCACCGGCACGTGGCGCGGCACCGGGATCGCGCCGGCCACCGGGTCCTCGATCTCGCGGCGGAACTCGGGCGCGTAGACCACGTCCTCGTCGCGCGCCACGATCCGCCTCAGCAGCGACACGAACCCTCCGCCGTCGAACGTGTCCGGCGCGCCCTTGCGCTCGACGCGGCCCAGGCGCTCGAGCTCGGAGTGCGCCAAGTGGAACCCGTCCATGGGGACCACCGCCGCATCGGCCGTACCGAGGTGCGAAGCCAGCGCAGCGGCGAGCGTGGACTTGCCCGCCCCAGGTGCGCCGACGACGCCGATCACCACCCGGCCGTCACCAGCCGCAGCGACCAGCGAGCGCGCCCGCGCGACCGACGACTCGAGAGACGTCACAAGCCCTCGGCCACGTCGGGGAACAGCCGCTCGGCGACCGCGCCGATCACGGGCCACGCCCCCTCGGAGGTGTTGCCCATCACCGTGGCGGTCACGCGCGTGTCCGGGTCGAACGTCGAGCGGAACGACACTCCCGCGTCGTAGCCCTCGATGATCCACTGCGGCCCGCTCGCGTGCCGCCAGAACCCCATCCCGTATCGCATGCCCTCATCGGGCACGTCGTGCCTGGCACGCGTCATCTCGGCGGCGAAGTCCAGGCTGACGATCCGCCCGTCGGCGAGCGCGCGCCAGAACCGGTCCAGGTCCGCCGCGCTCGTCACGGCCCCGCCGTCGCCCCCGCCACGCACGGGCAGGTGCAGCACGTTGGTCCAGTCGCCGGTGGCCTCCAGGTACCCGAGCGCCGCATCGCCGGGCCACCGGTCCGAGCGCTCGTACGCCGTCTCGGCCAGCCCGGCGCGCGCGAATACCTCCCGTGCCACCACGTCCTGGAACGGCCGGCCGGCGGCACGCTCGATCAGCAGCGCCGCGACCACGAAGCCCGCGTTGTTGTAGCGGAACGTCTCGCCCGGGGCCTCGCGCTGCGCGTGACCCTCGAGCTCGGGCAGGAAGTCCTCGGCGGTGACCAGCGAGTGCACCGGGCGCGTGAGCACGTAGTCGGAGATCTCGCTATCCCCGTCCTCGTCCAGGTAGTCGCCGATGCCCGACGTGTGGCTCAGCAGCATCTCGAGCGTGACGCTCTCGTCCACCAGCGGGAGGTCCTCGCCGAGCCACCGGCGCACGGGCGCCTCCAGAGTGAGCGCGCCGTCCTCGACCAGGCGGACGGCCGCGAGCGCGGTGAACGCCTTCGACCCGCTCGCGATCCCGAACCGGGTCTGCGGCGTCACCGGCACCTGATGCCCGCGGTGCGCGTAGCCGAAGGCGCGCGTCAGGACCCCCCGGCCATCCTTGTGAATCGCGACCACTCCGCTGAAGTCGCCCTCGCGCGCGGCCGCGTCGATCGCAGCGGGGTTGATGGCACCGTCCAGTGCCTGCTCGTCCATGCTCATATCCCTGACGCTACCGGCCCCACCCAGCCCGCGCATCGGCCGTAGTCTGGGGCCGTGTCATCCCCAGCCCCGGCCGGGCCTCCCGGCGTCACGGACGTCCCCCGCGAGCAGAAGCTGATCCTGTGGATCGCCATCATGGCGAGCTTCGTGAGCTTTCTCGACGGCACCGTGGTGACCGTCGCGCTGCCCGCGATCGTCGAGGAGCTCGGCGGCGGCATCACCACGCAGCAGTGGACCGTGGACGCGTACCTCATCACCCTCGGGGCGTTCATCCTGGTAGCGGGGTCGATCTCCGACACGTACGGCCGGATCCGGGTGATCCGCTGGGGACTGATCGCGTTCGGCGTCACCTCCGTGCTGATCGCCGTCTCACCCTCTGCCCCGTTCCTGATCGTGGCGCGGCTGCTGCAGGGCGTCGCGGGCGCGATGCTGGTGCCGAGCTCGCTCGCGCTCATCACGTCCAACTTCCGCGGCCCGGCGCAGGCCAAGGCGATCGGCACGTGGACCGGGGCGACGGCCGGCGCCATGATCGCGGGGCCCATCATCGGCGGGCTGTTCGTGGACCTCGCCTCGTGGCGACTGGTGTTCCTCATCAACGTCCTGCCCATTGCGGCCTGCCTGTGGCTGCTCACGCGCCTCGAGCAGCGCGACGTCCGGCTGCCCGATGCGCGCATCGACTACGTGGGCGCGCTCCTGTGCGTCGCGGGGCTGGGTGGGATCGTGTTCGCCCTCATCGAGGAGCCGAACCTGGGGCTCGGCGACCCGCTGGTGTGGGGGCCTGCGGTGGTCGGCACGCTCGCCTTCGGCGGCTTCCTGTGGCGGCAGGCCATCGCGCGATCGCCGATGCTCCCGCTGAGTCTGTTCCGCGTGCGCAACTTCGCGTGGGGAAACCTGTCCACCTGGATGATCTACGGCGCGCTGTCGCTGAACGGGTTCGTGATCGTGGTGTACCTGCAGGAGCAGGCGGGGCTCTCGGCCACACTCGCCGGGCTCGCGACGCTGCCCATCACGCTGATCATGATCGCGCTGTCGTCGCGCGCGGGGGCCTGGGCCGGGCGGTTCGGGCCGCGGCTGTTCATGACCGCCGGGCCGCTCGCGATGGCCGTGGGATCGCTGATGATGCTCGCGGTGGACGATGACTTCAACTACTGGTGGCAGCTGCTGCCGGGCGTCGTGGTGTTCGGCCTGGGGCTGACCTTGACCGTGTCGCCGCTCACCGCCGCGATCCTGGGGGCGATCGAGCCGTCGCGCGCCGGCATCGCCTCCGCGACCAACAACGCGATCTCGCGGATCGCCGGGCTGATCGCGATCGCGGCCGTGGGAGCCATCGTGGGCGGCGCGCTGGACCTGGACGGGTTCCACCGCGCGATGTGGGCGACGGCGATCGCCATGGCGCTGGGCGCGGCGATCTCGTGGGCCGGCATCCGCAACCCCGTGGCGCCGGACGAGGTCGACGAGCCCGCCGCGGCATAGCCGACCCCCAGACCACCCCATCCCCTCGAAGCGTTGGCTCTACTGGGTATCCAGCGCACATGCGGCGCCCTGCGTTGGACGTGCTGGGTATCTGGGGAGGGGGCAGGTGGCACGGGGAGCTGAGGATGTCGCGGGCCCCAAGTCCTGCCCGCGCGGCGCCACGGGGCCCCAGAATGTGGCATGGCCACGATCTACGAGGTCGCTGCACACGCAGGCGTGTCGCCAGCGACGGTAAGCCGGGTCATCAACGGCATACCCGTCCGCCCGGCTCTCGACGCGCGCGTCCGTGAGGCGATCGCGGCCCTTCAGTACCGCCCCAGCCGGCGGGCTCGCGCGCTGCGCACCAAGCGCGCGGAGATGATCGCGCTGGTCATCCCCGACCTCGAGAATCCGTTCTTCACCGCGCTGGCCCGCGGCGCCGAGCACGTCACCCGCCAGGCGGGCTACTCACTCGTGCTGTGCAACACGGACGGCGACCCGGACTACGAGGCCGCCTACGTCGACGCGATCCAGGGCGAGCACATGCCGGGCGCCATCGTCGCGCCATGCGGCGATGGCGAGGCCTTCGTCCCCATGCTCGACCAGGGCCAGCCGCTGGTCGCCGTGGACCGCCGCATCGCGGACCCACGCGCGGATACGGTCAGGGCCAACAACCACGCCGGTGCCGTGGAGGCCACCGAATGGCAGTTCGCCCAGGGCCGCTCGCGCATCGCGTGCATCACCGGACCCCCGCAGGTCGAGACCGCCCGCGAGCGCGCCCAGGGCTGGCGGGACGTGGTCGACCGCCGTGGCGGCGCCCCCGACGACTACCTGATCTGGGCCGACTACCGGGTCGAGGGCGGGGCCAGCGCCGTTGAGCAGCTGCTCGACCTGCCGGATCCGCCCCACGGAATCGTGGCCGCGAACAACCTCATCGCCATCGGCATCCTGACGGCCCTGACGCGACGCGGCATGAGACCCGGCGACATCACCGTCTCCGTGTGCGACTCGCTGCCGCACCTGCCCGTGCCCCTGCCAGGACTCCACAGCGTGCCCACCCCCGCACGCGCCATCGGAGAGCACGCCGCGCGCCTGCTGCTCGGGCGCATCAACGGCGACACCGGTCCCGCGCGCACCGTCGTGCTCGACTCGACCGGAGCCGTCGTGTCCTCCCGCGTCAACCGCACCGCGCAGCCGGTCGACTGACACACTGTTCCCATGGACGTCGCGTTCCTTCCCGGCATCGCCTCCGGCGGACCCGAGGCGTGGCGTCACCTGGTGCGCTACCTCGACAGCGCACTGCCCGGCTTCGACTCGGGCCGCGCGCGGTTCCACGACTTCCGCGAGCCCAACGGCGGCTTCGCGGACCACGCCGAGTGGGCGGTCGCCGGGGCGAGCGCGTCTCACCCCGTCCACGTGATCGCCCACAGCTTTGGCGGCAACGGCGCGCTGATCGCGGCGCAGCACTACCCGGACAAGATCGCGAGCCTCACGCTCATCGAGCCGTCGGCCCTCGCGCTCACCCGCCACACCGCCGCGACCGAGGCGCACATCGCCGAGGTGGGGCCCATCTTCGCCAGCCGAGCCGACCTGGACTGCACCGACGCGCAGCTGGGATACGCGCTGCTCACCGCCCTGGGTGGCCGCATGCACCGCGAGGATCCGCTCAACGAGGCGGTAGGACGCACCATGCGACAGGCCGGCGCGCCGTGGGAGGCGCCGCTCGACCGCAAGTGGACCATGCGCGTGCCGACGCTGGTCATCACGGGCGGCTGGGACGACATCTACGAGGACGTCGCAGCGCACCTCGAGTCGCGCGGCGCCCAGCACCTGGTCGTGCCGGGCGCGGAACACCGGCCGCAGGACCTGCCGCCCGCGCACCGGGCCATCGCCGCGCACCTCGCTGCCCACACTTGATCGAACACGCTCAATGGAGCACGGAGGGTGACGAGCAGCACCGGGTGACGAGCAGCGCAGCCCCGGCGCGAGCATGAAAGAATCGCCGCATGTGCTCCCCCATCGCGTGCCGCGCCTGCGGCAAGACCACCTGGACGGGCTGCGGCCTCCACATCGACCAGGCACTGGCGAACGTGCCCGACTCGGACCGCTGCACCTGCGAGAACTGACACGCCTGCTGAACTGACGCTCGTGCTGCCAGGCCGGCCCGCGCATCGGCCGCGGGGCTGTTCGCACCCCTAGAGGGGCTCGATGCCCCAGCCGGACTTCTCCTCCGCGGTGTAGAGAGCGGCCCAGCCCTCGTACTCCCCGCCGTGCGTTGAGGCGATGCCCTCGGCGACGTCCACGGTCTCGCGCAGGAAGTCGGGCACCAGCGGCTCGTCGCGCCCGTAGATGATGATGGACCACTCGTCCACGCCGTGGCTCGGCTCGACGAGCTCGCCGCGGAACTGCCCCTCCCCGAGCTCCTTCGCGGCGGCGCGGGCGCTGTCCTCGTCCTTGAACGTCACGGAGAACTCGCTGTCGCGCGGGGCGGAGATGTCCGCGCCCGCATCCACGAACCGCTGGAGCTGCGCGGCGTCGTCCTCGAACAGGCCGTATGGGTCGACACGCTTGCGGCTGCCCGTGAACCTCGAGAGGAATCCCATGAGCCAACGCTAGTCGCTCCCGCGGGCGCCACGTGCGCGTGCGTCCCGACTCACGTGCGCCGGGCCCATGCGTGGGGACGGTCGAAACCGCGCCTCGTCACGCATGCGCGGCCGTTCATCAGTGACGACGGGCGGCCGATGCGCGGGTCGCCCGGGCGGGCGCGGTGATATTTTCTGTACATGAGACAGGCTCCGGTGAAGCCTCAGGACCGTTACGGCGTGCACTCCGAGGTGGGGCGCCTGCGCAAGGTGCTGGTCTGCTCCCCTGGGCTGGCGCACAACCGGCTCACCCCGTCCAATGCGGATGCCCTGCTGTACGACGACGTGATGTGGGTCGACAACGCTCGCCGCGACCACGCGGAGTTCGTGTCGCTCATGCGCGAGCGGGACATCGACGTGCTCGAGCTGCACGAGCTGCTCGCCCAGACCCTCGCGATCCCCGAGGCGCGCACGTGGCTGATGGACCGCAAGATCACCGCCAACGAGGTGGGGCTGGGCCTGGTGCCCGACGTCCGGGCCTTCCTCGACCTGCTCGACCCGGAGGTGCTCGCGCGCTACGTGCTGGGCGGACTGTCCACCTCGGACCTGCCCATCGACTTCGCGGCGCCCAGCCTGCAGCTGGTGCGCGAGGAGTCCGGCATGCGCGACTACCTCATGCCGCCGCTGCCCAACACGCTGTTCACCCGGGACACCACCAGCTGGATCTACAGCGGCGTCACCCTCAACCCGCTGTACTGGCCCGCGCGCCACGCGGAGACGCTCATCATGAAGGCCGTCTACACGTTCCACCCCGACTTCGCGGGCGAGGTCATGACGTGGTGGGGCGACCCCGAATGGGACCACGGCCTCGCGACCCTCGAGGGCGGCGACGTCATGCCCATCGGCAACGGCGTGGTGCTGATCGGCATGTCCGAGCGCTCGAGCCGCCAGGCGATCACCCAGGTGGCGACCTCGCTGTTCACGGCCGGCGCCGCCCGCCGCGTGATCGTCGCCAAGATGCCCAAGCTGCGCGCCGCGATGCACCTCGACACCGTGTTCACTCTCGCGGACCGCGACGTCGCCACCGTCTTCCCAGGCATCGTCGACGGCATCGAGACCTACTCCCTCTTTCCGGCCGATGCGCCCGTCACCTTGGACGTGGTGCGCGAGAACCTGCCCTTCACGGAGGTGGTGGCCCACGCGCTCGGCCTCAAGAAGCTGCGGACCATCGAGACGGGCGGCGACAGGTACGCGTCCGAGCGCCAGCAGTGGGACTCGGGCAACAACGTGCTGGCCCTCGAGCCAGGAGTCGTGGTCGCGTACGACCGCAACACCCACACGAACACCCTGCTGCGCGAGGCCGGCATCGAGGTGCTCGAGATCGTGGGCGCCGAGCTGGGCCGCGGCCGCGGCGGGGCGCACTGCATGACCCAGCCGCTGGTGCGCGACGGGATCTGAGCGCGGCCTGCCCGAGGGGGCTGACGTGTGCACGCGGAGCCGGGGATACACTCGGCCGCATGACCACCTCGAGCGCGCTCTCGGTCCGCATCCGCGAGGCCACCGCCGCCGAGCACCGGGCTGCGGAGACGCGGGGCTTCATCACCCGGCTGATGGACGGCGAGTTCGACCTCGCGACCTACACCCGCTACCTCGTCCAGTACGCGCACGTGTACCGCGCGCTCGAGTCCCGGCCCGCCCGGCCCGGCGACCCGGCCCTCATCAACGACTCGCGTCTGGACCGGTACCCGTCGATCGCGAGCGACCTGAAGCACCTGGGCGCGGCGGATTGGGACTCTCACGGCGCCACGGACGCGACCCGCGCGTACTGCGCGCACCTCGAGGCGATCCCCGAGGACGACATCCCGCGCTATCTCGCGCACCACTACACGCGCTACCTGGGCGACCTCTCCGGCGGCCAGGCGATCGGCACCCTGATGTCGCGCCACTACGGGGCCACGGCCGATCAGCTGTCGTTCTACCGGTTCGAGCAGATCCCCGCCGCGCCACGCTTCAAGAACGAGTACCGCGCGGCCCTCGACGCTCTCGACTTCACGCCTGAGCAGGAGCAGTCGTTCGTCGACGAGTCGCTGGTCGCCTTCCGGCTCAATGGGGCGATCTTCGACGAGCTGGGCGAGACGCAGCCCTCCCCGGCCTCAGGTCCCTGACCGCCCGAGCAGGCATCGGCTAGCGTCGGCTCGAGGCATGACGCGACCGCCGCGCGCGACCCGAAGGGAGGCGCCGTGACCACCCGAACCCTGGACCGGGCCTTCGCCCGGCTCAGCCAGCCGCCGCCCCCGCGGCCGCGGGCGCCGGGCGTGCTGGAGTTCAGCTTCTCCGCCGTCGGGCTGGTCATCGGGCTGTACTTCTTCGCCATCTCCCTCACCCCGTCCCTGCTCCCCCGCGCCGGGTACGCCCAGGGTCTCAACTCCGGTGTCGCCTTCATGATCGGCTACGGGCTCGGCGCCGCGACTCACGCCGTGCTGCGGTTCCTGCGCGTGCCGCAGGCGCGCGGCCGCGTCCGGGCGGCGCTGCTGGCGATCTCGTTGGCGCTCATCACGCTGCAGGCGACGCTGGCCATCTGGCGGTACGTGGGCTGGCAGAACGACACGCGCATGGCGTTCGGCATGGAGCCGCTGTCACCCCTGGTGTGGCCGCAGATCGTGGCCGTGGCTCTCGCCGTGGCCGCGGTCCTGCTGGTGATCGCCAGGTCCTTGCGGCTGCTGTTCCGCAAGGCCGATGAGCTGCTCTACCGGTGGCTGCCCCGGCCCCTGGCCGTCGTCCTCGCCGCGGTGATCGTCACCTCGCTGCTGTGGTGGGTGGCGTCGGGCGCCTTTGTCAGCGCGTTCTTCACCACCGCGAACTGGGTCTACTCCGGCCGCGACCTGCAGACCAACCCAGGCGCGACGCAGCCGCTGCAGCCCGAGCGCTCAGGCTCCCCCGCATCGGCCGTCGACTTCGACGAGATGGGTCGGCAGGGCCGGTCGTTCGTGTCGAGCGGCCCCACGGCGCAGGACATCGACGAGTACTCCGGGGGCGGGGCGCTCGAGCCCATCCGCACCTACGTGGGGCTGCGTTCGGCGGACACCGTCGAGGACCGCGCGGCGCTGGTGCTCGCGGAGCTGCAGCGCACGGGAGCCTTCGACCGCGAGCTCCTGGTGGTCGCCACCGTCACCGGCACCGGCTACCTCGACCCCGCAGGCGTGGACCCCCTCGAGTACCTGTGGAACGGCGACACCGCGATCGCCGGGGTCCAGTACTCGTACCTGCCCAGCTGGATCTCGCTGCTCGCCGATCAGGAGGTGGTCCAGGAGACCTCGCGCGTCACGTTCCGCACCGTCCACGAGCACTGGTCGACCCTGCCGGAGAGCGATCGCCCGGCCCTGTATCTCTATGGACTGTCGCTGGGCGCCACCGGCGTCGAGGGCGTGCTCTCCAGCGCCGAGATCCTCAACGAGCCCATCGACGGGGCGCTCATGGCCGGCCCGCCGTTCATCAACGAGATGCACTCCGAAATCACTGCCGCGCGCGACGAGGGCACGCCGCCGTGGCAGCCGGTCTTCAACGACGGCCGGACGGTGCGGTTCACCGGCGAGCAGTACGGACTCGACAAGGGCGACGCCACGTGGGGGCCCACTCGCGTGGTGTACCTGCAGCACGGCACGGACCCCGTGACCTGGTTCCACGGGCGCCTGGCCTTCGAGAGCCCGGAATGGCTCGAGCCGGAGCAGCGCGCACCCGACATCACGGGACAGATGGCCTGGTATCCGCTCGTGACCATGTGGCAGGTGCTGCTGGACATGCCGGCCGCCGGATCGGTTCCCGAGGGCCACGGGCACCTCTACACGCACCGCGCCAACCTCGATGCGTGGGCGGGCATCACGCGGCCCGACGGCTGGAGCGAGGCCGATGCGGACGAGCTGGGCGAGCTGCTCGAGCGCAGGGCCGAGCGGTTGGACGACGAGCGCTCGCTCATCACGGACTGACGCGGCGGCGCCGGCCCCGGTTCGCGCCCTCCGCCCGAAGTCGCCATCTGCCCGAAATCTCGGCCACGTAGAATCGACACATGCTGCACCACGCCCCGCTCCTGACGACGATCGCGGCGGGACTTGTGGTGGCCTTCGCCCTCGGCTTCGTCGCTCAGAAGCTGCGCATGTCGCCCATCGTGGGCTACCTCGCGGCGGGCGTCATCATCGGTCCGTTCACACCGGGCTACGAGGCGGACACCGAGCTGGCGATGGAGCTCGCGGAGATCGGCGTCATCCTGCTGATGTTCGGCGTGGGGCTGCATTTCTCCTTCAAGGAGCTGCTGGCCGTGCGCAAGGTCGCCCTCCCGGGCGCGATCGCGCAGATGACCACGGCGACCGCGCTGGGCACGGGGCTGGGGCTGTGGATCGGGTGGGACCTGGGCGCCGCGATGCTGTTCGGGCTCGCGCTGTCCGTGGCGTCGACGGTCGTGATGCTCCGGGCGCTCGAGGACGAGCAGCTGCTCGACACGCGCGGTGGGCACATCGCGGTGGGATGGCTGATCGTCGAGGACCTCGCGATGGTGATCGCGCTGGTGATGATCCCCGTGCTCGCGTCCGGCGCCGGCGGCCCGGGCGTCCTGGCCGGCGAACTGGCCTGGACCATCGTCAAGGTGGGCGCCTTCGTCGCGATCATGGTGATCGTGGGCAGGCGCGTCATCCCGTGGCTGCTCGCACGGGTGGCCGATTCTGGCTCGCGAGAACTGTTCACGCTCAGCGTGCTTGCGCTCGGCATCGGCGTCGCCGTGGGCGCCGCCTACCTGTTCGAGGTGTCCTTCGCGCTGGGAGCCTTCTTCGCGGGCATGATCCTGCGCGAATCCGATCTGTCCCAGCGCGCCGCCGAGGACTCGCTGCCGCTGCGGCAGGCGTTCGCGGTGCTGTTCTTCGTCGCGGTCGGGATGCTCTTCGACTGGCACGTCATCATCGAGCAGCCGCTCGCGCTCATCGCCACGTTCCTCGTGATCGTCATCGGCAAGACCGTGGTCGCCTTCGCGATCGTCCGAGCGCTGCGCTACTCGAAACAGATGGCGCTCGTGGTCGCGGCGGCTCTCGCCCAGATCGGCGAGTTCTCGTTCATCCTCGTGACGCTCGGCACCAACCTCGACATCCTGTCCGACGACGCTCGCGACCTGGTGCTGGGCGGGGCGATCCTGTCGATCATCGCCAACCCCCTGCTCTTCGCGTGGGCCACGCGCGCGTACCGCGCCATGGAGGACGTGGTGCCGGCGGCCGATGCGCCCCGCGAGTACGAGGGCGAGGACCACGTGATCGTGGTCGGCTTTGGGCGCGTGGGCGTCCGCGTGGCCAATGGACTGTGGGCGCGCGGCGTCCCCACCGTGGTCGTGGACGACGACGAGCGCCGCGTGGAGGCCCTGCGCGAGGAGGGGCACGAGGCGATCCTCGGCAACGCGGTGCGTTCCAAGGTGCTGATGGCCGCCGGCATCGACAAGGCGACCGCGGTGCTGGTCGCGATCCCCGACCCGCTCAACGCAGGCGCGATCGTCTCCAAGGCGCGCGCGATGCGGCCCGAGGCGCGGATCATCGGCCGCGGCCATCGCAGCGTCGACGTCGAGTACCTGACGGAGATGGGGGCCGACCGAGTGATCGTGGGCGTCCACGAGACCGCGGACCTGATGGTCGCGGAGGCGGACGGCCGGAACTGATCTGGCTTGCTCCCCGCACCTCAGTGCGACCGGCGGGCGAGCCTCCACATCGTCCAGTTGATGCGCAGGAAGCGGAAGAACTGCACGATCGGGTTGCGCCGGTGCCGGAGCTCGCGCGGCGTGGGAAGCGGCGCCTGGGAGATGCGCTCGTTGGTGGTGTCCATGGCGTGCCTGCCTACTCCGGTATCCAGGTCCAGCCGGGCTTGACCTTGGCCTTATAGATGAAGAGCGTGTGCAGCAGCCGCTTGACCCAGTGACCGGCCAGGCCGATCTCCCCGAAGGTCTCCTTGATGTTGCGCCCCGTCTCGGGGTACCTCTCCCAATCGGGAACCACGGGGCTCATGGTCATCGCGGCCGCCGTGCCGCCACGCATCCCCGTGCCGGCCGACGCCACGCAGGCGGCGGCCATCTCGGCCATGGAGGCCGAGTGGGTCGGCGCCTCGGCGCCGTTGAGGATCATGTCAGCCACCGAGAACGCGACCACCTTGCCGATGGTCCCCGATGGCATGCCGGTCCGCGGCGGGCTCGGCGCGACCGCCAGGCCGTCGGGCGTCGCCCGCGGCTTGGAGATCTGGTGCGGCGGGGCGAACGCGATGCCCACCGCGAAGCAGTTCGGGTACGTCGGGTTCTGGTAGGTGCGGGGCCAGTCCTTCGCGCTCCACTCCTCGAAGGGCCGCTTGGCGTAGTCGGCGTCGACCTTCATGAAGCCGGACGGCGCGAACACGGTGTCGGTGATGTCGTCACCGGTGCGGCTGTACGCCTTCCAGTCCGCTCCCTTGAAGGGCGGGAGCAGCATGGCGAAGTCGTACGGCAGGTCGTTGTGCGAGCCGTCGAGCTGGTCATAGTGAATGACCCCCGGGTCGACGCTGGTGACGGCCGCGCCCGTGATGGCCTTGACGCCCCGCTCGCGGTAGAGCGACTCCGTCCACAACTGGCTCGAGGTGCGGAAGCCGTTCTGCTCGAACTGCATGCCGCCCACCCCGAAGTCGCCCAGCTCGTTCTCGTTGGTGAGGTACACGAGCTCGACCCTGTCGCGCACGCCTGCCTCGCGCAGCTCGTGCTCGACGTTGAAGGTGTACTCGAAGGCGGCGCCCTCACACGTGCAGGTGCCGTGGCCCACGCCGATGACCACGCGCTTGTCCTCGCCCTTCTTGCACGCGGCGATGACGTCCTGCAGCTGGGCCTGGGCCTGCTCCGCGTGGCCGGGCGTGCAGACCGACACGGTGTTGCCCTCGTCCGGGCCCAGACCCGGGGTGGCCCCGAAGTTGAGCTGGGGACCCGTGGCGTTGATGAGGTAGTCGTAGCGGATCTTGACGACCTGCCCAGCCTTCTCTTCGGTCGTGAACTCGACCTCGACGGCCGGCCGCTCGTTGTCCGCGTCGCCCTCGGGCCACAGCGCGAACGCCTTGGCCTGGACGAACTTGATGCCGTGCTTGGCATAGATGGGGGCCAGGGGGAACACCACCTCATCGGGGGTCATCCTGCCCACGCCCACCCAGATGTTCGACGGGATCCAGTTGTACTTGGCGTTCGGGGAGACGACCACGACCTCGTGGGCCTTGCCGAGACGCTTCTTCAGGTAGAGCGCTGCGGTGTGACCCGAGACTCCCGCACCGAGAACCACGACACGAGCCATGCTCGATCACCTTCTCCACGAACCGGCACACGCACCGGTGCGCCTGATTCCCGGTATACCCCCAAAGGGACCCGCGGCGGCAGGACCGAAGTCCCGAGAAGCCGCCCCGCGGCGGTGACAGCCAAGTGCAGCTAGACGCTCGTCTTCGAGCGCTTGTGCTCCTTGAGCCACCACAGCGGCAGCAGCAGCGTCGCGATCGCGGTGACCAGCCACACCACCAGGGTGCCGATCACCCAGGTGCTCACGCCGGTGATCGACAGCCCGTCCCCCACCAGCGTGGCGATCAGCAGCGCCGCGAAGGTCGACAGCAGCCCCACCCCGCCCGTGAAGGCGTTCGCGTACTTCATGGACATCTTCAGGATGAACGGCGACAGCAGCGACTGAGCGATCGCGAAGACCACCACCGCGACGATGAAGCCGGACACGGATATCTCGAAGTCGTCGAGCAGCAGCGATGCGACCCACAGTCCGAGCGCCGACGAGACCACGAAGATGGCCACGCGGATCAGGAAACCGATCATGATCGGGACGTTACTCCTGCGCTCGCGTGCGCGCGCGACGAACCGGGGCACCTACTCCATGCCGCGCGTGACGCGGTTCCAGGCATTGACCAGCGCGGCGGTCTCGACGATCGCCCCGAGCTGGCGGCGGTTGAAGTACTGCCCCGCATCGTCGCGCGCTGCAGGCTCGAGGCCGCGTGGGTAGTCCGTGAGGATCTCCGCGAAGCGCAGCGCGGCCCTGTCGCCGTCGCTCACCAACTCGGGTCGCATCTGCGCCACGGGCCGCGCGAGGGCGGCGATCAGTTCGGGGCGCTCCCCCATGGCCGCGAGCTGCTCCGAGTGCAGCCGGACGCTGAAGGTGCAGCCGTTGATGTGCGAGCTGCGCAGCCGGATCATCTCGCGCAGCCGCGGCTTGAGCTCGGTGCCGACCGTCGCGTCGAACTCCTCCATCGCCTTCAGGAACTCGGCGCTCACCTTCGCCACACTCACGTGCGCGAACCTACCAACGCGCACTGACGCCGCGCCAGAGCCCGCGCCAAAGGCGCCGATCAATCCACCGACCAATCCGCCGCGTCGTCACGGGCGAACCACTGTCACAGTCGCGGCGTCGCACCCCTCCCTGAGCCGGGGTGCGGCGCGGCGGCGACTCGCTTTCGACGGATCGATGCTTCGATAGGGGAGCCCGAGAATGAACGCAGCCGCACGCCACGAACGGAGGTCGCCCGTGGAGCGACGCCATCTGCGCGCCGTCGACGACGATGCACCACGTGTGTCGCGACACGAGCCCGACGCCGCCTCCGCACAGCGGTTGGACGATCTGCTGGTCTCCGCGGGGCGGGGATCGGCACAGGCCTTCGAGGGCGTGTACACGGCGATGGCGACTCCGGTGTACCGGCTGGCGCTGCGGGTCGTGAGGGATCCGGGCATGGCGGAGGACATCGCCCAGGAGACGCTGGTCGAGGCGTGGCGCAAGGCTCCGGAGTTCGACCCCGCGCGGGGCGGCGCCAAGACGTGGGTGCTGACGATCGCGCACCGGCGGGCCGTCGACCGCGTGCGCCGCGAACAGCGCCAGCGCCGGCAGATGGAGTCCGAGGCCGCGGTCGCCGAGCGGGAGTCCATGCCGGCGGAGCAGGACACCGTGGTCGAGGTCGACTTCCGCCGCTGGCAGTCCGAGCGGGTGCGGGGCGCGCTCTCCCATCTGAGCGACATCCAGCGACAGGCGATCGAGCTGGCCTACTACGGCGGTCATACGCAGACCGAGGTGGCAGCACGGCTCGGGGTGCCGCTGGGCACCACCAAGACACGAATACGAGACGGCATGAAACGACTACGCGACGCATTGGAGGAGGGTTAGTCATGGATCTGCACGAGATGAGCGGCGCCTACGCCCTCCACGCACTCGACGACGACGAGGCGCGTCGATTCGAGGAGCACCTCGCCACCTGCGCCGAGTGCCAGGCCGAGGTCGCGAGCGTCGACGGCGCGTTGGACGCCCTCGCCGAGCCCGGCGACGACGCTTCCACGGTCGCCCCCGAGAGCCTGCATGGATCGGTCTTCGACGAGATCGCCCGCACGCCCCAGGTGGCGGCGCCTGCTGCCCCCGAGACCGGCGAAGGTTCCACCGGATCCCCCGCCGCGCCCGAATCCCCCGCCGCACCCGAGGCGCCCGCGTCGCTCGACGCAGCCCGCGCCGGACGCCGTCGCATGCCCGCGCGCCTGCTGGCCGCGGCCGCGGGACTGGTCGCGGTCGTGGCGGTGGGAGTCGGGTTCATCCTGACCGGCAGCGACGAGAGCACGCTCGCGGACGAGGCCGAGAGGCTCCGGACCGCGGACGATTCCGTCGAGTACGCGCTGGGGCTCGGCGCCGCGACGCTGTACGTGTCCGCGGCCGAGGGCGGAGTGGCGCTCATCGGCGACACCCCCGACCTGCCCGAGGGCGAGACCTACCAGGTGTGGGTGGTGCCGGCGGACGGATCGGACCCCGTGCCCGGTCCCGTCCTGGGCGACGGCGACCTCGCGCAGGCGTGGCTCACGGAGTTGGACGGCGCGGCCGCGATCGCGGTGAGCGTGGAACCCGAGGGCGGCTCGACCGTCCCCACGGAGGTCGTGACCGCCGTCGAGCTCTGATCCCCTCCCCGCCTTAGCGCCCCAGCGGGCGCTGAGTGTCGGGTTTCGGGGGGTCCGCGAATCCTGGCGGACGCTCAGCGTCGCGGGCGTACGCAACCGTGCCCGCGCATCGGCCGCGTTCTGAAAGAATGACCCCCATGACTTCGCGTATCCCGGACAAGGCCACCGTCGACGGACTCGAGGACCGCTGGAACGAGGCCTGGGAGTCCCAGGGCACGTACCGGTTCGACGAGTCCAAGGACCGCGAGCAGATCTACTCGATCGACACGCCTCCCCCGACGGTCTCGGGCTCCCTCCACGTGGGTCACGTGTTCTCGTACACGCACACGGACGCGATCGCGCGCTACCAGCGCATGTGCGGCCGCGAGGTGTTCTACCCGATGGGCTGGGACGACAACGGCCTGCCCACCGAGCGGCGCGTGCAGAACTACTTCGGCGTCCGATGCGACCCTCACCTGCCGTACGAGCCCGGCTTCACGCCCCCTCACGAGGGCGGCGAGGGCAAGTCGATCAAGGCCGCGGACCAGCAGCCCATCTCGCGCCGCAACTTCGTGGAGCTGTGCGAGCGGCTCACCGAGGAGGACGAGAAGCAGTTCGAGGCGCTGTGGCGTCACTTAGGGCTTTCCGTCGACTGGTCGCGCACCTACCAGACCATCGCTCCGAACGCGCAGGCCGTCGCCCAGCAGGCCTTCCTGCGCTCGCTCGCGCGTGGCGAGGCCTACCAGGCGGAGGCGCCGACCCTGTGGGACGTGACCTTCCGCACGGCGGTCGCGCAGGCCGAGCTCGAGGACCGCGAGCGGCCCGGCGCGTATCACCGCATCGCGTTCGAGCCCGCGGCGGACATGGAGGAGGCCACCGGCTCCTACGACTCCGTGTGGATCGAGACCACCCGTCCCGAGCTGCTGCCCGCGTGCGTGGCCCTCGTGGCGCACCCTGACGACGAGCGCTACCAGCCGCTGTTCGGCAAGCACGTGCGCACGCCTCTGTTCGGCGTCGAGGTGCCCGTGGTCCCGCACCGCCTCGCCTCGCCCGACAAGGGCTCCGGCATCGCGATGATCTGCACGTTCGGCGACGTCACCGACGTGATCTGGTGGCGCGAGCTCGACCTGCCCATGCGCTCGGTGCTGGGTCGCGACGGCCGGTTTGCGGCCGATGCGCCCGCTGGCTTGGACACGCCCGATGCGGTTGCGGCGTACGCGGAGCTGGCCGGCAAGACGGTGTTCTCCGCGCAGGCCCGCGTGGTGGAGATGCTGCGCGACGCGGACCTCATGGACGGCGACCCCCGCTCGATCGCGCACCCCGTGAAGTTCTACGAGAAGGGCGACAAGCCGCTCGAGATCGTGACGTCGCGCCAGTGGTACATCTCCAATGGCGGCCGCGACGCTTCTCTGCGTGCGGAACTGCTGTCGCGCGGTGAGGAACTGGACTTCGTGCCCGCGCACATGGGCAAGCGGTACGAGAACTGGGTCAACGGCCTCACGGGCGACTGGCTGATCTCGCGTCAGCGGTTCTTCGGCGTGCCGATCCCCGTGTGGTACCCGCTCGACGACGACGGCGAGCCGGTGTGGGACCAGCGGATCGTGCCCGCCGAGGACACGCTGCCGGTGGACCCGTCCGTGGATACGGCCCCGGGGTTCTCCGAGGACCAGCGCGACCAGCCCGGCGGCTTCGTGGGCGAGATGGACATCATGGACACGTGGGCGACGTCCTCGCTGACCCCTCAGATCGTGGGCGGGTGGCGTGACGACCCGGCGCTTTTTGCGAAGGTGTTCCCGATGGACCTGCGCCCCCAGGGCCAAGACATCATCCGCACGTGGCTGTTCTCCACCGTGGTGCGCTCGCACCTCGAGCACGGCGTCCTGCCGTGGAAGCACGCCGCGATCTCCGGGTGGATCCTCGATCCCGACCGCAAGAAGATGTCGAAGTCCAAGGGCAACGTCGTCACCCCCATGGGGCTGCTCGAGACGCACGGCTCCGACGCGGTGCGCTACTGGGCGGCGTCCGCTCGACTGGGCACCGACGCTGCGTTCGACGAGGGCCAGATGAAGGTGGGACGCCGCCTCGCCATGAAGGTGCTCAACGCCTCCAAGTTCGTGCTGGGCGCCACCGGCATCTCCACCGCGGCCGATGAGTCGCTCGCGGAGGGCATCCGCGCCGTATCGCACGTGACGGGAGGTGCTCTCGGCGCCGATGCTCTCACCGGCAATGCCGCTGGGGACGCGAACCCCGCTGCGCTGGACTCGACCGGCTCCCCCGTCACGCAGCCGCTGGATCGCGCCCTGCTCGCCGGCCTGGCGGACGTCGTGGACAAGGCCGGCGCCGCGTTCGAGGCGTACGACCACACTCGGGCGCTCGAGCTCGCGGAGACCCTGTTCTGGACGTTCTGCGACGACTACCTCGAGCTCGTGAAGACTCGTGCGTACGACGGCGCCGCTCCCGGCGAGTCGATCGACCCGTTCGCGGAGTGCTCGCCCGAGGCCGCATCGGCCCGCGCCACGCTCACCATCGCGCTCGAGACGTTCCTGCGCCTGTTCGCGCCGGTGCTGCCGTTCGCGACCGAGGAGGTGTGGTCGTGGTTCCGGCCCGGATCCGTGCACCGCGCGCCGTGGCCGTCGGCCGATCCGCTGCGTGCCGCCGCGGGTGACGCCCCCGACATGACGCTCGTGGGCGCCGCGGGCGAGGCCCTGGCGACGCTGCGCAAGATCAAGTCGGAGGCCAAGGTGTCCCAGCGCACCGAGCTGGTGTCCGTGGACCTGCTGGTGCCGGAGGCGAAGGTCCAGGCCGTGTTCGCGGCCAGGGCCGACCTGATGGCTGCGGGGCGTGCTCGCAAGATGCAGATCGTGGACGCGGTGATGGCGCTCGATCCGAGCGTCGACGGCGAGGGCCCCGAGGACGGCTCGGGCGGCTCCTCGGCGGACACCACGGTGATGCGCACGGAGAACGTAGTCTTCGCCGACTAACCCCTGCCCTCTCCGCCTTAGCGCCCCAGTGGGCGCTCAGTGTCGAGTTTTGGCGCGCGCGGGATCCTGCAGGACGGTGAGTGTCGGTCGTTTCCCACCGTCCCCACCTTGTGGCGCACGTCGCCCGCCCACAGTGGCGGCGCGCAGCGCCCCCGTGCGGTGGCCGCGCCGCGCTACGACGGTGACATGCGAACCCTGCGCGCCATGCCCGATCCGGCGGCGACCGCCGACGTCACCTCGTACGTGGCGCTTCGCCCCCAGGCCTTCACCCGGCGTGAGCTCGAGGCGTTTGCCACGCCCCGCAAAGTCCGCACGGCTCTCGACCGCGGCACCATCGTGCGTCTGCTGCCCAATGTGTATGTGGCCGCCGAGCACTCGGAGTCGTTCGAGGCTCGCGCCGATGCCGCACTGACGTGGGTCGGCCCCGGCGCCATGCTCATCGGGGCCAGCGCGCTATACGTATGGACGCTGCTCGACGAGCCGCCCACGACTATCGACATCGCGACGGACGACACCCACCGGCTGCGTCCTCCGCCGTGGCTGCGCGTCCACCGTCCCACCTACGAGCTGTCCTCGCGACATGTCAACGACCTCAGCGTCGCCCCCGCCGCGGTGGCCATTGCGCAGGGTTACGCGGATCTCACCGCCAGCGAACAGTCCGATGCAGTCTTCGGCGGCATCGCGCGAGGCCTGGTGACGGTGGCTGAGCTGCGTGCCGTGCTCGCGTCGATGCCTCGCATCCGCCAGCGGCGTCGCTTGACGAGTCGAGTCGAGGCCGCCGCGCGCGGAGCGGAGAGTTGGCTCGAGGAGGTCGGGCTACAGTCAGTGTTCACCGGCCGAGAGTTCGACCCCTTCGTTCGGCAACACCGAATCCGATGCGACGGGCGCTCGTATCGCCTGGACATGTACGACCCGTTCTCCCGGCTGGCAGTCGAACTCGATGGCGCCACTTGGCACCGTACCGATTCTCAGCGGTTGCGCGACATCAGGCGCGACGCCGAACTCGCGGCGATCGGCATCCAGACGATCCGGCTCGCCTCGGCCGACCTCGTCGAGCGTCCGCAGTGGTGCCGCGACATGGTGCTGCGGGCACGCGACCAGCGGGTCCGCCGGTGAGCGACACTCAGCGTCCTGCAGGATTGTCCGCCGCGCCAAAACCGACACTCACTGCCCTCTAGCGCGCTAAGGCGGGGTGGGGTGGGGTGGGGGGTTAGGCGGCGCCTTCTTCTTGCTCCGGCTCGCGCTCGACGTAGGCCGGCGTCACCCGGTCCAGCACCACCTCGCGAGTCACGAGCACGCGGGCCACGTCGTCCCGGCCCGGCACCTCGAACATCGCGCCCTGGAGGACCTCCTCCATGATGGCGCGCAGGCCGCGCGCGCCGGTGCCGCGCTCGAGAGCCTGCTCCGCGATCGCCTCGATGGCGCCCTGGTCGAATTCCAGCTCCACGTTGTCGAGCTCGAACATGCGCTGGTACTGCTTGACGAGCGCGTTCTTGGGCTCGGTGAGGATCGACACCATCGCGTCGACGTTGAGCGGCGTCACGGTCGCGATCACCGGCATGCGGCCGATGAATTCGGGGATCAGCCCGAACTTGTGCAGGTCCGCCGGGGTGACGTGAGAGAACAGGTCCGAGTTGTCGGCCTCCTTGAGCTGAGCTCCGAACCCGATGCCCTTGCGGCCCACGCGCGAGGAGATGATCTCCTCCAGGCCGGCGAACGCCCCGCCCAGAATGAACAGCACGTTGGTGGTGTCGATCTGGATGAACTCCTGGTGAGGGTGCTTGCGCCCTCCCTGCGGCGGCACGGATGCCTGCGCGCCCTCGAGGATCTTCAGCAGCGCCTGCTGCACGCCCTCGCCGGACACGTCGCGCGTGATCGACGGGTTCTCCGCCTTGCGCGCGACCTTGTCGATCTCGTCGATGTAGATGATGCCGCGCTGGGCCTTCTCGACGTCGTAGTCGGCGGCCTGCAGCAGCTTGAGGAGGATGTTCTCGACGTCCTCGCCCACGTAGCCGGCCTCCGTCAGCGCGGTGGCGTCAGCGATGGCGAACGGCACATTGAGCATGCGCGCGAGGGTCTGCGCCAGGTACGTCTTTCCGGTGCCGGTGGGGCCGATGAACAACACGTTGGACTTGGCGATCTCGATGCCGTCCTCGGCGACCGTCGACGTCCCCTCGCCGGCGCGCACGCGCTTGTAGTGGTTGTACACCGCGACCGACAGCGCCCGCTTGGCGGACTCCTGGCCCACGATGTACTGCTCCAGGAAGTCGAAGATCTCGCGCGGCTTGGGCAGCTCGGTGAACTCCGTCTGCGCCGCCTCCGCGAACTCCTCCTCGATGATCTCGTTGCACAACTCGATGCACTCGTCGCAGATGTACACCCCACCGCCCGCGATGAGCTTGCGCACCTGCTTCTGCGTCTTTCCACAGAACGAGCACTTCAGCAGGTCGCCGCTGTCCGCCGGTCGAGTCATCAAGGCCTCCTTCTGGCCGTGGCCATCTGCTGTCCAGGCTACCTACGCTGTCCGACACGCGCCTGCCGACTCGCCGCCCCACGCGTTCGCCTACGGCCGATGCGGTCGCTGGGCATGCCGCGAGCCTCACCCGGGGTTCGCATGGGGCGGGCGGGCGGATGGGTGCATACACGGCAAACGGCCGCCCCCGACGAATCGGGGACGGCCGTGATTGCGCTGGGAGGCGGCGGGTTACGCCGGTCCGTCGGGGTTGGTCTCGGGTCCGTCGGGGTCCGCGACGGGCGGACCGCCCGGGTTCGAGGACGAGCCGATCACCGGGCCGGAGGCGCGGTCGCTGGGCGCCGCCGTGTCGACGCCCTTGCGGGAGTCGAGCACCTGGTCGACCAGGCCGTAGTCCTTGGCGTCCTGGGCGGACAGGAACCGGTCGCGCTCGATGTCGTCGCGGACCTTCTCTTCGGTCTGCCCGGTGTGCTTGGCGAGCGTGTACTCGAGCCACTCGCGCATGCGCACCATCTCTTCGGCGTAGATCTCGATGTCCGAGGCCTGCGCACGCGCGCCGCCCTCGATGCGCGGCTGGTGGATCATCACGCGGGCGTTGGGAAGTGCCAGGCGCTTGCCGGGCGATCCCGCCGCGAGCAGCACGGCCGCGGCGGAGGCGGCCTGACCCAGGCACACCGTCTGCACCTGCGGCTTGATGTACTGCATGGTGTCGTAGATCGCGGTGAGCGCGGTCTGCGAGCCACCGGGCGAGTTGATGTACAGCGTGATGTCGCGGTCCGGGTCCTGGGACTCGAGCACGAGCAGCTGCGCCATCACGTCGTCCGCCGAGGCGTCGTCGATCTGCACGCCCAGGAAGATGATGCGGTCCTCGAACAGCTTCGCGTACGGGTCCTGACGCTTGAAGCCGTAGGCCGTGCGCTCCTCGAAGCTGGGCAGGATGTAGCGCGAATCGGGGCCGGCGGGGGCGGTGCCGCCGTAGCCGCCGGTGCGGCCAGCGGCCTGAATGGCCTGGTGGATCTCGCTCATGACTTGCCTCCCTGCGACTCGTCGCCGGCGTCGGACGCGTGCGTGATCACCTTGTCGACGAAGCCGTACTCGAGGGCCTCCTGAGCGGTGAACCAGCGGTCGCGGTCCGCGTCCTTGGTGATCTGCTCGACCGTCTTGCCGGTCTGCTCGGCGGTCAGCTCGGACAGCACCTTCTTCATGTGCATGATGAGCTCGGCGCCGATCCGCACGTCCGTCGTGGTGCCGTAGATGCCGCCCGAGGGCTGGTGCATCAGCACCCGCGTGTGCGGGGTCGCGAATCGCTTGCCCTTGGCGCCCGACGAGAGCAGGAACTGCCCCATCGACGCCGCCATGCCCATCGCCACGGTGGCGACGTCGGGCTTGATGTACTTCATCGTGTCGTAGATCGCCATGCCCGCGGTGATCGATCCGCCGGGGCTGTTGATGTACAGGTAGATGTCCTTGTCCGGGTCCTCTGCGGCGAGCAGCATGAGCTGCGCGCAGATGGCGTTCGCGTTGTCGTCGCGAACCTCGTCGCCAAGCCAGATGATGCGCTCGCGCAGCAACCGGTTGAAGATCGAGTCGTTGAGACCCATCCCTCCGGCGTCGCTGCGGGCCGTGATCGTGTCGCTCACGTTCGTCCTCTCGTCCATGAAGTCTTGCGTCAAACCTAACGGGGGCAGGTGCTCATCCATGCCAGTTCCCCCTGGTTTTCGCTACGGGGTGAACGGCCGATGCGGTCGCCCGGCTACGCTCGAATCCTCACCTTGGGGGGCGATGGGCATGAGCACGCATCCGGACGAGCGCCGTGACCGAAGCGTCCTGAACATCATCGCGGCTGGCGTCGGCGTCGCGAGCCTGCTGCTGCCGGTGGTGGGCATGGGCGCGGCGGTGGCCGCCATCGGCCTGGGATTCCTGGGGGCGCGCGCCTCGCGCCGAGGCGAGGCGCGGTACGCCGGGGCGGGCATCGCGGGGCTGGTGGCCGGCGTGGCGTCCCTCGCGGTCACGATGTGGCTCGCGGCGGGCTGGGCCAGCGCCCTCGCCGAGTTCGACTGACGCTCCCTGAGACGACCTCCGGGGCAGCATCGGGCGTGCGGACGATGCGCGGCACGAAACGTCGGGGATACGCTCGACTGTGCACCACCTACGACAACAGGGAGCACCCATGAGCACCACCCCCGACGACCCGTTCGCCCGTCGCCCCGAGGACGGTCAGGGACAGCAGCAGCAGCCGC
This sequence comes from Demequina pilifera, assembly GCF_048814985.1. Classification (NCBI taxonomy): domain Bacteria; kingdom Bacillati; phylum Actinomycetota; class Actinomycetes; order Micrococcales; family Demequinaceae; genus Demequina; species Demequina pilifera. Next base: position 240,183 of record NZ_JBMDTW010000002.1, read on the forward strand.
AGGGCTGGGGCGACGCACCGCCGCCGCCACCGCAGGGCCAGCCCCAGAGCGCGCCCCAGCAGGGCCAACCTCAGTACGGCCAGCCCCAGTACGCCGCGCCGCCGCCGAACGCCCAGCCGCAGTACGCGCAGGGCCAGTATCAGCAGCCCTACGGAGTGCACACCGGCCCCCGTCCGGGTACCGAGAAGAACTGGATGAACATCACCTCATTGGTGCTGGGCATCGTGGGGCTCTTCACGTGGTTCACGGCGATCGGCGGCATCATCCTGGGCCACATGGGCCGCAGCGCAGAGAAGAAGGGCCAGGCGGACAACGGCGGCCTCGGCCTCGCGGGCCTGATCATCAGCTACATCGTCATGGTGCTTGGCCTGATCGCCCTCGTCGGCTTCTTCCTGTTCTTCGGCTGGTTCGTCAGCGAGTGCGGCGGCGACAACCCGGCGAACTGGTGCACCGACGGCGGCACCTCGATCGAGATCGAGGCCTTCGCCGCCTAGGCCATCCGTGCCGTGGCGGGCCGAACCGCCCCGCCCGGCCCGCGCATCGGCCGCATCCCCGCAGACAGCAAGAAGCCCGGGCGACCACTGGTCGCCCGGGCTTCTGTGCGTGAGCTGAGGGCTACTTGTCGTCGCCGGCGGCGTCCTGCACCGCTGCCGCGACTGCGTCCTCGTCGATCTCGTCGTCCTTCTTCTCGTCCTCGATCGAGCCGATCACCGCGGACAGGTCGACGGCGTTGCCGGCGGTGTCCTTGATGGTGGTGCGGCGCAGCGCGAAGGCGGTGGCCTTGGAGCGCGCGACCTCGGCGATGATCGCGGGGATCTGGCCGGACTTCTCGACCTGCTGGATGAACTCGTTCGGGTCCATGTTGTACTGGCGCGACGCGTTCATCAGGTAGTCGAGGAGCTCGTTCTGCTCGACCTGGATGTCGAGGTCGTCCGCGAGGGTGTCCAGGAGGATCTGCGCACGCAGCGCGTTGTGAGCCTCCTCGGTGACCTCGGCGCGGTGCTCGTCGTCCTCGAGGCGGTTCTCGTTCTCGAGGTGCGAGTGGACCTCGGCCTCGATGACCTTCTTGGGGAGCTCGAAGTCGGTGGCGTCCTTGAGGGCGTCGATGAGCTTCTCACGCGCCTCGACGGCCTGGTTGTTGGCCTTGATGCGGGCGGCCTGCTCGCGCAGGTCGTCCTTCAGCTCGTCGACGGTGTCGAACTCGGAGGCGAGCTGCGCGAAGTCGTCGTCCACCTCGGGGAGCTCGCGCTCCTTGACGGCCGTGACCTTGACGGTGATCAGCGCGTTCTGGCCGGCGGCCTCACCCGCGGCGAGCGGCGCCTCGAACGTGGTCTCCTCGTCGGCGGACAGGCCGATCAGGGCGTCGTCCAGGCCCTCGAGCATGTTGCCCGAACCGACCTGGTAGGAGGTGCCCTGGACGTTGTCCACGTCCTGGCCGTCGAGCTTGGCGGCCATGTCGATCGTGACGAAGTCGCCGTCCTTGACGGGGCGGTCGATGGTCTTCAGCGATCCGAACCGCTCACGGAGCTGGTCCAGGCGCTCCTGCACGTCCTCGTCCGAGACCTCGACGGGCTCGACCTCGAGGGTGAGGTCCTCCGACTTGGGCAGCTCGACCTCGGGGCGGATCTCGACGGTGGCCGTGAACTCCAGGCTGTTGTCGCCCTCTTCGGAGCCGGGAACCTTGGTGACCTCGACCTCGGGCTGGCCGAAGGGGCGGATGCCCTGCTCCTCGACTGCGGCCGAGTACCAGCCCGGGAGGCCGTCGTTGACGGCGTGCTCGATGACGGCGCCCTTGCCCACGCGCTGCTCGAGGATCTTCGGCGGCACCTTGCCCTTGCGGAAGCCGGGGATCTGGACCTGCTCGCCGATGTGCTGGTAGGCGTGGTCGAGCGAGGGCTGGATGTCCTCTTCGGTCAGATTGACCGTCAGCTTGACGGTCGTGGCGTCGATCTTCTCGATGGCGCTGGTCACGAATGTGCTCCAATGAATGGGGGTGATGGCCTCGCCGAACGCGGGCATGCTGCAGTTCGGCAACCCGTCGAGTCTAGCCACCGTGCGTGCTGGGGCCCAAACGGGTTCGCTCTGGGCGATGTCGCGTCGCGGTCAGGACGGCGGCCGATGCGGGGGCAGGGTCGCGCGAGCCTGCTCACGCATCCACGGGGAAGGGCTGAGACCAACGTCCCTCAAGGGCGCGCTGTCGCGGTGTTTGGCTCGAATGACATCAATCCACCAATGGAGGAGGATCTGTCATGTCACCCACGTTCGAAGGAAAGATCGCGGTCGTCACCGGAGCCGCATCTGGTCTGGGCGAGTCAATCGCGAAGAAGCTCGCGGGCGAGGGCGCCACGGTGGTGGTCGCGGACATCTCAGGGCACCAGGACGATGTCGCCGCCGCCATCGGAGGGGGCGCGATCGGCTACGCACTCGATGTCGCGGACGAGGCGGCAGTGGAGGCGTTCGAGGCCTGGCTTCGCGACCGATACGGGCGCATCGATGTGCTGTTCAACAACGCGGGCGTCAACGGCGTGGCGGCGCTGAGCCACGAGTACCCGATGGACTCGTTCGACAAGGTCCAAGCGGTCAACGTGCGGGGCGCGTTCATGGTGCAGCGCATGGGGCTCAGGCTGATGCTCGACGGCGGTGGAGCGATCGTCAACACGGCTTCGATCGGCGGGCTCTTCGCCACCCCATCCGCCTCCGCGTACATCACATCGAAGGGAGCCGTCGTCATGATGACCAAGACGGCCGCCCTCGAATACGCGAAGCAGGGGATCCGCGTCAACGCGGTGGCACCAGGGATCATCCGCACGCCGTGGCTCTCCGGTCTCAGCGAGGATCTCATCGACACTCTCGCGGCACAGGTTCCTCAGGGCCGCGTGGGGACGTCGGATGAGGCCGCGAACGTCGCGGCGTTCCTGGCCAGCGATGAGGCCTCTCACGTCACCGGACAGGTGTGGGTCGTGGACGGCGGTCGCTCGGCAGGCTGAGGCGTGGCACGCGGGGGCGGTCGTCGAGCGCGGCCGCCCCCGCGGCGCACACGCGTCCAGGGCCCCGGGGGCCCTACAGTATTGGGAGACGTTCACATCTAACGCCTGCGTCGACGCAGGCGAAGCTTCGAGGAGTGGGTACCCGATGACCGAAAATGACCGCACTGCAGCCGCAGCGATCGCCGAGGGGCGCACGTCGCTCGGGATCGAGCTGGGCTCGACGCGCATCAAGGCGTGCCTGATCGGACCGGGACACGAGGTCCTGGCGACGGGCAGCCACGAGTGGGAGAACCAGTTCGTGGACCGGTTGTGGACCTACCCCGATGAGGAGATCTGGGCAGGGCTGAGCGCCGCCGTCACGGACCTCATGGCCGCGGTGAAGACCTCCTACGGGACCGAACTGACGTCCGTGGGCGCGGTGGGCGTGTCCGCGATGATGCACGGCTACCTCGCGTTCGACTCCTCCGGCGAGCTGCTGGTGCCGTTCCGCACCTGGCGCAACACCAACACCGGCGTCGCGGCCTCCGAGCTCACCGCGAAGCTCGGCTTCGCCTTCCCCCTGCGCTGGTCCGCCTCGCACCTCTACCAGGCGATCGTCGACGACGAGCCGCACGTCGACAGGCTCGACTCCATCACCACCCTGGCGGGCTACGTCCACTGGCGCCTGACCGGCCAGCGGGTGCTGGGCGTGGGCGACGCCTCGGGAGTGTTCCCGATCGACCCCGCCACCGGGACATACGACGCGACGATGCTCGAGGGATTCCAGGCCATGATCGCCGAGCGCCGGTCCGGGCTCGACGTCGCGGCCCTGCTCCCCCAGGTCCTGTCCGCAGGAGAGGACGCCGGCTCGCTCACCGCTGAAGGTGCCGCCCTGCTCGATCCCACCGGCACGCTCGCCGCCGGCGCGCCGGTGTGCCCGCCCGAGGGCGATGCCGGGACCGGCATGGTCGCCACCAACGCGGTCGCGCCGCGCACCGGCAACATCTCCGCGGGCACGTCGATCTTCGCCATGATCGTGCTGGAGAAGCCCCTCGACTCCGTGCACGAGGAGCTCGACATCGTCACCACCCCCGCCGGCGATCTGGTGGCGATGGTGCACTGCAACAACGGCGCCAGCGAACTCGGCGCGTGGGCGTCCATGTTCACCGAGTTCGCGAGCGCCATGGGTGTGGACCGCGGACCGGACGCCGTGTTCGAGGCCCTGTTCGGGGCCGCCATCGAGGGCGAGGCGGACGGCGGCGGGCTGCTGGCCTACAACTACCTGTCCGGCGAGCCGATCACGGGTCTCGACGAGGGCCGGCCGCTGTTCGTCCGCACCCCCGACAGCCGGCTCACCCTGGCCAACTTCATGCGCACGCAGGTGTACGCGGCGTTCGGCACGCTGAGCCTCGGGATGAGGGTGCTGCACCGCGAGGGCGTCCAGCTGGACTCGATGTTCGCGCACGGCGGCATGTTCAAGACCGCGGGGGTCGCGCAGCGGCTGCTTGCGGCCGCGATCGACGCCCCCGTCACCGTGGGCGAGACGGCAAGCGAGGGTGGCGCCTGGGGAATCGCGGTGCTCGCGGAGTACCGGCGCACCGGTGACGGCATGCCGCTGGGCGACTACCTCGCGCAGCGCGTGTTCGACGGCGCGGCGCAGGACGTCGCTCAGCCCGACCCCGCGGACGTAGCGGGGTACGAGGCGTGGCTCGATCAGTACAGTGCCGGCCTCGCGATTCAGCGGGCCGCGACGGAGGCCATTCACTAGCCTGCCGCGCGCGCCGGTGGGGCGCGGCGACTGTGCGGGGGTAGGAACTCGGTCCCGGCGACGCCCGGGGCGCCGGGAGTAGCGTGGGATCGAGTCCTCTCCCTAGCGAACCGACGTTCGAGAGCACATCCGTGAACAAGATCCCGCGCACGGCATCGGCCGACCTCAGGGTCGACGCCGCGCATGCCCGCGCCGTCGACGAGGTTCTCACCACCCTCGACGTCGACGGCGAGTCCGGCCTCAGCTCGACCGAGGCGTCGCGACGCCGCGAACGAGCGGGCCGCAACGAGATCGGCGACGACGGCGGCACCCCGTGGTGGGTGCTGCTGTGGCGCCAGATCGCCAACGCCGTGATCGTGTTGCTGCTGGGTGCAGCCGTCGTCGGCCTCGTGATCGGCGAGGTGGTCGAGGCCATCGCCATCATGGTCGCGCTGATCGTCAACGTCGCCGTGGGCTTTGGCACCGAGTTCAAGGCCGCGAAGTCCATGGCCGCCCTCAAGGACATGCTGCGCACCGTCGCCGAGGTCGAGCGCGACAACCGCCGCGAGGAGATCGACGCCGCGGAGCTCGTGCCGGGCGACATCGTAGGCATCGAGGCCGGCGAGCAGGTGCCCGCGGACATCCGGATCATCGACGCCGAGGGACTGCAGATCGAGGAGGCCGGTCTCACCGGGGAGTCGGCCGGGGTCGACAAGCAGACGGAGCCCGTGGACCGTTCAGTGGCCCTCGCCGACCGCACCTGCATGGCGTACATGGGCACGACCGTGCTCGCCGGCCGGGGACGGGGCGTGGTCGTGGCGACGGGGACGGCCACCGAGATGGGCCGCATCGCGGAGCTCGCATCGTCTGCGGAGCAGACCCAGGCGCCCCTGCAGGCGGGGCTCAACCAGCTGTCGAGCAGGCTCGCGATCGGCGTCGTGATCGGCGCAGCCGTGCTGTTCCTGGTCGGGTGGTGGCGAGGGAACGACATCGCCGAGATGGTGGAGATCGCCGTGGCGCTCGCGATCGCGGTGGTGCCGGAGGGGCTCCCCGCGGTGGCGACGCTCACCATGGCGGTGGGCATGCGGCGCATGGCCAAGGGAAACGCGCTGGTGCGGCGGCTGCCGGCGGTGGAGACGCTCGGCTCCACCACGGTGGTGTGCTCCGACAAGACCGGCACGCTGACGCGCAACGAGATGACCGTCGTCGAGGCGCGCCTCGCCGAAGGTGCCGACGAAGATCACCTGTGGCACGCATCGGCCCTGTGCAATGACGCGGATGTCGACACGGACGGCGACCCCGTCGGCGACCCCACCGAGGTGGCGCTGCTCGAGGCGGCGGGCGATGCCGGCCTCGACTGGCGACAGTTGAGGGAGTCCACCAGCCGGGACGACGAGGTGCCGTTCGACTCGACGAGCAAGCGCATGGCGGTGGTGGTCGACGGGATCGTCCACGCCAAGGGCGCGCCGGAGGTGATCCTGGACGACGCGCGCGACGAGGTCCTGGTGCGCGCCGCCGAGGAGTGGGCATCGCAGGGGCTGCGCACCCTCGCGTTCGCGCGCGGCGACGCCTCGGGCGACGGCGACGCGCTGTTCGAGGGGCTGCGCGCCGTCGGCGTGGTCGCGATGCAGGATCCGCCCCGCGAGAAGGTCGACGACGCCGTCGAGGTGCTGCACTCCGCCGGGGTGCGCGTGCTCATGATCACCGGGGACCGGCCGGACACCGCGACGGCGATCGGCCGGCAGCTCGGCTTCCGCGCGGAAGCCGCGGTCACGGGCGCGGAGATGTCAGACATGAGCGACCAGGAACTTCGCGGTCACCTGGACGGCGACGCGGTCTTCGCTCGCGTGGCCCCCGAGCACAAGCTGCGCATCATCGAGGTGCTGCAGGGTCAGGGCGAGGTGGTCGCCGTCACCGGCGACGGGGTCAACGACGCGCCCGCCCTGCGCCAGGCGGACGTGGGCGTCGCGATGGGTTCGGGCACGGACGTCGCCAAGGACGCGGCCGACGTGGTGCTGCTCGATGACCACTTCGGCACCATCGAGCTGGCCGTGCAGGAGGGCCGGCGCATCTTCGCGAACATTCGCCGGTTCGGCCAGTTCCTGTTCTCGTGGCACGTGTCCGAGGTGGTGGTGATCACGGTCGCGGTCCTCGCCGGCTGGCCCGCTCCGCTCGCCGGCCTCATGATCCTGTGGAACAACCTGGTGATCGACGTGATCCCGTCGTTCGCGCTGGCGCTCGAGCCGAGCCGCCGCGACGTCATGAAGGACCCGCCGCGCGACCCGCGCGAGGCCGTGATCTCGCGCTCGGTGCTCGTGCGCATCGGGCTGCACGGCCTGCTGGTCGCCACCACGGGCTTCGCCGCCTACGGCGCGGCACACCTGTGGCTCGACCTGAGCGACGCTCAGGCCCAGACCGTGACGTTCCTCGCGATGTCCGCCGCCCAGACCCTCGCCGTCTTCAACGCGCGGTCGGAATCGGGCTCGGGATTCCGGGGGGCGGGCGCCAACCCGTGGCTGTGGGCGGCGCTCGCCGTCGTCGGGTCGCTCACCGCTTTCGCCATGACCTTCCCGCCCCTGCGCGACATCCTGGGGCTCGCCGTCATCCCCGGCGAGGCATGGGGCGTCGCGATGGCACTGGCGCTGCTGCCGCTCGTCGCGGTGCAGACCACGCGCGCGGTGCGCAAGCACTGAGGACGAGCGCCCCCGCTGTTCTGTCGCTCGCGCGGCCCCACTCGCGGCAGGCGCGCTACATGTGCCCCGCGCTACATGCGCCGCACGCCGCGGTGTCTCCAGAACGCCTTCTCCGCCTCGACCGCGAGGAACTTGGCGACGCTCAGACCGAGGATCACCGCCCAGGACGCCCACCCGAGCCCCTCGCTGGCGAACACCTGCTGCAAGGGCGGCGCGTAGGTGAAGGCCATCTGCAGCGCGATCAGCACCCCGATCACGATCACTGCGACCCTGTTGCCGGTGAAGGCGTCCACGTTGAGGGCGGACTTGGTGAAGTGCCGGACGTTGATCAGGTAGAGGATCTCGGCGAAGACGAGCACGTTGACCGCCGTGGTCCGCGCCACCTCGATGGAGGCGCCTCGCGAGAGCTCCCACTCGAAGGCGACCAGAGTGATGAGCGCCATCAGGAAGCTCACATAGGCGATCCGCACGCCGAGCGGCCGGGTGATCAGGGGCTCCTTGGGCGCCCGAGGCGGCTGGCGCATCACCCCGGGCTCGGCGGGCTCGAACGCCAGCGCCAGCGCCAAGGTGACGGCGGTGACCATGTTGACCCACAGAATCTGGCCGACGGTGACGGGCATGGTCTGCGCCAGCAGCAGCGCCACCAGGATCAGCCCCGCCTCGCCGCCGTTCGTGGGAAGGATGAACAGCAGGGCCTTCTTGATGTTGTCGAACACCACGCGGCCCTGCCTGACCGCACGTGCGATGGTCGCGAAGTTGTCGTCGGTCAGCACCAGGTCGGAGGCCTCGCGCGCGGCATCGGTGCCGCGGTCGCCCATCGCCACGCCGATGTCCGCGGACTTGAGCGCCGGGGCGTCGTTGACGCCGTCCCCGGTCATCGCGACGTAATCGCCGCCGGCCTGCAACGCGGCCATCAGGCGCATCTTGTGCTCCGGACTGGCCCGTGCGATCACGTCGTTCTGGGCGACCGCGGCCTGGAGCTCGTCGTCGCTCATCGCCTCGATGGCCTCGCCCGTGAGCACCTTCTCGGAGTGCAGTCCGAGGTCCCGGCCGATGGCGGCGGCGGTTGCGCCGTGGTCTCCGGTGATCATCTTGACGGTGATCCCGGCGCTCTGACACTCCGCGACCGCGGCGACGGCCTCCGGACGCGGCGGGTCGAGCAGCCCCACCATGCCGAGCAGGTCGAAACTCGGCAGGCGGTCAAGATCGAGGCTGTCGGAGTCGGAGTCGACGTCGGCCCTGGCCAGCGCGAGCACCCGCTCTCCCCCGTCCGCGGCCCGGAGCACGCGCTGGGGCCACTGCTCGTCCTCGGCCATCCCACACATGTCGAGAACGCGCTCGGGGGCGCCCTTGAGCAGCACGAAGGCATTCCCATGGTGGTCGTGATGCAGCGTGGCCATGAACCGGTTCTCGGACTCGAACGGCACCTCATCGACCCGCGGGAAGTCGGACTGCGACTCCCGCTGTTCGAGGCCGGCCTTGATCGCCAGCGTCACCAGCGCGCCCTCGGTGGGGTCTCCGGCCACGCTCCACGAGTCGTCGTCGTGGTGGTGCAGCACCGCGTCATTGCAGAGCAGACCTGCCATGGCCAGCCGCTGCAGCCCCGGGAAGTCCGACCGCTGGACACGGCCGTGCTCGTCGGAGAACCCTCCGTCGGGGGCGTAGCCGACCCCGCCGCAGGCGACGTCACCCTCGGGGAGCATCACCCGCACCGCGGTCATCTCGTTGCGAGTGAGCGTGCCGGTCTTGTCGGAGCAGATCACCGTGACCGAGCCCAAGGTCTCCACCGCCGGGAGCCGCCGCACGATGGCGCGCTGGCTCGCCATGGCGCGGGTGCCGATCGCGAGCACGATCGTGATGATCGCCGGCAATCCCTCGGGGATCGCCGCCACGGCGAGGCCCACCACCACCAGGAACGCATCGAGGTACCCGTACCCGCCGGCGAACCGCGCGTAGAGGAACGCGACGACGCCGACGAGGAGGATGAATGCCGTGATCTGGCGCGCGAACTGGTCGAGCCGCTTGGTCAGGGGCGTCGCCAACGACGCGGCCTCGCTGACCAGCGCCCCGATCTGTCCCATCTCGGTGCCGGCCCCCGTCGCGACCACCACGCCGCGCGCCTGGCCGTAGACGACGAGGGTCCCGGAGTACGCGATACAGGTGCGATCTCCGACGCTGGCCCCCTCGGTGGCGGCGTCGACGCTCTTCTCGACGGGGACGGACTCCCCCGTCAGAGCCGACTCCTCGATGCGCAGGTTGTGCACGCGCAGCAGGCGAAGGTCCGCCGGGACCCGATCCCCGGACTCCAGCAGCACCACGTCGCCGGGGACCACCTCGGCGGCCTCTATCTGCTGACGCCGGCCATCGCGCAGCACTGTCGCGTGACTGGCGAGCATGGCGCGCACCGCTTCGAGGGCGTTCTCGGCCTTGCCCTCCTGAATGAAGCCGATGATCGCGTTGATGACGACCACGCCGAAGATCACGGCCGAGTCGAGGTAGTGCTGCAACAGGAGCGTGACGACGCCCGCGACGATCAGCACCAGGATCAATGGATTGTTGAACTGTGCGATGGCCCGAGTCAGCGGACCGCGGCGGCTGGCCTCCGGAAGGCGGTTGGGTCCGTACTCCTCGAGCCGGCCGCGGGCCTCGTCGGCGTCGAGTCCTGCCGTGGCGTCGCTGTGCCACGACTCCAGGACGCTGTCCGCGTCACGCGCGTGCCACGCGACGCTGGTCGGTGCTCCCGGGGGCGGTGGAGAAGCGGTGGCCGCCATGGCGATGGTCCCTTCGATGCGCGCTCAGGCCGAGCCCGCCGGGACCAGAGCGGACGGGGCTCCTCACCCCATCGTATGGCCGCGGACGACGCGCTGACAAGGCTGGCGGACCCGTGCAGGACCGCCGCCCGCGCACTCACCGATCATGTCGCATCGGCTGCTCATCCGCGCGGCCGGGCCACGAGGGTCGGGGTCAATCCTGGTGCTGAGGACCGTCGCCCGGAGCGATTCTCGGCTTCTGCATCGAATTCAATTCCCACACTGCGCCGACCACCCAGGCCAGGCCACCGAACAGCGTCAGATACAGACCGACGGCTGCTGCGCCGTTCATGTCCACCACGCCAATCAGAGCGACGAGGATCGCTAGCACCAGAAGCACGATGCGCGACGCCCGGCCGGGCTTACGAGTACCACCGACGACGCCGGTCGTGACGGCCAGCACCACTGCGCCGGCCAACGCCAGCACCAGGGTCATGACGCCGTCGACCTCGAGGCCGATCACGCTCACTCCCAGGACCGAGACCCAGGGAAGAAAGGCCGCCAGGATCACCACCAGAATCGCAACTGCGGAGATCCGTTGCGGCATGGTGAGGCGCTCGATCTTCATTTGCAGAAGCTAGCCCTCGCCGATCGACGGTGTCAATCAACGTCACCTGTCGCTCGCCTGGCCCGGGAATCCGGCCGGCGGGCGCGGGGTGTAGGCCGGGGGCGCCGCTCAGACGCGGCGGCGCGCGGCCGCATCGGCTTGACCACCCTCCTCTCCATCCCCCTGACCACCGCAGCAATGGCCACGTATGCCGGCGCCGAAGGCTTCCGTGTATCGCCCGTACTCGCGGGAGTTAATGAGTGCCGAGGTGCTCACCGAGCACCTGGACCCCGTTCTTGCTCACGCGGTGGTGTTGTCCCGCGACGCGAGCGATGGCGTGACAAGGATGCCGCGAAGAATCGCTACGCATGACGAAGCACCCCCCACATGAGGGCGCCATGGCGTCGCGTCGGTGCCGATTGACCGGCGAATGCTGCGTCTCCTTCCTCGCAGCAGCCATCACTGAGATGATGGATTCGTTGAACGAGGTGGGGCATGCCTGTTCTGAGCTGGATCGTCCTGGCAGGGCTCGCGATGAGCGCGTTGGCTCTGGTGGGGAGCGTGACGCTCCTTCTCCCCGAGCGTGCCCTGAAGCGGGCAGTGCTGCCGTTGGTTGCGCTTGCGGCCGGGTCTCTCCTGGGGGGCGCCCTCTTCCATATGCTCCCCGAAGCGGTCGACACTCTGGGCAACGAACTGTCGGTCTACGGTGTCCTCGTCCTGGGATTCGTCGCTTTCCTTGTGCTGGAACAGTTCCTGCACTGGCACCACTGCCACCGCGGCCTAGGGCGGCACCGTCCTGTCGGCTACCTCGTTCTCGTCGCGGACGGGCTTCACAACTTCATCGGCGGCCTCGCCGTCGCCAGCGCCTTTCTCATCGACATCCGACTGGGTGTCGTCACCTGGCTCGTCGCGGCCGCGCATGAGATTCCGCAGGAGCTGGGTGACTTCGGCCTCCTAGTGCACAGCGGCTGGAGTCCCCGCCGCGCACTGCTGTACAACGTGGCCTCAGCGTTGACGTTCCTGCTCGGATGCCTGGTCGCTTATGGCGTTGCAGGCACGTTCGATGTCGCCATACTCATCCCGTTTGCGGCTGGCAACTTCCTCTACATCGCCGCCGCAGACCTGATCCCACAGTTCACCGCGCAAGAGAGTTGGAGCTCGAAGCTCATTCATACAAGCGCCTTCGTGATCGGCCTGGTCATCCTGCTCGCCGTCGCTCTGTCAACTGGCTAGTGGAGGGTCCGCCTCGCCACAGGCACTGGACGTCCGAATGACCCGGGTGTAGACAGGCAGTCAAGGGGGTAGTGACGATGACGTGGACCGCTCCCGCCGCCAGCGCGGTCGGCGAAGACGGCTCTGAGATGAGCATGGTCGCGCCGCGCAGGACCGTCGAGTTCCCCTGTGCCCGCGGGGCTGCTGTGACCGTGCTGACGACGTCCAAGCCACTATGCACCATCACGATCTCGCCCGCCACGACAGAGGTCGGACGCGGGCGGGCGCACAGCGAGGCGCTCGATCACGGCAGCGGACAGGTGAGCACCGACACCGAGCGGCTGCCCGTGACCGGGGGTCTCACGAAGGCGCGGCCGGGGGCAGCCTCGTCCCCGCGAGCACGACAGGCCGGACTGCTCATTGTTGGCGTCCGCGGGCGCAGACGCGGGGAACGTGTCCGTGTTCGCTCTGCCGCCCACCGCTGCGCCCCGTGCGCCGTGCTCGTCCACCGGCGACACGGGAGGTGAGCATGGCCGAACCCCACACTCGCGGCCGCGCGGTTCGGGCATGGGTCGGAACAGCGGTGGGAGCGTCGGCCGGCTTCCTCGTGGGCGCCGGCCTCTACGAGCTGATCGCTCCCGCATTGGAGGCGTCGCAGGGCTGGCTACGCGAGACGCAGGGATTGGTGTGGAACCTCGCGCCGCTCTTGGCCGTCGTCGGCGGCATTCTGGGATACCGGATCGCGCGACGCGCACGGTGAGGCACGCTGCGGCACCTATGCGCACGAGTCGCCGGACAACCTCAGCACCGCCGCCGTCACCGTCTACGTGGCGATGAGGGCCGCGCTCCGACGGGGGTCTCCTGCCGATGTCCAGGACATGTCCCCCACGGCTTCAAGGCCGAAAGCGACAGGAGAGGCCCCCTGCCAGAAGTCGGGGTGACAGGATTTGAACCTGCGACCCTCTGCTCCCAAAGCAGATGCGCTACCAAGCTGCGCTACACCCCGTCCGCGCGACGCTGTTGCGAAGGCGGTACCCGCATCGGCCGGGCTCGGCTACTCTAGTACGCGCCGGGAAGGCGTGAACACGCCCTTCAACCCGGCAACGCGGGTGTAGCTCAATGGTAGAGCCTCAGTCTTCCAAACTGATGGTGCGGGTTCGATTCCCGTCACCCGCTCCATTTGCCCAGGCAGGTGCTGCGCTAAGCGACAGCGAGTGCCGGACAGGCGGGCGCACATCAGCCGTAGAACTGCGGCCTCCGAAGGGCTTGGTGTCGCTGCGGTCCTCGACTCCGACGCTCACGGTCCTCCAGGAGACGACAACCCTCCAGCGCCGACACTGGCCGCCCACTAGGGCGCTAAGGCGGAGCGGAGATGGGGATCAGCGCGACTCGGCCGCCTTCGCGATGTCCTCGAGATCCTGGACCAGGGCCTTCCGGGACGCCTTGAGCCCCATCTTCCCGAACATCGCCCACGCGATCTTCTGGCCCAGGGTGGGGCTCACCGTCTCGCCGCCGAAGTCCACGCTCAGCCGCGTGCCGCCATCGATCGGCTCGCACACGAAGACCGTCGAGTAGCGGGTGCCGTTGGACTCGGCGCTCACGGTGGTGGTGTGCGGCTCGTCGGCCGCGACCACCCACATGTCCTCGGTTGCCTCCTTGCCGAGCATGCGCCGGGTCTCGCGCCACTTGACGCCCACCTCGTAGCCCTCGCCCTCGAGCCGCTCGACCTTGACGACGCCGGTCAGCACCTCGGGCGCGCGGTCCAGGTCCGTGATGATGCTCCATACGGCGCGCGGATCGGCCTCGACCTCTCGCTCCACGTGCACTGTCGCGACTGCCATCGCCGACCTCCTTCGTCGCAGGTACTGATTGAAGTCACAGTAGCGCCGCAGGTGCCCGCCCCGCCGCACGCGGCCGGACGGGCACGCCTTGCCTCAGCCCGCGCATCGGCGCTACGCTGGCGAAAGTCCGCACAGAAAGGTCAGCGAGATGAGCTTCGAGTACCGCGCCTCCGCGCCGTACTCGCACGCCCCGCTGATGTGCGCGACCCCCAGCGCCTGCATGTGCTGCTGCTGTCTCTAGAGCGCTGACGCGCGCCCGCGACGAGCGGGCTCGATACACGCCAGCGCTCGCCCCGGTATCGAATCCCGATGCACCTCTGTTGTTCCCACCAGACACGCCCTTTCCGGGCCCACCCATCAAAGGAAGAGTCTCCATGGCAAAGATCTACGAGGACGCTACGGCCCTCATCGGCAACACCCCGCTCGTCAAGATCAACGCTCTCGCCGAAGGCGCGGGAGCCACGGTGCTGGGCAAGCTCGAGTTCTACAACCCCGCCAACTCGGTCAAGGACCGCCTGGGCGTCGCGATCGTCGACGCCGCGGAGAAGGACGGCGCGCTGCAGCCCGGCGGCACCATCATCGAGGCCACGTCGGGGAACACCGGCATCGCGCTGGCCATGGTGGGCGCGGCCCGCGGCTACAACGTCGTGCTGACCATGCCCGAGACGATGTCGAAGGAGCGCCGCGCCCTGCTGCGCGCGTTCGGCGCCGAGCTCATCCTCACCCCCGGACCCGAGGGCATGAAGGGCGCCGTCGAGGCCGCGAACAAGATCGCCGAGGAGCGCCCCGGTTCGGTGCTCGCGCGCCAGTTCGCGAACGAGGCGAACCCGGAGATCCACCGCCGCACCACCGCCGAGGAGATCTGGAACGACACGGACGGCGAGGTCGACATCGTCGTCGCCGGAATCGGCACCGGCGGGACCATCACCGGTGTGGGCGAGGTGCTGAAGGAGCGCAAGCCCAGCATCCAGATCATCGCCGTCGAGCCCGCCGAGAGCCCCATCCTCAACGGTGGCGAGCCCGGCCCGCACAAGATCCAGGGAATCGGCGCCAACTTCGTGCCCGAGGTGCTCAACACGGAGATCTACGACGAGGTCATCGACGTCGACTCCGAGACCTCGGTCGCGACCGCCCGCGCCGCGGCCCGCAAGGACGGCCTGCTCGTGGGAATCTCGTCGGGCGCCGCTCTCCACGCGGCCATCGAGGTCGCCAAGCGCCCCGAGAATGCCGGCAAGACGATCGTCACCATCATCCCGTCCTTCGGCGAGCGCTACCTGTCCTCGGTGCTCTACGCCGATCTGATGGACTGAGAGAGCACGAGAGGCCCGTCCCCGCATGTCTGACCGCACTGGAATCCTGAGCCTCGCGCTCGAGGACATCCGCACCGCCATGAGACGCGACCCCGCCGCGCGGTCGTGGATCGTGATCGCGCTGTCCTACCAGGGAGTCCACGCCATCTGGCACCACCGTGCGGCCCATTGGCTGTGGAACCGCGGTCTGCTCACCTACGCGCGGCTGTGGTCGCAGCACGCCCGCCGTCGCACCGGGATTGAGATCCACCCCGGTGCGACGGTCGGACGGCGCGTGTTCATCGACCACGGCATGGGCGTGGTGATCGGCGAGACCGCCGTCATCGGCAACGACGTGCTGCTGTTCCACGGCGTGACGCTCGGGGGCACCACCATGAGCCCCGGCAAGCGCCACCCCACCGTGGGCGACCGCGTGGTGATCGGCGCCGGCGCCAAGGTGCTCGGCCCCGTGCACATCGGCTGCGACGCGCGCATCGGCGCGAACGCGGTGCTGGTGAAGGACGTGCCGGATGGGGCGACCGCCGTGGGGATTCCCGCGAAGATCCGGGAGCACCCGAACCCGCGCGAGGCGGGTACGGCGGCATCGTCGATCGACGCGGGCGACTCCTACCGGCACCCGGACCCGGACGCGGTGCCCGAGGAGGCTGCGGCTCACGAGCAGCGAGAGCCAGCGATGTACTACATCTGAAAATTCTCTGCGGTTTTCTTGACCCAGACGCTGTTGCTGGGCGCGCGAAGGCGCTAGCCTATCCTCAGAATCGGACAAAAGAGACCTGGCGTGCCCCTCAGCCGCGCCATGGACGGCAGGCCCCTCGCATATGGCGGGGGGCCTGTTGTCGTCTGTGGGGGCGGTCGACGTTCGCGGGAGCGACGGTCACCTGGGGGCGCGGCGATCGTTGGTGGACGCAGCTCGGCGAGCGGACCGCGCTGCGGGGCACGGCCTGGCTGCGGGGCACGGCCTGCGCCGGGAAACGAGAACGGGCCCCCGCCTTGCGGCGGGGGCCCGTCAGTCCCGAGGGGGGTCGGGACTCGTCCCGGGGGGGGACGGATCTAGTGTCTCAGGTCTACGAAGCGGTCAAGACAAGACACGGGCACTGTCGTCACGCTTCAATCGTTTCGAGTCTGCCTCTACGGGAAATCGGCCCGGCCGGTCGTCAGGAGGCGAACGAACGCAGCATCCAGGCGGTCTCCTCGTGGAAGTCGAGCCGGCCGTTGTACAGGTCCGCAGTCGCGCCGTCGCCCGCCTCGTCCGCGGCCACCGACAGGGGCCGGATCGCCGCCGCGATCGCCTCGTGGTCGCGCTGCAGGTTCTTGACCATGGTCATCGCGTCGTCCGTGGGCTCGTGGTCCTTGAGCGTCGACAGCTCGATCATCTCCGCCATCGACCCGGGGGCCTTGACGCCGAGGGCGCGCATGCGCTCCGCGAGGTCGTCCGCCGCCAGGAACAGCGCGTTGTACTGCTCCTCGAGCATGAGGTGCAACGAACGGAAGTGCGGGCCCGTGACGTTCCAGTGGTAGCCCTGAGTCTTCAGGTACAGCGTGAACGTGTCCGCCAGCGCCTGTCCGAGTCCTGCGTTGATGGACTTCAGGTCCGATTCCTTGATACCGATCTCGGGCGTGGGCTCAGTCGCCATGGCACTCTCCTTCACATCTGTTCCGCGTATGGGGACACCCAGGTAACGGGTGCCCCGTGCCGGCCATTCCCCCACCGATTTCGGGAATGCTGAGCCGAACGGTACGTTTCCGACACTATGAGCATCGAGCTGCCTGGAACGCCTGCGGGCGAAGCCTGCCCCACCCCGACCGCCGGTCGCGCGAGCGCGCCTGACGACGACGCATTGGTGGAGCTGCTGGCTCGCGCCCGCACCGTCGCCGTGGTCGGCGCGTCACCGAACGACCACCGCACCAGCTACTCGATCGCCGCGTGGCTGATGACGCGCACCCCGTACGAGATCTACCTCGTGAATCCGATGGCTGAGGGTCAGGAGATCCGCGGCCACGGCTTCTACGCCTCGCTCGCGGACCTGCCGGTGGTGCCCGACATCGTCGATGTGTTCCGTCGCTCCGAACATGTCCCGCCGGTCGCCGAGGATGCGATCGAGGTGGGGGCCGGGGCGCTGTGGATGCAGCTGGGCGTCTCGCACGAGGACGCCGCGTCGCAGGCCCTCGACGCCGGTCTCGACGTGGTGCAGAACCGCTGCATCAAGGTCGAGTACGAGCGCCTGCGCGACGCGGTGGAGCAGGCCGCCGCGCAGTAGCCGCGGCCGCGCCCCACTCTCAGGCGCCGATGCGCGGGTTTCCTCAGGCGCGAAGTCGCACCTCGGTGACAGAATCAGTCGGGTGAACACACCCCAGGGATACCGCCTCATCTCCGTCGACGAGTCGCGTGCGCGCGAGGTCCTCCACGTCGATGCCTTTGCCTTCGCCTTCACCGTCCCGGAGAAGGACGCGGGCTTCATCCACGAGATCCTCCCGTGGGATCGCACCCGCGCGATCGAGGTCGCCGACCCGATGCGCGGCACCGAGGGCACGCTCGCGGCCGTCCACGCCTCGTTCAAGTTCGGCACCCGAGTGCCCGGCGGGCGCGAGGTGCCGACCTCGGGACTGAGCTGGGTCGGCGTGCACCCGGGCCACCGCCGGCGCGGGCTGCTGCGGGCGATGATCGGCGACCACTTCGCCCGGTCGCTCGCGCGCGGGGAGGTGATCTCCACCCTCTTCGCCGCGGAGACGCAGATCTACCAGCGCTTCGGCTACGGGATGGCGGCCACGGAGGCACGCGTGCAGTTGGGCCGCGGCGCGGAGGTGCGCCCGCTGCCCGGCTCCGAGGACCTGATCGTGGAGGTGGACTCCGCGTCGCTCGAGCGTCACGGCGACGCGATCGCCTCCATTCAGTCCCGCATGTCCCGCCCGGGCACGGTCACCACGCTCGCCCCGCAGTCCCTCGCGGACATCCTCATGGACCTCGAGATCGATCGAGAGGGCAGCGAGGAGCTGCGCATCGCCTTGGTGCGCGACGGCGCCGACCCCGTGGCGTGGGCGCTGTTCCAACGCAAGCAGGACTGGGCAGACTCGGGACCGGATGGCAAGGTCAGGGTGCGTGCGTGGGGCGCTCTCGACGCCGCGGCGACCATGCGGCTGTGGGGCGTGCTCGCCGACTTCGACCTCATGTCGTCCACTCACGCCGGAAAGTTCGCCCTGGACGATCCCCTGCTGCTGAGGCTCAAGGACTTCCGTTCCGCGAAGGTCACCATCGCCGACAACCTCTGGGTGCGCATTCTCGACGTGTCCGAGGCGCTCGAGGCGCGCGGCTACGCCGCGGACTGCGACGTCACCGTGCAGATCGACGATGCCTTCCTCCCTCACAATGCGGGCGTGTGGAGGGTGCACGTCGCTGCGGGCGAGGCGAGCGTGACTCGAGACGACACCACGGACCCCGCATCGGCCGACCTGCGACTCGACATCCAGGAGCTCGGCGCCGTGTATCTGGGTGGCACCACTGTGATGGAGCTGGTCCGCGCACGGCTCGCCGACGAGCGGACGCCGGGAACCGCCGCGGAGCTGTCGAGCGCGATGGCATCCGACGTCAAACCCCTCGCCAACTTCGGCTTCTAGCGCCCTTTCGCACCCCGGCCGCGGGATTCCCCCGCCCCCCATCACCCCCACGGTTTGGGGACGGGGCAGAAACCTGGAAACCTAGGACCATGAAGAAGGCAGAGGGTTACCAGTCCATCACCGTCCCCGAGGCACGCCTCGACGAGTTCTTCCAGGTGGTGCAATGGGCCTTCGTCGGCGAGTGGCTCATCGATGACCGCCAGGACTACATCGATGCGCTTCCCGTCGAGCGGGCGCGAGGCCTCGAGGTCACCGACGAGCGCCGCGGCGACGTGGGCGAGATCGCCGCGGTCCACGCGAGCTTCGGCACCGACATGATCACGCCGGGGGGCCGGCGCGTGCCGACTGCCGGACTGTCGTGGCTCGGCGTCCATCCGTCGCACCGCCGCCGCGGCCTCATGACCGAGATGATGCACGACCACTTCCGCCGATGCCTCGAGCGCGGCGAGGCCGTGAGCTCGCTGTACGCGATGGAGGCCGAGATCTACGCGCGCTTCGGCTACGGCATGGGAGCCCAGACGGTCAAGGCGTCCATCCCGCGCGGCCCGCGCATGTGGAAGGTCGAGGGAGCCGACGAGCTGAACGTGCGCCTCGAGCGCGCCGACTTCGACAAGCACGACCAGCTGGTCGCCGACCTGCAGGCCAAGCTCACCCGCCCGGGCACGGTGCTGAACCCCGAGGGCTCGGGCCGGAACGCGCGCTTCACCGACCCGATCGGCAACCGCAAGGGCATGGAGAAGTGGCGCATCGCGATCGTCGAGGACCGCGGCGAGCCCGTCGGCTACGCGTTCTTCCGCCGCAAGGCCGATTCGGACATCGGCATCCACGACGGCATCTGCCAGGTGCGCGAGCACGGCGCGCTCACGCCCGCCGCGTCGCAGCGGCTGTGGGAGACGCTCACGGACTTCGACCTGGTCGAGACCACGTACACGGAGAACCTCGCGACCGACGACCCGCTGCTGCACCAGCTCAAGGACGCCCGCGGCGCACGCTCCAAGGTGATCGACAACCTGTGGGTGCGGCTGCTCGACGTCCCGACGGCTCTCCAGTCACGCGAGTACTACCACGACTGCGACGTGACGGTGGGGCTCACCGACAAGCACGTCCCGGACAACGCCGGCACCTGGCGGATCGTGGTGAGCGACGGGGAGGCCGAGGTGACCCGCGCCGAGGGCGCCGAGCCCGACCTCAGCATGGACGTGCGCCACCTGTCGACCGTCTACCTCGGGGGCACCAGCGTCGAGTCGCTCGCCGCCGCCGGCCAGGTCCTCGAGCACACGCCCGGTCAGGCCCGCGAGCTCGCGGTGGCGATGATGTCGCCCATCGCCCCTCTCGCCAACTGGGACTTCTAGCCGCCGTTGCGCCCTAGCAGGTGCTCAGTGCCCGAAATCGCCGATTCTGGGCACTGAGCGCCTCATGGGGCGCCCAGGCGTCAGTCGAGTGAGGCTCAGCGGCGCTTCTCGTATGTGGTCATCGCGTCGATGCGGCGCTGGTGGCGGGCGTCGCCGCTGAACGGCTCTGCCACGAACGCCTCCGCGATCGCGGTGGCCTCCTCGAGGGAGTGCATGCGCGCGCCGATCGACCCCACCTGGGCATCGTTGTGCTGGCGCGCGAGCCGTGCGGTCTCCTCGGACCAGATCAGCGCGGCGCGAATCCCCGTCACGCGGTTCGCGGCCAGCTGCTCGCCATTGCCCGAACCGCCGATGACGATGCCGAGCGACTCGGAGTCACCGCGCACCCCCTCGGCGGCGGAGATGCAGAACGCCGGGTAGTCGTCCTGAGCGTCGTACTCGTCGGCGCCGTGATCGACTACGGCGTGGCCCGCCTCCAGGAAGTGGGCCTTGAGGTGCTCCTTGAGCTCGAATCCGGCATGATCGGCAGCGATGTGAATGCGCATGGGTCCATCCTGCCAGGCGCCCGCCCGTCCTGCGGGCACCGGGGCGTGCGCCGGCCGCCCTCGCCGACAGCGAAACCGTCCCGGCCCGCGCATCGGCCGCACATAGGGTGGGGCCATGGCTCAACACTCCGGTATCGACCAGTCCGAATTCTCCCCGACCGTTCGTCCGCAGGACGACTTCTTCCGCTACGTGAACGGCCCGTGGGAGGCATCGAGGGTCATCCCGGATGACCGGGCGGCCGACGGCAGCTTCTACACGCTGCGGGACGAGGCCGAGAAGCACACCCGCGAGATCATCGAGGCCGCGGATCCCGCCTCGCAGATCGGCGGGCTGTACGCGAGCTTCATGGACGTCGAGCGTGTCAACGCGCTGGGCACGACGCCGCTCGAGGAGGACCTCGTGGCGATCGCCGATGCGCAGGACAGGACGGCGCTCGCCGTCACCATGGGTGCGCTGCAGCGCACGGGTGTGGTCGGCGCGGTCGGCTACTACGTGTTCGCGGACAAGAACAACCCGGACAAGAACGTGGTCTACCTGTCGCAGTTCGGACTCGGCCTCCCCGACGAGGCGTACTACCGCGAGGACTCTCACGCGGAGACTCGCAAGAGCTACGTGGCCCACATCGACCGCATGGCGGAGATGACCGGCGTCGACTTCAGCGGCGAGGGCATCATGGCGCTCGAGACCGCGCTGGCGGCCCACCACTGGGACGTCGTCAAGACCCGCGAGGCCGAGCTCACGCACAACCCGACCACCCTCGACCGGCTCGTCACCGAGGCGCCCGGCTTCGACTGGCGGGCGTGGGCGGAGGCGATCCACCTGCCCGAGGCCGCGCACGACCTGCTCATCGCGGGCGAGCCGAGCTACTTCGAGGCCTTCGCACGGCTGTGGGAGGAGACCGACGTCGCCTCGTGGCAGTCGTACCTGCGCTGGCGCGTGGTGAACTCGCGCGCCCCCTACCTGACGGAGGACCTCTCCAAGGCCAACTTCGAGTTCTACGGCACCGTGCTGTCCGGCGCGACGCAGCAGCGCGAGCGCTGGAAGCGCGGCGTGGGGTTCGTCGAGGCCGTCGCCGGCGAGCTGGTGGGCAAGGAGTACGTGAAGGTCCACTTCCCGCCCACGCACAAGCAGCACATGGACCGCCTGGTCGCGAACCTCATCGAGGCGTACCGGGTCTCCATCACCGAGCTCGACTGGATGACGCCCGCGACCAAGCAGCGCGCCCTCGACAAGCTCGCGCAGTTCACGCCCAAGATCGGCTACCCCGAGAAGTGGCGCGACTTCACCGGCCTCGAGGTGTCCCCTCACGACCTGGTGGGCAACATGCGCTCCTCGTCCACGTTCGACGAGGACTGGGAATGGTCCAAGATCGGCAAGCCCGTGGACCGCTCGGAGTGGCTGATGACGCCGCAGACCGTCAACGCCTACTACCTGCCGCTCGCGAACGAGATCGCCTTCCCCGCGGCCATCCTGCAGCCGCCGTTCTTCCACCCCGACGCGGACGATGCGGTGAACTACGGCGGCATCGGCTCCGTGATCGGCCACGAAATCGGTCACGGCTTCGACGACCAGGGATCCAAGTACGACGGCCGCGGCAAGCTCGACGACTGGTGGACCGAGGAGGACCGCGCGGCGTTCATGGAGCGCGCGCACCTGCTCATCGAGCAGTACGACGGCTACTCCCCCGCGCAGCTGAGCGACGAGCACGTGGTCAACGGCGCGTTGACGGTCGGCGAGAACATCGGCGACCTGGCGGGCGTCGAGATCGCGCTGAAGGCGTACGAGATCGCACTGGGCGGCCCCATCGCGGACGCCCCCGAGGTCGACGGCCTCACGGCCACGCAGCGGTTCTTCATCGGCTATGCGCTCACCGAGCGCATGGTCACCCGCGACGAGGCGCTCGTCACGCGCCTGGCCATGGACCCGCACTCGCCGAGCGAGTTCCGCGTCAACGGCATCGTGCGCAATGTCGCCGCCTGGTACGACGCGTTCGGCGTCACGGAAGACGACGAGCTGTGGCTCGCCACCGACAAGCGCGTGAGCATCTGGTAGTCCAGCCCGGGGTTACCCTGGAACCAGGCCCCGTGGTGGGGCTGTCGCCGAGCAAGAGGAGTCACGCATGGCTGAGAAGCAGAGCATCGACCTGATCGACAAGGGTGCAGAGACGCCCGCCGCCGAGAACACCGGCGGATGCTGTGGCGGCAGCTGCGGCTGCGGCCACTAGTCGACCCATAAGTTCTCGACAACTGGCGGGATCGGGCCTACGGGCCCGGTCCCGCCTTTTGCTTGGCACAGGCCCGCCTCTTGCTTGGCCCAGTCCTGCAGCGTGCGCACTGGCCGATTGCCTGAGCGCCCGTGCGGAACCTACGGCTGAAGCTTCCGCACGGGCCCTGCGGCGCCCCGTCAGTGGGCAAGCCGCGCTGCCCGGCCGATGCGGGGGCTGGGGAGCGCTCGTCAGTCCCGCTGCTCGGCCTTGAGCCGGGCAAACAGCCCGCCCGCCGCGCCGAGCTCCGCGGCCGTGCCTGACTCGACGATGCGGCCGCCCTCGACCACGTGGATCACGTCGGCATCGACGATCGTGGACAGCCGGTGCGCGACCACGAGCGTGGTGCGCCCCTTCGACGCACGGTCCAGCGCCACCTGCACGATCCGCTCGCTCACCGTGTCGAGCGCGCTGGTGGCCTCGTCGAGCAGCAGCACCGGCGGGTCCTTGAGCAGCACGCGCGCGATCGCGATGCGCTGCTTCTCTCCCCCGGACAGCCGGTAGCCGCGCTCCCCCACGACCGTGTCGTACCCGTGCTCGAAGCGCTGGATCTGGTCGTGGATGTTCGCGTCGCGGCAGGCCTCGACGAGCTCCTCGTCCGTGGCGCCGGGCTTCGCGTAGCGCAGGTTCTCCGCGATCGACGCGTGGAACAGGTAGGTCTCCTGGCTCACCACGCCCACCTTCTCGACGATGGACTCGTGGGTGAGCTCCCGGACGTCGGAGCCCGCGAACAGCACCGCGCCGGAGCTCGCCTCGTGCAGCCGAGCCGCGAGGTACACCACGGTGGTCTTGCCCGCACCCGAGGGCCCCACGAAGGCCACCGTCTTGCCGGGCTCCGCGACGAAGGACACGCCGTCCAAGGTGGGGACCGCATCGGCCGCCGCGTCCGGGTAGCGGAAGGTGACGTCGCGGAACTCCACCCGGCCCAAGGGGCCGGGCCCGTCCGCGGCGTCCCGCGCATCGGCCGCATCCACGATCGCGGGCTGCAGGTCCAGGTACTCGAAGATGCGCGCGAACAGCGCGCGCGAGGTCTGCACCTCGAGAGCGACGCGCATGAGCGCCATGAGCGGGAACAGCAGCCGCGCCTGGATCGCGGTGAACGCGACCACGGTGCCGGCGGTGATGGCGGGCTCGGCGCCCTGATCGGCGGCGCGCGCGATCAGCACGCCGGCCGCGAGGTAGATCACGGCGGGGACCGAGCTCATGATCACCGTGACGAGGCCGAAGAACCACTGCCCCGACATCGACAGCCGCACCTGCAGATCGATCTGGTTGTCGTTCTCGGCGCCGTAGCGCTGCGACTCGAGCCGCTGCCGGTTGTAGACCTTGGACAGCAGGATCCCGCTCACCGACAGCGTCTCCTGGGTGATCGCGGTCATCTCGGACAGCGACTCCTGCGTGCGCGCGGCCAGTCGCGCCCGGATCTGGCCCACGCGCCGCTGCACCATCACGAGCGCGGGCATCAGCACCACGGCGATGAGCGTGAGCCGCCAGTCGAGCAGGATCATCGCCACGAGCGACGCGAGCACCGTCACCGAGTTGCCGACGATGCTCGACACGAAGGTGGTGAGCACCCCGGACACGCCGCCCACGTCGTTCTGCAGGCGGGACTGGATCACACCCGTCTTGGTGCGCGTGAAGAACGCGAGGTCCATGGACTGGAGCTTGTCGAACAGCCGCGTGCGCAGGTCGCCGGTGACCCTGTTGCCCACCGACGCCGTGACGTAGGTCTGCCACACGCCGAGGGCCGCCACCGCGAGAAAGATCGCGATGATGATCCCGACGAGCTCGACCAGCAGCGAAAGGTTGGGGGCGGCAGCGCCCTCCGGGAACAGGGCATCGTCGAAGATCCGCTCGATGATCAGCGGCGGGATCACTCCGGCCGATGCGGTCACGACTACGAGCACGGCCGTCAGCCCCAGCTGGGTCCGGTACGGCGAGAACAGCGCGGCGACGCGGTGCCACAGGTCGGGGATGTCGGGGGCCTGGGCGTTCGCCGCCTTGAGCGCGGACTCGTCCCGGCCCGCCGTTCCACGACCGTGGCCGACCCCGCCGAGCGCGGCGCGGCGCGATCCGGGCGGCGGGGAGATGCTCATGCTCGTCAGCGTAATGCGCGTCGCGGGGCCGACTTTGCGTCGAGAGTGCGCGTGGGCCCTGGCAAACAGCCGGTGACGCGGGGCTTAACAGAAGGTGAACGCGCTGATAAAATGGGCAAATGGGGATTGACATACCGGTGCACGAGAACGGGCGCGTCATGCGCGACGCTTCGCCGCGCCTGGATGTCCCCGTGGACGTGATTCGCTCCGTCGGTCAGCCTCCCGCGATCCGGGGCCGCGCGATGGCCGAGCACTGGAGCGCCTCGCTGTACTGGCGCAAGGTGTCCCCGCGCCTGACCCAGCGATTCCTGGCCGCCGGCCTGAGCGCCGATGCCGTCACAGTGGGCGTCATCGTCACCGGGTGGATGGCCGCGCTGTCGCTGCTCATCCCCTCGATCGCGGGACCCCTGCTGGCCGCGGTCTTCGCTCAGCTGCAGATGCTCGTCGACGCCTCCGACGGCGAGGTCGCGCGGGTGCGCGGCACCTCTGGTCCTCGCGGAGTGTTCCTCGACAAGATCGCGCACTACACGACCGAGGGAGGCATCCCCATCGCCTTGGGCGCCTCGCTCGCCATCTCGATGGGCGACGCCATGCCGCTCGCCCTCGGCGCCCTGCTGGGTGCCATGGTGCTGATGAACAAGGTCCTCAACGACGCGGTGCACGTGGCCCGTGGGGCGGTCGGCATGCCGAACGTGCCCGATTCTCACGAGGCCCGCGAGATCGGCCGTCCGCTGCTGCGGCTCGCCCGCAAGGCGTTCAACCTGGTGCCGCTCCACCGTGTGTACCACTCGGTCGAGATGACGCACGTCATCCTGGTGGCGGCGCT
Source organism: Demequina pilifera (assembly GCF_048814985.1). Taxonomy (NCBI): domain Bacteria; kingdom Bacillati; phylum Actinomycetota; class Actinomycetes; order Micrococcales; family Demequinaceae; genus Demequina; species Demequina pilifera. The sequence goes on from NZ_JBMDTW010000002.1 coordinate 266,004, forward strand.
CGTGCAGACGCTGGTGGGCGCCCCCGTGCTGTGGTGGACCCTGATCGCGCTGGTCGTGCTGACGCCGTTCGTGCTCGCCGGACACTTCGTGGCGATCGTGAACTCGCCCAAGCTGCGCCCCATTCGCTAGCACCAGCTCGACCCGCCGCAACCTACAGTGGCGCCATGTCCCTCCCGATCGCCGCTCCGCGCCCGGAGGCGGTGTCCCTGGCGCACGTGATGCGCGCCGATGCCTACGACCTCGACGAGGGACCGCGATACGACGATCTCGACCTCTCCGGGCTCGACTTCGGCGATCGCGACCTCACCGACGCCGCATTCACGGACTGCGATCTGAGCCGCGCCGGGCTCGGCGAGGCGACGCTGCACGGCGTGGAGTTCACGGGCTGTCGCGCCGAGTCCCTCGCCGCCGCGTCGCTGAACGCGCCCGCAAGCAGATGGCGACGCTGCGAGATCAGCCGCTCGCGCATCGGCGCTGCAGAAGTGCACAGCGGCGAGTGGACGGAGTCCGTCGTCACGGGATGCAAGTTCGGCTACCTGAATCTCCGGGGGACGCAGCTCACGGACGTCGCCTTCGAGGATTGCGTGTTCGACGACCTGGACCTCATGGACGCCGCGCTCACGCGCGTCGCGTTCGTGGGCTGCCGCGTGCGCACGCTGACCGTCCGCCGCGCGACCATGACCGACGTCGATATGCGCGGTCTCGACTTCGCCGGCCTGGACGACCCGCAGGCGCTGCGGGGAGCCGCGGTGTCCCAGCAGCAGCTGCTCGATCTCGCACCGATGCTGGCCTCCCATCTGGGGATCGTCGTCGACGACGCGTGAAGGGCGCGCGTGCGCCCCTCGGCGGCCTGGGATGATGGACGGCATGTCCGCCGCGCCCCACGTCGCCTTCTACGAGCCGCGCATCCCGGAGAACACCGGCGCCGCGATCCGACTCTCGGCGGTGACGGGCTCTCACCTGCACCTGATCGAGCCGCTGGGCTTCGACCTGTCCGAGCCCAAGCTCAAGCGCGCAGGACTCGACTATCACGACCTCGCGACAGTCACCGTGCACCCGTCCTTCGACGATCTTCTCGTGGCGATGCCGGGCGCGCGGGTGTTCGCCTTCACCGCGCACGCCACGACGGTCTACTCGGACATCGCCTACCGACCGGACGACGTGCTGCTGTTCGGCCCCGAGCCCACCGGCCTGCCGGAGGAGGCCATGGCGCACCCGCGAGTCACCGACCGCGTGCGCATCCCCATGCTGCCCGGCCGGCGCTCGCTCAACCTGTCGAATTCGGCGGCGCTGGTGACCTACGAGGCGTGGCGACAGGCGGGATTCGCCCACGACACCGACCCACCGCAAGGAGACCGCCGATGAGCGCACGATTCGAGGAGCTCGGCTGGGGCCCCACGCCCATCGGCGAGGTGAGCCTGCGCCGGCGCCTGGACCCGGTGACGCGCGTGGACGTGTTCGAGGTCAAGCTGAACGACGAGTGGTTGATGTCGAGCCAGTTCACGGTCGCCGAAGAGGCGCTCGCGCACCGCGGTCTCGCGCGGCTGAGTGACCACGAGCGGGGCGACCGCCCGGTGGACGTCGTGGTGGGCGGCCTGGGGCTCGGCTACACCGCCGCGAGCGCCCTCGAGCACTCTGCCGTGCGGGACATGGCAGTCGTGGAGCTCTTGGAGCCGGTGATCGAGTGGCACGAGCAGGGGCTGGTGCCCCTGGGACCGGTGCTGACGGCCGATGCGCGGTGCCGGTTCGTGCAGGGCGACTTCTTCGCGATGAGTCACGAGGGCGGATACGACCCGGCTGACGCCGCGCGCACCTTCGACGCGGTGCTGCTGGACATCGACCACTCCCCGCAGCACGTGCTGGACGACGGCAGCGCCGGCTTCTACGGCGTCGAGGGCATGCGCGCCGTCGCCTCCCGCATCTCGCCCGGCGGCGTCTACGCGATGTGGTCCAACGACCCGCCGGACGCCGAGTACGTCGCGATCCTCGAGCAGGTGTTCGTGGACGTCGAGGCCGAGGTCATCACGTTCCACAACCCGCTGCAGGGCCGCGACGCCACGGCGACCATCTACCTGGCGACCAAGCCGAGCGAGTAGCCCACTCACCGCGCGAGGTCAGCCCGCTGGCGCATCGGCCGCATTGCCGGAGCGGCTACGCGACCGGGTGACGGTCGTCGTAGTCGCGGAAGGACTGCCCGTCTCGCGAGCGCCGCAGGCGCGTCAGCACCGCGATGAGACCGATGATCGCGAGGCCGCCGACGAGCGGCGGGCACCACAGCGCGACGGCGGTCGCGAGGATTCCGGCGTACATGTCGCCGATCCGCGGGCCACCCGTGACGACCACGACGAAGATGCCCTGGAGCCGGCCGCGCATCTCGTCCGGGGCGGCCTTGATGATCATGGTCTGACGGAAGATCGCGCTGACCTCGTCCGACGCCCCCATGCCGGCCATCGCGACGCCGAGGAGGATCAGTGCGGGCCAATAGATGCCGGACCATCCCGGCTCAGCATCGTGATCGATGACGGTCATCGCGAGAGTGCCGGCTCCGAACAGCAGCGCGAACGCCCCGAACACCGTGATCGCGCGCGCGATCGCCACGCCGTGGCGGTGGATGTGCGCAACGGGCCCCGAGAACAGGCTCACGAGGATCGTGCCGACCGCGCCCGCAGCAGTCAGTGCGCCGACGGTGAGGGCGCCGCCGCCCACCACCGTCGCTCCGAGTGCCGGGAACAGCACGTAGGGGCGGGCGAAGGTCATCGCGACGATGTCGACGATGAAGCTCATGCGGATGTTGGGGCTGCGCTTCAGGAACCCCAGCCCCGCACGCACCTGACCCCAGCCCGCCTCGACTCGCTCTCCCAGTCGCGGCAGCGACGGCAGCATCCACACGCCCAGGAAGCCCACCGTGAACAGCGCCGCGTCCACGACGAAGGTCCACGGCAGGCCGACGCTGGCCGCGAGCACGCCGGCGAGCGCGGGCCCGACCGTCAGCTGGGTGCCGAAGCCGATGCCGTTCAACGCCGTGGCACGGGAGATCAGCTCGGGCGGGAGGATGCGCCCCACGACGGATCCGCGGGTGGCGCCCGAGATGGTCGCGGCGACCGCATTGATGGTGGTGACCAGGTAGAACGGCCACACGGGCGCGTGGGCGGCGCCCGGACCGGAGCTCAGGATCGCGTCCCACGTCGACAGCGCCACCAGGCCAAGGACGGACAACCACGCGATCAGGGACGAGGCGATGAGCAGCCGGCGGCGGTCGAACACGTCCGCGAGCATGCCGCCCCACAGGCCGGCCACGATCATCGGCAGCAGGGCGATGCCGCCCACGAGGCCCACGGCGAATGTCGACTCGGTGATCTCGTAGATCTGCAGACCGACCGCGACGATCGACATCTGCGAGCCGATGCCCGCGACGACGCCGCCGATCCACAGGCGCGCGAATGCGGGGCTGGCTCTCAGGGGGGCGAGGTCCACCATCCGACGGCGGCGCTGCCCCGCAGCGTCGGATCGGGTCATCGGAGTATTCTACGGACCGATGCACGAGGCGATGTGCGGACTCAGGCGGTGCGCGTGGACTAGTCTGGGCGTTTCACTAAATCGTTATCCACGCCTCGCGAGAGGTGCCGCGGATAGCATGCACGATGCGTCACCACGCCACAATGAAGGGGCGACATGCTGAGACTGTCACGCGCCAAGGGCGGGGGAGCATGACGCGCCCGCTCACGGCTCTGGTCCTCACCCCCAGCCTCGGCGGGGACTTCTTCGGCAGCGTGCTCCCGGGCCTGGCCAGGGAGATCGTCGGCGCCGACGGACGGCTCATCGTGGTGGAGACCAGGCAGAAGCACTCTCCTCGCGACGAGGCCGGCGAGGCGGGCGAGTTCTCCACTCCCGTCGCGTGGTCGGACATCGACGGGATCGTCTCGGTCACGACCGCCGCCGGCGAGGACTACCTCACGCGCGCTCGCGAGGCCGGCAAGTCGGTCGTGCTGCTGTCGAGCACCCAGATGGGCGGCTTCGAGGCACCGGTGGCGCGGCCGGACAACCGGCAGGGCATCGTCACCGCGGTCGATCATCTGGTCGCGCACGGGCACACCCGGATCGGCTTCGCGGGCAACCTCGCGCAGCGGGACATCCGCGACCGGTTCGACGCATATCGCGACGCGATGTCGGCGCACGGCCTCCCGGCCGACCCGGACCTGACGTTCGTGACTCCAGAGAACGGCGAGGCAGGCGGCGCCGTCGCCGCCGACGCCGTGCTCGCATCCCCGGTCCGGCCCACGGCCCTCGTGGTCGGGACTGATCGCAACGCGATCGGTCTCATGGGCGCGCTGACCGACGCGGGGCTGACCCTCCCGCGCGACCTCGCGTTCGTGGCCTTCGACAACACTGCGGCCGGCACGTTCTCCACTCCCTCGCTGACGAGCATCGACCCGCGGTTCGATCGCGTGGGCGCCCTCGCGGGCCGCCTGCTCCTCACGCACGTGAGCGGCGACAGCGGGCCGAACGAGACCGTCACGCCGGGCTCGGCGGTGCTCATGGTGCGCGAGTCGTGCGGCTGCGAAGCGGACGTCCACTCTCACGATGGTGGTGCGGGCCAGTCTCCCGCGGCACTCACCGCGACCCTGGACGCCGGCGTCCGTGCTGCGCTCGAACACGAGCTGCTGACCGGCGTCGAGCGGGCCGATGCGCCCGCTCGGGAGGCGATCGACGCGTGCGTGCGCGACACGGCTCGACTGCTGGAGCTCGGCGACGACGTGACGGCCGCGCAGATCACCGAGTTCACCGCGTCGCTGCGCCAGGTCGTGTCCCGTCCTGACACGTTGCGGCGGTTCATGGACGCCATGACGACAGCGGCCCGGCGCGCGGGGCTGTGGTCCACCGCGCCAGGCGACGTGGCGTCTCCGGCCTCGGTCAGAATCGCGTCCGCGCTGTGGAAGGCGCATGCACGGGCCTCTCAGCTCCAGGCGGAGCGGACCGATGCCGCGATCACCGAGCAGTACGTCGTCGACGCCGGCCTGCTCGAGACGGAAGTGTCGGACCCACGCGACCTCGGCTGGCTCCGGGGCACCCACGTCAAGGCCGGGCTGCTGGGCCTGTGGGCGGACGCCCCCACCCCTGGCGAGCTGATGATCGTCGGCGAATACGACCGATCCGGCGCGCCCCTGGACCTGGTCGGCACCGAGCTGGCGGCCCAGAGCTTCCCCCCGGAGGCGCTGGTGTCCCGCGCCTCGGCCGCGGACCGCGAGGTGTGCCTCGTGGTGCCGGTGTGCACCGAGGAGCAGGACTGGGGACTGCTCGCCGTCGTGGTCGAGGTCGACCCGACCGCCGTGCGCGACACCTTCCAGCACTGGGCGGCGCTGCTGTGCGCGGCCCTCGAGTCTCAGCGACGGCAGGAGGAGGTCCGCAGGAGCGCGCTGTTCGACTCGCTCACGGGCCTGCCGAACCGCCAGCTGCTCATCGAGCAGCTCAATCAGGCCATCGCTCTGCACCGGCGTTCCGCAACCCCGTTCGCCGTGCTCTTCCTGGATCTGGACGGCTTCAAGCTCATCAACGACTCGCTGGGGCACCAGATGGGCGACCGCGTGCTGACCCAGGTCGCGTCCGAGATCTCAGCCACGTGCCGGGACGTCGACACTGCGGCCCGATTCGGCGGGGACGAGTTCGTCGTGCTGCTCGCGGACACGAGTACCGGCGGGGCCATCGACGCAGCGCGCCGGCTGCAGTCCGCGCTGGACAAGGTGCGCCTCGTCGGCGGACACGAGATCGTCACGCGGGCGAGCATCGGGATCGCGTCGAGCGAGGTCGAGTACGACTCGGCGGACGAGGTGCTGCGCGATGCCGACGCCGCGATGTACAACGCGAAGTCGGCGGAGCCGGGGTCGGTGGCCTATTTCGACTCTCTGATGCATGCGAGCGCGGTGCGCCGGGCGCGCCTCGCCGAGGAGGTGCTGCTGGGGCTGCGTGAGGGCCAGTTCGAGGTGCACTATCAGCCGATCGTCAACCTGGACACCGGCCGGACGGATCGCTTCGAGGCGCTGGTGCGCTGGAATCACCCCACCCGCGGACTGATCGAACCCTCCGAGTTCCTTGCCGACATCGAGGAGACGTCGCTCATCATCGAGCTCGGTCACTGGGTGCTTGACGAGGTCTGCCGTCAGCTCGCCGAATGGGCGCCGCGAGCCGCGAACGTGAGCGTGAATATCTCCGACAAGGAGTTCTGGAGTCAGAATCTCCTCAGCCGAGTGCTCTCGACCCTCGAGCGCTACGGCCTCTCGCCGAGCCTCCTCACTCTCGACATCACCGAAAGCGTGCTGATGCGCCGTCCCGAGATCGCGCTGCGCATCATGCACAAGCTTCACGACGCCGGGCTCGCGCTCCACATCGATGACTTCGGCACGGGATACTCCTCGCTCGAGACGCTCCACCGGTTTCCGGTCGAGGCCTTCAAGATCGACCAGACATTCATCCAGTCTCTGTCGAGCGCGGACAACAGCTCCGAGCTGATCTCCTCGCTCGTCAAGATGGGCGGGGCGCTCGGGCTCGCGGTGGTCGCGGAAGGCGTCGAGACCGAGGCGCAGCTCGCTCTGCTCCGCGAGCTCGGCTGCGCCACGGGCCAGGGATACCTCTTCATGCCCGCGGTCACGGGAGAGCGTGCCGGCAACCTGTTGGGGCGCTCCTTGCACGAGGCCGGTCCCGACTGACCCGACGGCGCCCGTCAGCGGCGCTCCGTGTGGGCCGTCGCATGTCAGCCAGTCATGACAGAATCGGCGCATGCCTGGTACGAACCTCACGCGCGCAGAGGCCGAGGCCCGCGCCGCCATCATCTCCACCGAGACCTACGCCGTCGAGCTGGACCTCACCACATCCGAGGACACCTTCCGCTCGACGTCCACCGTGCGCTTCTCCGCCACCCCCGGGGAAGCGACGTTCATCGACCTCATCGCACCGACGGTGCACCGCATCACGCTCAACGGCGTGGAGCTCGACCCCGCGGAGCACTTCGCGGACAGCCGCATCGCGCTGCCGGACCTGCAGGCCGACAACGAGCTGACCGTGGTGGCCGACTGCGCCTACATGAACACGGGCGAGGGCCTGCACCGTTTCATCGACCCCGAGGACGGCGAGGTCTACCTCTACAGCCAGTTCGAGGTCGCCGACACGCGCCGCGTCTACGCCGTGTTCGAGCAGCCCGACCTGAAGGCCGCCTTCACGTTCTCGGTGATCGCCCCCGAGCACTGGCACGTGCTGAGCAACAACCCCGGGGAGAAGGAATCGGTGGACGGCGAGGTCGCGATCGCCGGCCAGACCCGAGGAAAGGCCCGCTGGGAATTCTCCGAGACCACGCGCCTGCCCTGCTACGTGACCGCCATCGTCGCCGGCCCCTACCACCGGGTCGCGGGCACGATCGAGTCCCGCAAGGGCACCATCGGGGCTGATGTGTACTGCCGGGAGGCCCTCGCGGAGTTCCTCGATGCGGACGTGATCCGGGGCGACGCCCAGGCGGGCTTCACGTTCTACGAGGACAAGTTCCAGATGGACTACCCGTTCGAGAAGTACGACCAGATCTTCGTGCCCGAGTTCAACGCGGGCGCCATGGAGAACGCGGGCTGCGTGACGTTCCTCGAGGACTACGTGTTCCGCTCCAAGGCCGCTGAGGCCCGCATCGAGCGCCGCACCGTCACCGTGCTGCACGAGCTCGCGCACATGTGGTTCGGCGACCTGGTCACCATGAAGTGGTGGAACGACCTGTGGCTCAACGAGTCCTTCGCGGAGTACGTCTCCACGGTCGCGACGGTCGAGACCACCAAGTGGAAGGACAACTGGGTCACGTTCAACTCTCTCGAGAAGACGTGGGCCGCGCGCCAGGACCAGCTGCCCTCGACCCACCCGATCATGGCCGACATCGCCGACCTCGAGGACGTCGAGGTGAACTTCGACGGCATCACGTACGCGAAGGGCGCCTCGGTGCTCAAGCAGCTCGCGGCGTGGGTGGGCCAGGACGAGTTCTTCGCCGGCGTCGCCGAGTACTTCCGCAAGCACCACCACTCCAACACCACGCTCAGCGACCTGCTGGTCGAGCTCGAGGCCACCTCGGGCCGGGACCTGTCCGCGTGGTCGGAGGCGTGGCTCCAGAAGGCGGGCATCACCACCCTGCGGCCCCAGATCGAGGTCGACACTCACGACGACATCGCGGCCTTCGCCGTCATCCAGGAGGTCCCCAAGGAGTGGCCCACCTACCGGCCGCACCGCATCGGCATCGGCGGGTACGACGTCGTGGTCTCGGATTCCGGTGAGACGCGGCTCGAGCGCACCATGTTCGTCGAGACCGACATCAGTGGGCCGCGCACCGACATCCCGGAGCTCGTGGGCAACCACCGCCCCGCACTGATCCTCGTCAACGACGAGGACCTGGCCTACGCGAAGGTCCGTCTGGACGAGCAGTCGCTCGCCACTGCCGTGGAGCACGTGAGCGGATTCTCCGACCCGCTCGCCCGCTCAATGGTGCTCACCGCCGCGTGGGACATGACCCGCGACGGCGAGATGCCCGCCCGCCAGTTCGTGGACCTGGTCCTCAGCAACATCGCGCACGAGTCCCAGTCGACGACGGTGATGGTGCTGCTGCGCCAGCTCGCCACCGCGCTGTCCCTCTACGTCCACCCCGACCACGCGGAGGAGACCTGCAGCGAGACCGCGGAGGCGCTGTGGCTGCTCGCGATCGAGTCCGAGCCGGGCTCGGACCACCAGCTCCAGTTCGTGCGCGCATTCGCATCGCTCGCCTGCACCGACATCCAACTCGACAACCTCCAGGGCCTGTTGGACGGCAAGTTGAGCTTGGGCGGTCTGGACATCGACTCCGACCTGGCATGGGACCTGCTGATCGGCCTCGCTGTGGGCGGCCGTGCCAATGAGTACGCGATCGAGCTGCAGCTGGCCAGGGACGCGACCGCATCGGGGCAGCGCCGTGCGGCGCACGCCCGGGCCGCCATGGCGACGCCGGAGGACAAGCGCCGTGCCTGGGACTCGCTGGTCAACGCGGACAAGGACATGCCGAACGCGCTGCAGTTCTCCGCGACCGCCGGGTTCATGCACGTCAACGACACGTCGCTGCTCGAGCCCTATGTCGACGAGTACTTCGCGTCGATCCGGCGCATCTACAACGACAAGACCAACGAGATGGCGACCGGGCTGATCGAGGGCCTGTACCCGGTCCTGCTCGCCGGCCGCGTGGACGATCTCCAGGACAAGGCCGATGCCTGGCTCGCCGAGAACGCGGATGCCCACGACGCCCTCAAGCGGCTGGTCATCGAGGGTCGCGACGGCGTGCGGCGCGCGCTCGAGAACCAGGCGAAGGACAAGTAGCACCACCGCGTGCGACGGGCAGGTGGGCGGGCACTCCGCCGCCTGCCCGTCGCACGTGAGCACGCGCCACGTCCAAGCGTGAAAAACTGAGGACATGCTCACTCGCGAAGAAGCAGTCACCCGCGCCCGCAGAATCGGCGCCGCCGCATACGAGGTGCACCTGGACTTCACGCCGCCGGGCGACACCTTCCGCTCGGTCACGACGGTGTCCTTCGAGGCCGCGCCGGGCACCACGACCTTCCTCGACCTCGTGGGACGCGTCCACCGCATCGAGGTGAACGGCCGGCCCGCGAGCGTCTCCGAGGCCTACGGGGACGGGCGGATCGCCCTCACGGACCTCGACGGGCCCACCACCGTCACCGTCGAGGCCGACTGCGACTATCGCACCGACGGTCAGGGCATCCACCGGTTCGTGGATCCCGAGGACGGCAGCACCTACCTGTACAGCCAGTTCGCGGCGGACGATGCGCGGCGTGCGTTCGCGTGCTTCGACCAGCCGGACATCAAGGGCACCTTCGCCTTCACCGTCACCGCGCCGAGCGCCTGGACCGTCATCTCCAACTCCCCCACCCCCGAGCCCGAGGGCGTGGAGGGTGCGGACGCGAACCGCTGGGTCTTCGCCCCGACCGTCCCTCTCCCCTGCTACGTGGCGGCCGTGGTCGCCGGGACGTACGCATCGGCCGGCGGGACCCTGAGGTCCTCCAAGGGTGACGTGCCCGCACGTGTCTACGGGCGCGCGGGTCTCGCCGACCATCTCGACGCCGAGGAGATGATCGCGACGGTGCAGGCGGGACTCACCCTGTTCGAGGAAGTGTTCGGGATCCCGTACCCGTACGAGAAGTACGACCAGATCTTCGTGCCCGAGTACAACCTGGGCGCGATGGAGAACGCCGGCTGCGTGACGTTCTCGGAGGACCGCCTGGTGTTCCGCTCGCGCGCCTCGGACGCCATGCGGGAGTTCCGCACCAACGTGACTCTCCACGAGCTCAGCCACCAGTGGTTCGGCAACCTCGTGACGATGCGCTGGTGGGACGACCTGTGGCTCAACGAGTCCTTCGCGGAATTCATGGGCGCGTGGGCGACGTCCAAGGTCACGCCCTGGACCGACTCGTGGGTCACGTTCACCGCCGAGCGCAAGTCGATCGCCTACGTCCAGGACCAGCTCCCGACCACTCACCCCATCGTCGCGCAGGTGCCGGACACGGAGGCCACCGTCTCCGCCTTCGACATGATCACGTACGCCAAGGGCGCCTCGGCCCTCAAGCAGCTGGTCGCATTCGTGGGCGAGGACCGGTTCTTCGCGGGAGTTCACGCGTATCTCACGCGCTATTCGCACGGCAACGCGACGCTCGCGGACTTCCTCGACGAGCTCGAGGAGATCACCGGTCACGACCTCGACGCGTGGGCTGGCGCGTGGCTCGAGACGCCCGGCCCGTCCACGCTGCGCCCGGTGATCGAGGAGCGAGACGGCGTGATCACCGCCCTGTGGGTCGCTCAGGACGTGCCCGAGGAGTACTCGATGTACCGTCCGCACCAGGTGCGCGTGGCCGGCTACATGCACGATGGTGAAGCCGGCGCGTTCACCGAGGCCTGGTCCGCCGAGGTCACCGTCGACGGGTCGCTCACCGAGGTGCTGCCCGCCGCCGGAGAGCCCCGCCCGGACCTGCTGCTGGTCAACGACCGCGACCTCACGTACGCCAAGATCGTCCTCGACGACGTCTCGCTGGCCGCCGTGACCGAGCACATCGCCGACCTGCGCGATCCCATGGCGCTCGGGCTCGTGCTCGACGCGCTGTGGCACATGGTGCGGGACGCGCAGCTGCCGGCCGCCACGTACGTCGACGCCGTCCTGACCGCCCTGCCCGGCGTCACGAACTCCGAGACGCTCCAGTCGCACCTGCGCACCACCGTCACGGCGCTGTCCCGCTACGTGCCGCCTGCGGCGGCGGCTTCGCAGACGGCCGATGCGGCCACGCGCCTGTGGGCCATCCTCGCCGATGCGCCGGCTGGCTCGGACCTCCAGCTCCAGGCCCTCAAGGGCTTTGCGCGGCTCGCGTCGACGCCCGAGCACGCCGCGCACCTCGCGGCCCTGGCCGAGGGCGACGAGTCGCTCGAGGGTCTCGAGATCGACACCGACCTCAGGTGGGATCTGCTCGCGGGGATGGCGGCCTGCGGCGAGGACGCCGAGGATCGCGTCGCCGCCGCGCTCGAGTCGGACCCGGGCGCGATCGGCCGCCGCCGCGCCGCCGGCGTGCGAGCCGCCGCCGCCACGCCGGAGGCCAAGCGCGAGGCGTGGGAATCGCTGGTGCGGCCGGACACGCCGGTGCCCAATGCCGTGCAGTACGAGATCGCTCAGGGCCTGGCGCGCGCGGCCGATCCGGACCTGATGGTCCCGCTCGTCCCCACGATCCTCGCGGAGCTCACCGAGTACTACGCCGCGAACGAGGGCTTCGTAGGCAAGCGCGTCGCGACCTACGTGTTCCCCGCCTGGGCCGCGGGTCGCGTCGACGGGCTCGACGCCACGCTGGACGCGTGGCTCGCCGACCACCCGGACGCTCCCTCAGTCCTGCGCAAGGTCGTCACCGAGGGCGCAGACGAGGTGCGACGCGCCCTCCACGCTCAGGCCGCCACCGCTCTCTAGGAGGCGGTGACGGCGGGCGCCGAGCACTAGCCGCGCGCACTCCGCACGGCCTCGAGCAGTCGCCGCAGTCGCGGGTGCTCGAACAGGTCGTCCAGCAGCACTGACTCGCCGTTGGAGTCCGCCAGCGGCACCTGCCAGTTGGGGTACTCCGTGTGCGTGCCGGGGTGGTTCTGGGAGCGTCGCTCCCCCACCGCGTCGGCCAGCGACACGGCGGTGAGCAGCGCCGGCGAGTGCATCGCCATGCGGTGCACGCCCGCCACGAGATCGTCCTCGTTCCAGTCCTCGATCATCCAGTCGCGCTCGCGCAGGTAGCGCACCAGCGCGTCCCGCTGACCGTCGGACTCAGCCTTCTCCTGGTCCGCGTCGCCCGCCAGCAGGCCGAGCCTGCGCCGCACCTCGATATGCTCGCCCGCGAGGAACGCGGCCGTGGGCGGCAGGTCGTGGACGGTGACGGACACGAGCGCATCGGCGCGATAGTTCTCGGGGGCCGTGGGAGAGCCGTCGTCCTGCTTCTCGAACAGCGCCACGACCGTGCCGAGCAGGCCGTGGTGGTTGAGGTAGTCGGACACCCACGGCTCGAGAGTGCCCAGGTCCTCGCCGATGACGATGGTGCCCGCGCGGTGCGCCTCGAGGGCGAGGATGCCGATCAGCGCCTCGTGGTCGAAGTTGACGTACACCCCGTCGTCGGGGCCGTGGCCGTCGGGGATCCACCACTGGCGGAACAGCCCCAGGATGTGGTCCACGCGCAGCGCACCCGCGTGGCGCACCGCCGCCCGGACCACGTCGCGGAACGGCAGGTAGGCGGCGGCCTCGAGGGCGCGCGGCTGCCACGGCGGCTGCGACCAGTTCTGGCCGTGCTGGTTGTACATGTCCGGCGGGGCGCCCACGTTCATGCCGGTCGCGAGCACGCGACCCAGCGACCAGGAGTCCGCGCCGTGCGGGTGCACGCCCACGGCGAGGTCGGTCATGATGCCAATGGACATCCCGGCTCCGACGGCATCCGCCTGCGCGCGCGCCAGCTGCTCGTCGGCGACCCACTGCAGCCACGCATAGAACAGCACCCGCTCGCTGTTCTCCTCGCGCCACGCCTCGACGTGGGACGAGCGCGGATTCGAGAACTCGGCGGGCCATGGCAGCCCCTTGTGGGCCTCGGAGATCGCGCACCAGGTCGCGAACTCCTCGAGGGCCGCGCCCTCGCGCAGGCAGAACGCCTCGAAGCGCGCTTGGCGCGCTGCCGAGCGCGGAGCTTCGAAGACCTGCTCGAGCGCCGGGGCCTTGGCACGCCACGACGCGTCCCGGTCCAGCATGTCGACCTCGGCGTTGGCACGGCGAGGCCGCTCGGACTCCCACTCGATGACCGCGCGCTGCTGCGACGGCACGTACGCGACCTCAGGGATGTCCTCGATCCGGATGTAGAGGGGGTTGAGGAACCGCCTCGAGGTCGGCAGGTACGGCGAGGGCTCCATGGGCGGCACCGGCTCGCCGGCGTGGAGCGGGTTGATGAGCATGAAGTCCGCGCCCTCGCGGATCGCCGCGAGCGCGCACAGGTCGCCCAGGTCGGCGAAGTCGCCGATTCCCCAGGACCGCTCCGAGCGCACCGAGTACAGCTGCGCCGCGAGACCCCACGGGCGGTCCCGCCGCACCTGGTCCGGCACGGAGATGCGCTCGGGAGTGACGACCACCCAGCCGCGACCACGACGCCCCGTGGTGGCGGCGTTCAGCCGGTGCCAGCCGAGCGGCAGGTCCGCGGGGATGCACATGGTCGCGCGTCCCACGTCCTGGTTGTCAATGCGCCGCGGGGCCACGTAGACGTCGAGCTGCGACACGTCGCGCGTCTCACCGCTCTCGAGCACCAGGCTCGCGGCCACGGGCTCGCCGTGCGGCACGTGGATGGGGACCTCGACCGCTTCGCCCTCGGTGAGGACCGTGATGGGCGGCACCATGCGCCGCCACGGCAGGTCCTCGAGGTCCGCGAGCGAGCGCTCGCACGCGCCGTCGTCGCGGGCGTCCACCCCCATCGACGCGAGCGCGGCGCGGATGGCCGGCGCGGAGCACGGCACGCGCGCCCCGTTCCACGCCGTGTAGTCGACCGAGATCCCGCACGCACGCGCGAGCGCGGCGAGGGCTGGCGTGGGCAGCGGGCGGTCGGCGTCAGTCACGTGGCCCATCCTGCCAGGTCGCCGGGCGAGCATGAAGGCACGGCCGGGCCGATGCGCTCACCTGGGGGCCGCGCGATGGTTACCCTGGGAGGCGTGCTGCACCTCACGACCTCCCCCTCTCCGTCTCCCTCTCCCACCTCTCCCATCGCCGAGCTTCCCTCGAGCGAGGAGGTCGGGGACTGGGTCGACAACGTTTCGACCAACCTCCTCGGCTTCGGCGTGATGCTGATCGTCGTGCTCGTCCTGTGGTTTGCGGGACGTGCCGCGATCAACGCCTTCACCCGGGCGATGGAGCGCGGCGCGCCGCTGTCCGACGCACGCGCCCGCCGCGCGCTGTCCAAGGCGCGCATCAGGCTTCCCGACCCCAACACCGTCGAGGAGCGCCTCGAGGCGGAACGCCGCCGCCAGCGCGCCGGCACTCTGCGCAAGGTGCTGAAGTCGGCGCTGGCCGTGGTCCTCATCGTGATCATCGTGATGACGGGGCTCGCCGTCCTGGGAGTGCCGGTGGGGCCAATGATCGCCTCCGCCGGAATCCTTGGTGTCGCCCTGGGCTTCGGCGCGCAGTCGCTGGTCAAGGACGTCCTGTCCGGCACCTTCATGCTCATGGAGGACCAGTACGGCGTGGGCGACGTCGTCGACCTGGGAGAGGCGATCGGCGCGGTCGAGGAGGTGGGCCTGCGGTCGACCCGGCTGCGCGCCCTCGACGGCACCGTCTGGTACGTCCCCAACGGGGAGATCCGCCGGGTGGGCAACATGACGCGCATGTGGAGCCGGGTGATGGTCGAGGTGCGGTTCGCGTACGACACCGACATCGAAGCGGCGCGCCAGGCCATGATCGACGCCGTCGAGGCGGCCAAGGAGGCGCGCGAGGAGGTCGCCGCCGCAGTGCTCGGCGAGCCCGAGGTCGCGGGCATCGAGTCCCTCGAGTACAACGCCGTCATGCTGCGGCTCATGTGCCAGGTGAACCCCGCGACCCAGTGGGACGTGCAGCGCGAGGTGCGCCGCGAGATGCGCCGGCTCTTCGCCGAGCGCGACATCTCGCTCGCCGTGCCGGGCGAGGCGATGGTCTTCGACACCAAGGCCAAGCGCGACAAGGTGGAGCTGCACGATTCGGCGCGGCCCGCATCGGAGACGGCGCCCACGGACGACGTGGGCCGTCCCCTTCCGCCCGCGAACGACGAGGACTGACATGACCACGCCAGGGATGAACGTCGGCTCCGGCGCCCCTCAGGCCGAGGGCCAGAGCTTCTACGACGCCGTCGGCGGCCACGCCACCTTCGAGCGGATCGTCCGCCGCTTCTACGCGGGGGTCGCCGAGGACCCCGTGCTCGGCCCGATGTACCCGGAGGAGGACATGGAAGGCGCCACCCAGCGACTCACGATGTTCCTCGAGCAGTACTGGGGCGGGCCCACCACGTACTCGGAGCAGCGCGGGCACCCGCGGCTGCGCATGCGGCACCAGCCCTTCCACGTGAACCCCGAGGCCCGCGACCACTGGATCGCGCTCATGCGGGACGCCGTCGCATCCGCCGACCTCGCGCCGCTCCACGCGGTCACGCTGATGGACTATCTCGAGCGCGCGGCGCACTCGATGGTCAACACGTTCGAGCCCACTCCTGAGGACTGAGCCCGACCCGCACGCAGATCCGATACCGAACCCGAGGAGCCACGCATGGAGCACGCCGAGGACGTCTGGGCCGACGAGGCCGTCGCATCGGGGATGGCGGTGCTCGACCTGCGCCGGCTGAGAGACAACGAGTTCGAGGGAGACTCCCTGCCCATGCCAGGTGGCCGGGCATATGGGGGTCAGGTCCTGGCTCAGGCGCTGCTCGCCGCCGGACACACGGTGGCCGACGAGCGGGCCATGCACTCGATGCACGGCTACTTCCTGCGCCCGGGCGACGCGTCCCGGCCCATCACGTTCGAGGTCGAGAACCTGCGGGACGGCCGTTCGTTCTCCGCGCGCCGCACGCACGCCTTTCAGGACGGCAAGCCGATCCTGTCGATGATCGCATCGTTCCAGCTGCCGCAGGAGGGCCCCGAACACTCGGTGACCATGCCCGAGGTGCCAGGGCCCGATGCGGTGGCCTCGTCGATCGACATCCTCGCGCCCTTCGAGGGAGACGCCCGTGCCGACTACTGGCTGCGGCGCACACCGTTCGACCTGCGCCACGTCGAAGGCTCGCTGCTGCTCCAGCCCGACAAGCGTCCCAAGCAGTACCAGACCACGTGGATCCGGCTGCGGCGGCCCGTGGAGGGCACTGACCTGCTGCACCGCGCCCTGCTGGCGTTCCAGTGCGACCAGGTGATGCTCGAGCCGCTGCTGCGCCGCCACGGCGCCTCGTGGATGACGCCTGGACTCAACTTCGCCAGCCTGGACCACGCGATGTGGTGGCACCGGCCCGCACGGGCGGACGAGTGGCTGCTGTACGTCCAGGACGCGCCGACGGCGCAGGGCGGTCGTGGCCTGGGCGGCACGTGGGTGTTCTCCGAGGACGGGCGGCTCGTCGCGTCCGCCTCTCAGGAGGGCATGATCCGCATGCCCTCCTGAGGGCAGGACGGCGGCGTCGCCGCGTGAGAGGGCCCTGTCCGTTGAGCCGCCACACGCCCGTCAACCGGCGCTGTCGCCGGGAGCGACCACCGCCTTGATCGTCCGCAGCAGGATGATGACGTCGGACATCAACGACCAGTTCTCCACGTAGTACAGGTCCAGGCGCACGGATTGGTCCCAGTCGAGGGAGCTGCGGCCGCTCACCTGCCACAGGCCGGTCATCCCGGGTCGGGCCAACAGCCGCCTGCGTGCCGAGTTCGTGTAGAGCGCCACCTCGGCGGCGATCTGCGGACGCGGGCCGACGAGGCTCATCGAGCCACCGAGCACGTTGAACAGCTGCGGGAGCTCGTCCAGCGAGTACTTGCGGAGCACGCGGCCCACGGGCGTGATCCGCGGATCGTCCTTGACCTTGAACAGCGGCTGGGCGTGCGTCCCCTGCTTGACGAGGAGTTCGGCGAGCTCCGCGTCGGCGCCGACCCGCATCGACCGGAACTTCAGCATCTGGAACGTCGAGCCGAAGAAGCCGATCCGCTCCTGCCGGTACAGCACGGGCCCCGGGCTCGTCGAGCGCACGACGACGGCGACGGCCACCAGCACCGGCGAGAACAGGACGATCAGCACGGCCGACGCGATGATGTCGAACACCCGCTTGATGAGCCGTGCGTTGCGGCTGAGACGTGGAGTCTCGACGTGGATCAGGGGCAGCCCCGCCGCGGGACGGGTGCGGATGCGGGGACCGGCCACGTCCGTGATGTTCGGGGCCAGCATGAGATGCTCGCGCCGCGGTTCGAGGCTCCAGCTGATCTCCTTGACCCGCTCCGGCGACAGATCGTCCGTCCCGGTCACGATGACCGTGTCGGCGCCGCACGAGACCATCGCCGAGCGGACGTCCGCCACCAGGGAGTGGGACCTGCCGGTCGGAATGCACGCGCCGACCACGCGGTAGCCGGCCCCGGGAGCTCTCTCGAGCTCTCCATGGATCTGACGGACCGACGCCTCCGAGCCCACGAGAAGCACGTGGGTGCTCCATCCCCCTTTGCGGCGCTGCGCCTTCAGCCACTGGCGCCACAGCGCGCGCTCCAGGAACAGGCCCGCGAAGCCGACGGGCATGGCGACCGCGATCAGCGCCTTGATCGACGGGTGCGGCAGGAACACCGCCACCACTGCGAGCACGGCGACGACCGTGACCGTCGCCTGCCACATCCGCCTGAACTCGGTCGCGCCCGCGCCCGTGACGCGGTCGCTGCGAGTGTCCTCCATCGTGAGTCCCATGAGCCACACCACGATCAGTGCCAGGCTCACCGCCACTGTGCGCAAATCCACCGGGGCCGTCGATGCCACGATGGCGCCGATCACGCTGGCGGTGACCACGGCCGAGTCGGTCATCTGAAGGATGCGCTTGTATCGGCGGCTCCAATGCGGCACCCCGGCTGTGGTGCGCCCCAGGCCGGGCCCGACTCCGGGATCGGAGTCCGTGCCGCGACGGCGCTCCTCGAGTCCAGGTCGAGCAACCGCGACGCGGGCCGCACTCCTGCGCTCGATCCCCGCGTCGAATGGACGGATGGGTTCTGTCGTGGTCACGTGGCTATCCCCCCCCAGCTGTGATGTGACACTTGCCGCCTTCGCCCTGGTGGCGAGGCGAGCGACGAACGATCAGAGAGTGCTATCCGCCTCCTTCACTCGTTGCGCCGCGCGGCGCGTGCGCCGAGCGGCCCCCCGGTGGACGGTCCTGGGCGGCGCGGCGAGAGAGCGCGCACGCCGTGACGGAATCACCTCGCGGTACACCGCTTCGTAGTCGGCGGCCATGCGCGATGCCGCGAGCCACTCGGTGCCGGACGCGGACCGGTGCCGCGCCCGCGCAAGCTCCGCAGGGTCTGACATGAGATTGCGCAGTGCCGCGGCCATCGCGGCGGCATCGTGCGGTGGAACCAGCTGGCCGGCGCGGCCGTGCTCGAGGATCTCGGGCACCCCGCCCACCGACGTGGCCACGATGGCGCACCCGGCGGCGCGCGCTTCCGCAACGTTGAGGCCGAACGGCTCGTCCAGCGCAGCGCTGGCGAAGATCTCGGACTGTTCGAGCTGCACCCAGGGCGTCAGAGATGGGCCCAGGAAGTGGACCGAGCCCGCGAGGCCCGCGTCCGCCACCTGCGCCTCGAGCGCCTCGCGATCCGGTCCCCAGCCCACGACGTTGAGGTGCCACTGTGGGAAGTCGTCGCTGACGAGGGCAAAGGCGCGGATCAGGTCGTCGACGCCCTTGCGCCCGTGGAGGCCCGAGACGGCGATGATGCCGGGGCGCTGCAGCGGTCCCACATCGTCAGGCGGCAGTTCTTCGCGCGCGGAGCCGATGGCGCCATTGAGCACCACCCGCACCTTGCGAGGGGGAACGCCCCTGTCCCGCAGAAGAGCGCGCTCTGCCTCGCTCACCGCGACCATCACCTTGCCAGCCCTCATCAGCCACCAGTGCCGGTCGAAGGAGTTGTGCAGCGTGGTGACCGTCGTGGCCCCCGTCACGCGGCTGACGGCCCACGCGGTGGCGGCGGAGGACATCATGTGGGCGTGGATCACGTCCGCATCGATCGACCGCACGAGCGCCAGCAGGCCACTCGCGCCGCGCGCGAACGACCTTGCCGAGGTCAGCTCGGGCTGCACCACCACGTGCACGCCGTGCTCGCGCATGAGGTCGTCATAGGACCCGGGCGCCGCCGCGAACCACACCTGATGACCGGCATCGGACTGAGAGCACGCGAGATCCACCGCCACGTGCACGCTGCCGTTGCCGCGCTTGCCATGCTTGAGAGCGTGGACCACGCGCAGGGGGCGACCGGCGCGGGCTTGGGCGGCGCCGGGCTCACCCGGCTGGACCGCCGTGATCTCCGCCCCCCCGGACGCACTCTCTTCTCGCATCATGTCCCCCCACATGGCGGCCTCGATGACTAAAAGCCGCAACGCGCCCCTCTGTGACCTATGTCACAAACCGGGAATATGGTTCAGACGCTACTACGTCGCGAGTTTCGCGCAAGTTAAATGTCGGCGACGCTCGTGCGGCGGCGACGTGAACCGCGCGGCTCATCACCGCGAGCACGAGCCAACGCCGCGCGCGCCGACCGGGCCAGCCCCCGGACTGAGCGCCGGCGCCCCGCGGCAGCGGCCAAGGGCGCCCCACGCGCCGTCACGATTCCGTGCGCGAGGATCCCCAGGCTCAGCCACAGGATTCCGGACGAGTCCGCAAGATCGGGGCTCGCGATGACCTTTCCGGTCAACGCCGCGACGAGCGCCCACACCACCGGTGCATGCGCGCGCAGACGCAGGGACGGAAGCACGATCGCGAGCACGGCCGCCACCAGCAGGATCACACCCACCACGCCGACGGCGCCCAGCAAGGTGAAGACGAGGGAGGACGCCCGCACCGAGCCCAGGCCGATTCCCATCCCCCAGGTCCGGGTGAAGAGATCGAAGGACCGGGCATCGGCCGTCGACCGGTGATCGAAGGAATCCGACTCGAGTTTCTCGTCGACCTCTGCTGTGAAGAGCGTGGCCAGCGAGGGCAGGGCCACGATGGCGATGGCGGCGACCGCCAGCGCCGACACTGCGCCCGCACTCGAGACCCGCAGATCCAAACGCACCAGGCGCCAGACCATGACGACGCCGGCGAGCGCCAGCAGCACGGCGCCTGCCACCAGGAAGGTGGTCGACGTGGAGACGATTCCCAGGAAGATCCCTCCGGCCGCGAGCGCGATGGCGGCGATGCGACGGCCCCCGCGAGTGTGCGCCGCCATCGACATGCCGAATGCGGCCGCAGCGATCGACGTCCCGGCGAGGCCGGCGGGCTCGGAGTGGATTCCCCGGAACCGTGGAACTCCGCCCGCCGCCTGCTCGATGTAGTGGAACGACGGCGAGTTGGCGAAGGCTCCTTCGGGGAACGGCACTCCCGCGGAGATCGACAGGTACCGCCAGAGCGACAGGATCACCCCTGCCGCCAGGGGGATCGCCAGCAGCGACGGCGCCGTCGTCCGCGAGCGCGCAAGAATCACGATGATCACCACGCCGAGCCCGAGGTACAGCAGTTGGGCGATGTTGGATGAGTTGAGCACGCCGGGAACGAGATTCCAGCGCCCCTCCGTCACCGTCTGCATCCCCGGAAAGGCGAGAGGTGCGAGCAGCACGACCAACGCCGACCAGCCGAACAGCGCGAGCAGCAGGCTCACACCGGGGATCTCGCCGAGGCGGGGGCTGCCGGGACGACCCGAGCGCGCGATCCACTGTAGGGCAAGCAGAGCCGCACCCACGAGAGCGACGGCGTAGAAGGTGGGCAAGGACTCGCCGCCCGCGACGATCGCCGCTCCGGCGGGAGTGATCGCGCCGATGGCCAACGCCCGCTCGTAGCGGCCGCTGATGATCCCGTAGACGACGACGATCGCGGTCGTGACCATGAGGAAGGCCATGATCGGTACGGTAGCGTGCACACCAGGCATCCGGTCGGGGTTCGCGGGGCCTGAATCGTCGGGAGGTGACGATGGATCTGAGGGATCTGACCCGTTTCGCGGTGGCCGGGTGGACGTGGATCGTGCTCTGCGTGGCGCTGGGTGCCGGCCTCGCGGTCGCGTACCTCTGGTCCACTCCCGCCGTGTATCAAGCGAGTGCCGCCGTGGTCGTGCTGGCGAATGGCCCCCAGTCGATCACCGAGGCGGAGCAGGGCGTCAACATGAGCGCACAGCTCGCCAACACCGTGGCCACGATCATCGACTCCCCCGCGGTCCTCGAGTCCGTGAGCACCGACTCGCTGTCGGTCTCCGAGCTCGCCGACATGACCACCGCAGAGGTCCCGCCGCAGACGTCATCGATCGACATCGTCGTTCAGTCGACGGATCCGGATCGCGCCGCGTCGGTCGCGAACGGCATCGCCTCCAGCGCCAGCGAGATCGTCCCCGAGATGCTCGGCGACGACGGCGAGGCGGGAAAGCTGCCCGTCATCATCGAGGTGATCCGCCCCGCCGCGGCCCCCGCCGCGCCCTTCTCGCCGAACACTCAGGGAGTGCTCGTGATCGGCATCGCCCTCGGCCTGTGCGCCGGCCTCGCGATAGCGATCGGCGTCGGCGCCGCACGGCCGCGCAAGCGCGCAGGCGGCGTCGCCAAAAAGCGTCCTCGTCGCAACACAAAGGACACCATGCTCGGGTAGCGTCGATCTACGCGAGACGGCCGCGCTTGGCCCGAACGCGACCCCGGGGGATGGGGTGGGGGAAATGGGGGGACTGTCATGTACGCTCACAGCACCCGTGCCGCATGCATGGGCGAGGTGCCGCGATGAACGGCGTCCTCGTGCACGAGTGGATCGCCCAGTCGGGCGGGAGCGAGAACGTCCTCGAGGCGATGAGCACGATCTACCCTGACGCCGACATCGTGTGCCTGTGGAACGACTCGCGCGACCGGTTCCCCCCGCACCGGCTCCACGAGACCTGGCTCGCACGCACTCCACTGCGTCGCAGCAAGGCGGCCGCCCTCCCGCTCATGCCTGCGACGTGGAGACGACTGAGGCCCGCGGAGCACGAGTGGGCACTGATCAGTTCGCACCTGTTCGCCCACCACGCGTACTCGGCGGAGCCCGAGCTCGAGCGATTCGTCTACGTCCACACCCCCGCGCGATACATCTGGAGCCCCGAACTCGACGCGAGAGGTGCCGGTCTCCCGGCGCGCGTGGCATCCGCACCGTTCAAGCGCATCGACCGTCGGCGCGCCCACGATGGCGCACGCTTCGCCGCGAACAGCGAGTTCGTGCGCAAGCGGATCGCGCAGTCCTGGGGCGTCGATGCTCGGGTGATTCATCCGCCCGTCGAAGTCGAGGTCATCCAGTCCCGGGACTGGGCGGAGACTCTCGACACGCAGGAGCGTGTGGTTCTGGACTCGCTGCCGGAGTCGTTCGTGCTCGGCGCCTCGCGATTCATCCCCTACAAGCGGCTCGACCTCGTGATCAGGACGGGCGAGGTCGCCGGCCTGCCTGTGGTGCTCGCGGGCAAGGGCCCGGAATACGACAGGCTGCGACGCAGGGCGCTGGCGGCCGCCGTCGACGTGAGGTTCGTGATCGCCCCATCCGATGCCCTGCTGCGCGCCCTCTATGCCCGCGCGCGCCTGTTCGTGTTTCCCGCGATCGAGGACTTCGGCATCATGCCCGTCGAGGCGATGGCGGCGGGGACGCCGGTGGTGGCCCAGCGCATCGGGGGCGCCGCCGAGAGCGTCGTGCCAGGCGTCTCCGGAGCACTCACGACCTTCGCGAGCGATGCCGAGATCGCCCAGGCGGTGTCCGCCGCCATGGCCGTCGAGCGTTCGGCGGCGCGCGCCCACGCGCTGCGCTTCTCTCGCGCGCGGTTCGATGCCGACATCAGGCAGTGGGTGGGACGGTGACACCGGTGATGGTCAACGGCGCGTTCCGCGCACAGCGCGTGACCGGCCAGCAGCGGTATGCGACGGAGATCGCCGACCGGCTGGTCGCGGGCCCGGGCGTGGCGGAGGCCAGGCCGGAGGGCCGATGGGCGGGCTCTGCCGGACGGGAGTGGGCGTGGACCCTGACGCGGCTGCCGCGCCTCGCGCGCCACTCGACGCTCGTGTCACTGACCTCGCGCGCACCGCTCGGCGTCAAGCAGGTGCTGGCGGTCCACGACCTGTTCGTCCTCACGCACCCGGAGTGGTACTCGCGCCGCTACGTCGCCACCCACGCTCCGGCACTTCGGGCTCAGATCCGTGCGGCCACGACCGTCATCGCCGTCAGCGAGCCCGCGGCGCAGCAGGTCAGGGACCGGTTCGGCGTCGACGTCGTCGTCGCCCCCAACGCCCCCAGCAGGGTGTTCCGCGAGCGCGGCCGCACGGGCGACGCGGTCCTCGGCAGGCTCGGCATCTCGCCGGGTCGGTACCTGCTCACGGTCGGAAGCCTCGACCCGCGCAAGAACCTTGCGAGGCTCGCCGCGGCATACGAGCGGCTGCCAGCCCCGGAGAGGGCAGTGATGCCCCTGGTCGTGGTGGGCGCGGGCGCGGCGATCTACCGCTCCTCCGACTTCGACCCACCCGGCGGGATGACGAGCGCCGGGTACGTCTCGGACGACGAGCTGGCCAGCCTCTATCGGGAGTCCAGGGCGGTGGTGTTCCCGTCGCTCGCGGAAGGCTTCGGCCTGCCGCTCGTGGAGGCCGCCGCGGCGGGAGCGCGAGCGCTGGTGATCTCGGACATCCCGGTCTTTCGGTGGATCTGCGGTGACGGTGCCGAGTACGTCGACCCCACGTCCGTCGAGTCGATCTCTCGTGGACTGCGTGCGGCTGTCGACGGCGAGGTCCCCGCGATAGGCATCGACGGATCGCGCTTCGACTGGGACGCCTCCGCGGCCGTGGTCGCGCAGGCGTGCGAGCTCTCGGGAGCCGCACGGTGAGCGCGCTGAGCGCGGCCGTCGTGCTCGCATCGGCCGGCCGGCCGGCCCTGCTGGCGGCCGCGATGAGGGACGTCGACGCCCAGACGCATCAGCCGGCGCAGCGCATCCTGTCGGTCCCCGACGCCGCCAGCCTTCCCGGCGATACCTCCGGGTGGACCGCGGTGATCGGCACTCGCGGTCTCGCCGCTCAACGCAACGCGGGGCTCGACGCCGTGGAGCGGGACATCGACGTGGTGCTGTTCTTCGACGACGACGCCGTGGTGCGCGCGGACTATGTTGCGCGCGCTCTCGACGTCTTCGAGAACGCACCCGCCGTCGTCGGGCTCACCGGGCGCGTGCTGCTGGATGGAGCCGCACATTCGGCCGGAGAGGTGTCGGTGCAAGATGCGAACGCTGCGCTCGCCGCGTCGTGGGAGGCGCCGCTCACGGGCGCCACCTCGCCACGTCGCACGCTCTACGGCTGCAACTTCGCCGTGAGTCGATCGCTCGCTCAAGAGCTGCGCTTCGACGACCGGCTCCCGCTGTACTCCTGGCTCGAGGACCACGACTTCGCGCGCCGCCTGCAGCGGCACGGCACGCTCGTCCGAGCGGACGACTGCGTGATCGTCCACCGGGGCGCCACGTCCGGTGGGCGCACCAACCACGTCCGGCTCGGATACTCCCAGTTCATGAACCCGGTCTACCTTGCCCGCGCCGGAAGCTTCCCGGTGTGGCTGTCGGCGTGGGAGATCTTCCGACCCGTCGCGAGGAACCTGGCGCTCGCCGCCGGTGGCGCCCAAGCGCCCTGGCGACGTGAACGGGTGCGGGGAAACGCGCTCGCGTTCCGCGATGCCGTGCGCGGGCGCATCACCCCTGAGCGGATCGTCGAGCTGTGAACAGGGCGGGCAGCAGGATCATGAGACGGCGAATCGCGGTGGCAGCGACCACAGTGGCGGTGGTCGCCGCACTCAGCGGCGCCGCCTTCGTCCTCACCCGGGCCGAGCCCGCGCCGGCGCCGGTGCCCGATGTCAGCGCGACCGCATCGTCGACGGACGCCGGTACGAGCGCCGCCGACCTCGTCGACGCCGCCCACGCGACGCCGCCGCCCACGCCCGCGGGCGCCCGCGACGTGGATCCGGCCGCCGCTCCCGCCGCCCACGAAGACGCGAGTGCCGCAGCGCAGGCGGAGGCCGCCTGGCGCTCCGATGGTGAGGCCGCGGGCGCCTGGGTGAGGCTCACCTGGGACTCCCCGACCCCGGTCAACCGCATCCGAGTCGACGGCGCCGAGAGCGGCTTCTCCTCCGCCATCGTCACGTTCGACGACGGCAGCAGCGTGTTCCTCACGCCGGATGGCGCAGGCAACGTCCTGGTCGACGTGCCCGAGCGCACGACAGCCCACGCGACGCTCACGTTCGTCGAGGTGCCCGACAGCGCGGATGCGGTTGCGCTGGCGGCGTTCCTCGTCGACGGCTCCGGGGCGGACGTCGCTGCGCCGGACGCTGCTGACGTGACCGGGTCTGCGGGCAGCGGACCACACTCCGACGTCACCGACGGGGATATCGCGGCTGGCGATGCCGGCGCCACGTGGCGGCCGCACGAGTCGCCGGCATGGCTCGGACACACCTGGGAGCGCCCGGTCGCGGTGTCGAGCGCTCAGGTGGCGGGGGCGGTGTACGGCCTGCCATCCCCCGCGACCCTCGTGTTCAGTGACGGCAGCGTGGTGCCCATCGCCGGCATCGGTCCGGGTCTGCAGCCGGTGACGACCGTGGCGTTCACGCCACGCACGGTGTCGTGGGTGCGGCTCGAGTTGGACTCGGTGGCCACGGCAGTCTCGGAGTTTCGTGTGTACGGCCCCGGCTCGACGCCCCCCGTGTGGCCGTCGGACGGGGGCGTCGCGGCCACGCCGCCGCAGCCAGACGCGTGTGGGGACACGAGCAGCCCCGTCGGCTCTCCGCAGGATTCCGCCCTCGCACTGGTGTGCCCGGCCACCGGCACTCAGGTGGGACCGCGGGGGGCGGTCGTCGTCAGCGGCCCCTCGGGTCAGATCGTGACGGCCTCCGCGTGGGTCGCGGACGACGAGGGCGGCGGGGGTGTCGAGGAGATCGACAGGCTCGTCATCGGTGACGACGGCCTCGCCCGCTTCGATCTCGACACGACACGACTGCTGGCGGGCCCGTTCGCCATCCGGCTCGACGTCCCGGGATTCGACGTGCCGCTCTACGTGCAGCTGTTCAACACGGCCGGAGTCGATGCACCATCCGGCGGCCACGCTCCCGAGGGCATGACCCTCCAGTTCGAGGATGACTTCGACGATCCGCTCTCGGTGTCGTGGAACGGGCGCAGCGCTCGCTACGCCGGGACCAAGCCGGCGGGCGCGAGCGGCTCGGAGTTCGGCGGCGCGGTGTTCCTGGACCCGGCCAACGGACGCGAGCTCCTCGCCACGCTCGACGGGCACCTGAGGATCCGCGCCGAGCCGCTCGATGGCATGGATCCGTGGGGCTGGGACCGCTCCTTCGCAAGCGGCATGCTGTCCTCGACCCGCGTGGGCGGCGCCGGATTCTCCGCCCAGTACGGATACTTCGAGGCACGCATGTTGGGCCCCGGCGGTCGTGGCACCTGGCCGGCATTCTGGATGCTCGACACGGAGTCCGCGATCCGTCCGGAGGGCCCGTCCGGAGAGGTGGACGCCGTCGAGCTGTACGGCCACGACACCCGCATCACGTGCCACACGCTCCACAATTGGCCCGTCGTCGAGCGCGAGACCGCGGGCCCGCACTGCTCCGCGAGCAGCGGCGCACGCGATTGGGCGCTCGAGTGGCACACCTTCGGCGTGAAAATCCGACCAGGCGGCGCGGACTTCTTCGTGGACGGCGAGCACATCAAGTCCGAGGAGGGACTGCTGCGGGATGCGCTGCCGTACTACTTCATGGTCAACCTCGCCCTCGACGGAGGCTGGCCGATCATGCTCGACCCCACGGGCGGCACGGCGGACCTGTACGTCGACTGGGTGCGGGTGTACTCGTGAGCGGGGCGCATCAGCCGGCGGCCGGAGAGGACGCGCGGCGCAGGATCCCGGTCCCGCCCTGTCGGAACCGGGCGGCGATGAGTCGTCGCGCGACCGGCCGGGGCGAGGCCAGAGTCGCGAGCGCCCAGCCCGAGACCATCAGCCGATGCGCCACTCCCTCGGGCCCGGGAGCGAACGGGGCGGCGAGCGCGTTGCGGAGCATCCGCGCACCCGAGTCCGTGGGAATAGGCCGCTCGTGCGGGCGGAGGCGATGATGAGCCACGCGCAGCTGCAGGAGGTGTCGCCCCCGGAACAGCGGCCGCAGGTCGTTCAGCGGCGATCCCGAGACCTCGAGTGCGAACAGGTGGCGCCGGTACGCCTGATCGATCTGCTCCGCGAAGCGCCCCTCGTCCGACAGCAGGAAGCTGCGGTTCTCGCCGTGCTGTCGGTAGCGCACGAGCGGCGTGGGAAGGGTGACCACGTCGCCAAGGAAGGGGGCGGCGGCGAGAGTCGACGCGTCCGTGTCCTCTCCGCACCGCCCGTCCAGCGGAAACAGGCGCTCGAGGAAGGCGCGCGAGTACGCGTTGCCGGAGCCCGGGGGTGTCGGATAGGCGGCCGTCGCGCGCATCCAGGTGCGGATCTGTTCGGGGGTCGGCACGGGATCGAACGTGGGGAACACACCGCCAACAGGTGCGCCGTGACGATCGATGCGCGTCATCGGAAACTGGACCTTGCTGATCCCCGGACCCCACGCATCGGCCACGTGCTCCGCGATCGAGGGCTCGAGGACGTCGTCGGAGTCCAGGAAGATCACCACGTCGCCCGTCGTCGCCGCGAATCCGGTGTTGCACGCCGCCCGCGGTCCGGCGTTGTCCTGGAAGATCGCGGTGATGCGGTCGCCATAGCTCTCGATGATGGCGCGCGAGCCGTCGGTGGAGCCGTCGTCGACCACCACCACCTCGACGTCCGGCCAGCGGATCGCGAGGGCGCTGTCGATGGCGGCCCCCACGAACGCCTCGTAGTTGTAGTTCGGCATGACCACGCTGAGTCGACGCATCGGGCCCCCCTCGATGGTGAACGGACCGCGCCCGCACGCACCGAACGGCACCACGGGCCACCGTGCACGCAGTCTATTCCGGCCCCGTCTTCGATGGGAGGCCTAGGGTGAAGATACCGATGCGCGGGGAGGGCGGGCAGTGGTGACGACAGTCTCTGAGGCTGGGCCGAGCTACCGGCGGGCCACGTACATGATGACGGCGACGAGCCTGCTCGTCCCGATCGGCGGCCTCGTCTCCGCCCCGGTTCTCGCCCAGGGCCTCGGCACCGACGGTCGCGGCGAGTTCGCGGCCGCCCTCGCTCCCGCATCGCTCATCATCGGGGTCGCGACCCTGGGCCTGCCCGAGGCGCTCACGTACTCCCTCGCCAAGCGGCCGAGCATCACTCGCCGTGCGCTGCTGTGGAGCTCGCTGGCCACCGTGGTCCTCGGCGCCCTGAGCGTCCTCGTCGTGTGGTGGGCGCTGCCCTTCCTCTCCGCCGGTGACCCGCAGCTCGCGCGGCTGATCCTGCTCGCGACGATCTGGAACATCCCGGCCCTGGTCGTCGGCCTGCTGCGCGGCGCCGCGGTCGGCCGGCAGATGTGGGGAGTCGTCGCGTGGGAACGCGTCGCGATGACGGTGCTGCGAGTGGGGGCGCTCGTGGCGCTGCTCGGGACCGGCCGGCTGACGGTGGAGACCGCGGTGATCGTGAGCATCGCCATGCCCATCCTGTCGGGGCTGGTGTACGTGGGCCTGCTGACGCGGCCTCCTCACGACCAGGACCAGGACGTCGAGGACGGGCGCGTGGTCGCTCCGCTGTTCCGCTACGGAGCCGTGGTGTGGGTGGGCGGCATCGCCACCATGGTGATCGGCCGGTTGGCCGCGCTGCTGATGCTGCCCCTGTCGGACGCGGAGCAGCTGGGCCTGTACGCGGTCGCGACCACGATCGCCGACGTTCCGCTCCTGGTGGCGATGGCGATCCAGGGGACGCTCTTCGGGGTGAGCAGCAAGACCACGGATCCGACGCGCGTCACGACGACCGCGCGCCTGACGCTGATCATCGGCGCCGCCGGTTGCGCCGTGATCGCGGCGTCGCTGCCGCTGTGGCTGGGACCGCTGTTCGGGGAGGGGTTCGTCGACGCGACGGTCCCGACCATCATGCTGCTCGTGAGCGCGCTCATCATGATCCCCGGCCTGATGGCGTCGAGCGGGCTCGGCGCATGGGGCCGGCCCGGCCTCCGGTCGGCCGCGCTGATCGCGTCGCTCGTCGTGAACGTCGGCACGTTCCTGCTCTTGGTGCCGGCGCTCGGGGCCATCGGTGCGGCGTGGGCCGGCATTGCCAGCACCAGCGCGCTCACCGCGGTCGCCGTCGTCGCGGCGTCACGAGTCATGCACGTGCCCGCGGTGGACTTCCTGATTCCTCGGCGCGCGGACGTCGTGAGGTGCTGGCACGAGCTCGGGCACCTCGTGAGGCGCGTGCGGCGCCGCCGCTAGGCCCGCGCGTCGTCAGCGTGCTGGCAGCGCGCTCGGCAGTGGTCGCGGCAGTGGTCGCGGCGGCGCCCACGCGAGTGCCGAGAGCCTGTCCCACCACGGACCGGCTTCGGCCTCGATCCGGTCCGCGTCGTGAGGGTCGAGCCGCTGCCGCCATGCGCCGGCCACCGCCCGGCTGTCGCGCTGGAGAGCGTGCTGACGATGCTGCGCGGGGTCGACCTGTCCGCCGGTGGAGTCCGCCACGACCTTGCGTTCGATCGCCGTCGTCCACTCGAGTCCCAGGTAGCCGAACAGCGCCGTGAACTGCGGGATGGGATCGCCGCAGACGTTCTCGTGCGACAGGTACAGCCAGTCCGGGTGCTCCTCGCGCAGCACCATCGCGGCCTGCGCAAAGATCGTCCACTGCAGGATGAGGGCGCCCAGGCGGTCGTCCGGATGAGCTCGGAACCTCGCGATCTCGCTCTCGAGCGGCCCGGTGAAGCGCTCGCACAGACCGGGCTGCCGCAGCAGGCTGTCGACCTCGTGCGGCCACCCCAGCTTGAGGTAGCTGCTGATCATTCCCGCCGGGTGGCGGAGCATCATCACCACGAGCGCGTCGTGCCGCGCCGCGAGCCATTCCGCGGCGAAGAAGGCCAACGGATCCTTGACGAGCGTGCGCCGCGCGCTCAGGTAGCGCATCGGCGATGTCGCGGCCTCGTGCGCCGCCAGGTGCGCGGGCAGCTCGGCCCGGAAGCCGGTTCCCAGGCGCACGGCCCTGGCGCTCGCCCGCACGCGATGGCGCAGCGCGCCCATCGCGACCAGGGCGGACACGTCGGGGATCGCGTCGGCGGGGGCGGCGGGATCCACGTAGACGTACCGCTCGGGCACGTCGAGAGGGTGTGGCGCCTCGTCGTTGAAGGGCTCGTAGAGATAGAAGACCTCGCGAGAGCTGCCCACTGTCGACCCGACCCATGTGGTGCCCGAGCGCGGGCACCCGGTGACGACGATGGGCCGGCCCGCCCCGCCCGCGGTCACGCGACCTCCCGCGGGTTCGGCCGCGACCGGGGGGCCGATGCGCGGGCCAGCATCCGGCGCAGCGGTTCCGCGAGCGCGTGGGCGGCGTCCTCGTGCATCTCGGGCGATGGGTAGTAGGCGTTCTCCGATCGCTGCTCGGCGAGGTCCTCGCGGTCACGCCCGAAGTCGACGGCGACGCGCTCGCCGGTGAATCTGCTGAACAGCGGCTGGGGCGAACCGCGACGCGTCGTGCAGTCCACGTAGCCGTCCGCGAGCGGGCGAATCGCGCTCACCATCGACCTGTTGACGAGTTGCGGGTAGTCACCGAACATCGCGTTGACGTCGTCGTAGCGCTGCCACCACCATCGCGCCCGGTCCGTGCGGTGCAGTCCGGGCCGGCGTCGAGACATCCACAGCAGCACGGTCGGCGCCGTGATGCCGTCGAACAGGACCCGGTAGCTGTCGATCCAGTTGCGCCGCGTCTGCGCGAGCACCCTCCTGACCTCGGGGGCGCCCTTGACGATCCGCACGCCCTTGCGGACTGCCCGCGGCAGCGCCGTGAGCCGCGCATCCCCTTCGGCGAGCAGAGAGGCGTAGGCGTTCGCGGCCGAGACCCGCTCCCCCGTCGCCCGATCAGTGAGCAGCTCGAGCCCGCCGCTGGCGAAGCGCGAGTTGTCCTCGCTGCGCGCGGACATCACCTGGACCACCACCAGCGCGGCGCCGTTGATGAGCGTCAGCAGCTCGGGGTGCCGCGCGAAGAACCGCGGCCCCGCACCCCCGTAGCCGAGGTTGACCACCGGCATGCCCAGCTCCTCCTCGAGCAGAGCGGGGTACGGCCGCTCGCAGAAGCACCCGAAGGTCTGCGCCGCGCCCAAGCACACCACGTACCCCCCGGGCGCGAGCGCCGCCGGCTCGGGGCCGCGAAACCACAGTTCCGAGCGCGGCTCCTGGTACAACCGGTAGTCGACGACCTCCCAGTCTCGCTCCTGATACCTCGACAAGTGATCGGTCATGTCAGATCCGCTCTTCATGGCTCGCGTCCGCAGCGACCCGACTCGCCCCGTGGGCGGGAAGTCCAAGGAACGTCCCGTACGCCTCGCGGCAGGCTGATTCGCCGAACGCGGCCACGGCCTGCGGCGTGAGATCGACCTCGCGCGTCGAGGCCCACTCGTCGACCAGCCGGCGCACCACGGGTCCTATCTCCGCATCGTCCGTGAACGACTCGATGCCAGGCACGTGCTGCTGCGCCCACGCGATGAACGGCGTCCGTCGCGCGAGGACCAGGCGCACGTGGCCCACGCCGGCGAAGAAGGCGCCGCTGACCAGGTTCGCGCCTGCGCGATGCGGGAGCAGCAGCACGTCCTGACGCCCGAGCGTGGCGAAGAACTCATCGTCGGACAGAAAGCGGTCGTCGATGGTCACCGCCCCCTCGAGGCCGCGGCGAGAGACGATCTCGCGCAGCCGCGCCATGTATGCGGGATCCCCGGTGCCCGCGATGAGCAGCGGCGCATCGGGCGGCCACGACTCAAGCACCGCATCCAGGCACTTGTAGGGACGGATCGCGCCCATCGCGGCGAACCTCGGCACGCCATGCGAGGACACGGGCGGCGAAGTGGTGGGCTCCTCGTACAGCGGGTGAGGCAGGTACGTGGCGTCGTAGAGTTCGGCGAAGCTGGGGTCGTGGACCACGCGAGAATCGGCCACGCGACGCAGCAGGCGGATGGCCCGGGTGGACAGCCACCGCCACGAGTCCTGGACGTCGTGCACGTCGTGGTCGTGGACGACGTATACCACGCGCGCACGAGCGATGACGAGCGTCGTCACGTAGGCGCAGAACTGCGCCGCACCCGTCACGCTGGGCCGGCGCTGTGCGCGCCCCTTCTTGAAGAGCCGGTTCTCGAGCCAGTGGACGAGAACCACGTTGCGAGGACTGGCGAGTCCCCAGCATCGGCCCTTGACGAGCGATCCGAGGGACAGCGGCCGGACCTCGCAGCCGAGGCCCCTCAGCAGCTCCTGCTGACGCGCGATGTACGGGTTCTCGGTATTCGAGAACGGGCTGACGAAGACGATTGGATGCACGAGCGCCTACCTCCCGGTCCCCCACTCAGGCGGTGCACACGGTGCGCGACGAACGCACCACTGTGCTCACATTAGCGAGCGCTCGCGCGGCGGGCGAGGGGAACGGCTGTCATCACGGTGCGCCCCGCATCCGTGGCGAACCGCCGCCGTGGCCCGTACATTGATCGCCATGGGGGGGAGCCTGCAGACCGACGCGCGGGAAGACACGTCCGCGCGCGCCCCCGTGGCACGAGTGGTCCGCCATCACCTGCTCGAGTTCGCGTCCGCGACGGCGCGACGCCTGTGGAAGTCGCGAGAGCTGACGGCGGTCCGCGTCCGCCCGTCCTTGGCGCGCGCCCGCCTGGTGGCGCTGCTCGTCGTCCACGACGAGGCGCCGCGGCTGCCGTACCTGCTCGAGTACTACCGCCGGGCGGGCGTCGAGCACTTCATCATCATCGACAACGAGTCGACCGACGGGCTCGTCGAGGACCTCGCGCACGAGGATGATGTGACGGTCTATGCCGCCCGCGGCTCGTACGGCCGCGCCCGCTACGGAAACGACTGGATCAATCACGTCGCGGGGCGCCACTGCAGCGGCAAGTGGGTGCTCTATGTCGACGCCGACGAGCTCCTGGTGGTCGCCGGGCCGCATCGCGACCTGACGAGCGTCTGCGACGCGCTCGAGCGGCGGGGAAGGCGTTCGCTCCACACCGTGCTGGTCGACATGTACAGCGACGGCCCGGCGTCGCGGAACACCGTCGAGCGCGGCGCCGATCCCCTCCAAACGTGCTCTCTCTACGACACCGCCGGCTACCAGGGGTTCTTCGACCCGGTATCGCTCACGACCTGGATCAAGGGCGGCGTGCGCGCACGCTTGTTCTTCGACGATGTCCACGATGGCCCCGCGCTCAACAAGACCCCGCTCGTTCGCTGGAAGCGCTGGTACGCGTTCTCGCAGTCATCGCACCGCCTGATCCCCCGTTCACTGAATCGCCAGTCCGAGCACCTCGAGGGTGCGCTGCTGCACTTCAAGTTCACGTCGATCAACGCGGTGAAGTTCCAAGACCCCGCGAACGCGGCTCGGCACACGGCCGAATATTCTGCGTACTCGGACATCGATTCGACACCGTTCGTCTCGGC
The DNA here is from genome assembly GCF_048814985.1 of Demequina pilifera. Lineage (NCBI taxonomy): Bacteria > Bacillati > Actinomycetota > Actinomycetes > Micrococcales > Demequinaceae > Demequina > Demequina pilifera. The sequence goes on from NZ_JBMDTW010000002.1 coordinate 299,824, forward strand.
ATCGACGTCGCGCTATACGGGCGTCGACGACCTGGTGGCCAACAGGCTGATCAGGCCCCTAACATAGGTCCATGGTGGCGATGAGACGCCACCTTTACCTAATCGTGACGCAGTCCGCCCGGTCGCCCATCTAGCAGGGGCGATGTTGAGACGCGGCGGCGTCTGGCGGGCTCGCGGAAGCCTGCGACCTTGTGATGCCCCCCAGGGGTTGGTACCTTCGAGTAGCCGCTTCGGGGTCCGCGTCAGTCGCGACCGTGGCGCCAATGACCAGCCCAGGCCTCTTGGCTGCGCCCTTTCGAGGAGCGCGCCTTAGTGGCGAGCCATGGCGACGGCACCACGTCGAAGCCATGCGGGCCCGTGACTGCCGTCCGACGGCTGCGAGTCCCCTCGTCGCATTGAGTCCGCAATCTACTCCCGCGACATGCACGGGGAGCTGAGGTAACCAGTGAACGACAGCATCGCCTTGCGCGCTGACGGTTTGTACAAGGTGTTCGGAAAGAACGCCGACGACGCCGTGCGCCGCCTTCGCGACGGCTCATCGCGTGACGATCTCGGCGGCGCGACTGCCGCAGTGATCGACGCCTCCTTCGAGGTGAAGCGCGGCGAGATCTTCGTCGTCATGGGGCTGTCCGGCTCCGGAAAGTCCACCCTGATCCGCGCGCTCAACGGCCTCCAGCCCGCGACTGCAGGCACCGTCGAGATCGGCGGTGACTCCGTGACGGGCGCGAGCACCTCGCAGTTGCGCGACCTGCGACGTCACCGAGTCTCGATGGTGTTCCAGCACTTCGCGCTGCTTCCCCACCGCACGGTGATCGATAACGTCGCCTACGGTCTCGAGATCCAGGGCAAGTCCAAGGACGAGCGGCTCGCCCGCGCCGCCGAGATCACCAAGGTGGTCGGGCTCTCAGGCTGGGAGGAGAAGCACCCCTCGCAGCTCTCGGGCGGCATGCAGCAGCGCGTGGGCCTGGCCCGCGCCCTCGCTGCCGACACCGAGGTGCTGCTCATGGACGAGGCGTTCTCCGCTCTCGACCCGCTGATTCGCCGCGAGATGCAGGACCAGCTGCTTGAGCTCCAGGATCAACTGGAGAAGACGATCGTCTTCATCACTCACGACCTCAACGAGGCCATGTACATCGGTGATCGGATCGCAGTCATGCGCGACGGCCGCATCGTGCAGATCGGCACCCCCGAGGAGATCCTCACCAGCCCGGCGAACGAGTACGTCGAGCAGTTCGTCCAGGACGTGGACCGCACCAAGGTGCTCACCGCGGAGTCGGTCATGCGCAAGCCGCGCGCCGTCATCCACGATGGCTCTGGTCCGCACGCCGCGCTGTCCACGATGCGCGACGAGCAGATGTCCGCGGCCTACGTCATCAAGCGCGACCGCTCGCTCGTGGGCTGGGTCACCGACCGTGACGTGCTCGACCTGGTGCGCAAGGGCGAGAAGTCGCTGACGAGCGCGATTCAGACGGACCACGGTGCGATGTCGAAGGACACGGCACTGGCGGAGCTGTTCATCCCGTCTCTGGAGGCGGCACTCCCCCTCGCCGTGACGGACGACAAGGGCCGGCTCGTGGGCGTGGTTCCGCGTGTCACGCTGCTGGCCACCTTGGGCGGCGAGCCTGAAGCTGCGACGTCCGCGATCGCCCGTGTGGATCCGCTCCCCACCGAGGTGGTCGACAAGGCCCTTGACTCGTCCACGGAGAAGGGTGGCGTCTGATGGAATTCCGCATCCCCGTAGGCAACTGGATCGACGGCTTCTTCGATTGGGTAGAAGACACCTTCTCGTGGCTGTTCGAAGCCCTGCGCCAGCTGTTCATCTGGATGTTCGACGCCGTCGACTGGATCTTCGCGACGCCGGGGCCGATCATCATCGTCATCGTCATCGCGGCCCTTGGGGTGCTGGCGCGTGGCTGGAAGTTCGGCGCTGGAGCCGCGATCGGTCTGCTGTTCATCCTGAGCGTCAACCAGTGGGAGAACGCGATCGACTCGCTCGCGCTGGTCGTGGTCGCAGCGCTGCTCGCGGTCGCGATCTCGATCCCGCTGGGAATCTGGGCGGCGCGCAATGACGTCGTCTCCGCGATCCTCAAGCCCATCATGGACTTCCTGCAGACGCTGCCGGCCTTCGTCTACCTGATCCCGGCGCTCGCGCTGTTCAGGATCGGCGTCGCTCCCGGAATCTTCGCCACGCTGGTCTTCGCGCTCGCCCCCGGAGTGCGGCTCACCGAGCTCGGAATCCGCGGTGTCGACAAGGAAGTGGTCGAGGCCGGTCAGGCCTTCGGCGCGTCCCCGCGCCGCATCCTCCGCCAGATCCAGATCCCGCTCGCGATGCCGTCGATCATGGCGGGAATCAATCAGATCATCATGTTGTCACTGTCGATGGTGGTCATCGCCGGCCTTGTCGGAGCTGGTGGCCTCGGTGGCGACGTCGCCCAGGCGATCTCGGCGCTCAACGTGGGACTCGGCTTCGAAGCCGGCCTCTCCGTCGTGGTGCTCGCGATTCTGCTCGACCGCTTCACCGCATCGTTCGGTCAGCGCATGGGCCTGTACGCACGGTGGAGCAAGCGCCGCGACGACAAGCGGGCCGCCGACGAGCAGGCTCAGCTCGACGCCGCACACGAAACTGTCGGCGGACGCCGCGCCACGGGCGCCAGCGCCGCCTGACTGAACCCGCGCATCGGCGAGATGCCGACGCGAACACTAAGACCTCGCGACCGTTACCCACGGTCGCGCGCATCGGGCCGTACCAAACGGCCAGGGATGCTCACGGCGGCGGAGACACCGCACGCCGGGAAAGGATAGACATGTACAAGCGCACTTCCGCCGCTTTTGCGGTGACTGCAGCTTCGGGCCTCGTCCTCGCCGGCTGCGCGTCGGCCGACGACGACGCCACCGAGGAGTCCACTGCCGGCTCGACCGCCGCGGGCGAGACGACCGACGCACCTGAGGCCGGTGGCGAGCTCACCCTGGCCGTCTTCAACGGCTGGGACGAGTCGCTCGCGACCTCGCTGCTGTGGGAGGCCGTGCTCGAGGATGAGGGCTACGACGTCACGCTCGAGTACGCCGACCCCGCTGTCGTCTTCCAGGGCGTCGCGGACGGCGACTACGACATCGTCACCGATGTCTGGCTGCCGCTCACGCACGCGTCCTACCTCGAAGAGTTCGGCGACGACATGGAGCGTCTGGGCGCATGGTTCGACACTGCGGCACTGACCGTTGTCACCAACGCTGACGCGCCGATCGACTCGCTCGACGAGCTTGCCGACAACGCCGACGCGTTCGGCAACCGGATCGTCGGCATCGAGCCTGGTGCCGGTCTGACCGCAACCATGCAGGACGCGGCCATCCCGCAGTACGGCCTCGACGGCATGGAGTTCATCACGTCCTCCACGCCGGCCATGCTCCAGGAGCTGGAGACCGCGCTCGACAACGGCGAGAACATCATCGCCACGCTGTGGGAGCCGCACTGGGCCTACGGCGCATACGACATCAAGAACCTCGAGGACCCCGAGGGCGCCATGGGTGAGGCTGAAGAGCTCGTGACCTATGGTCGCACCGGCATCACCGAGGAGTTCCCGCAGGTCGCCGAGTGGTTCGGCAGCTTCACGATGGAAGCCGACGCGCTCTACGACCTCGAGAACCTGCTCGTTGCTGCAGACGAGGGCGACTACGAGATGGTCGTCGACGAGTGGATCGCCGACAACCAGGAGTGGGTCGACTCGCTCACCGCGTAAGTCTCACCTGCTTCACCAAAAGCGCCGGCTGCCCTTCGGGGTGGCCGGCGCTTTTGCGTTCCCCTCCCCCCTCCCCCCTCTCCGCCTTAGCGCCCTAGAGGGCACTCAGTGTCGCCGTGAGGCGATCCGTGAATCCTGCAGGGCCGTGAGTGTCGCCTGACCCCAGCCCTCCGGCCGATGCGCGGGTTCAGCGCGTGCGGAACTGCACCGGGTCCTCGAGGTGCGGCGCCCAGGCGGCGCGCTCGTCCTCCGTCAGGCGGCGCGGACGCTCCGTCTCGGCGTCGATCAGCACCAGCGTGGTCGATGCGCGTGCAAACACCTGCTGCTCCCCCATCCCCAATGGCGAGCGCACTTCGTAGCAGATCTCGATACTCGCCCCACCGAGCCGCCCGATCCACAGCTGGACGTCGAGCGGACGGCGCTCGAACGGCACCGGCGCGAGGTACTCGATCTGCAAACCGGCGATGAGCGTGATGGTGTCCGCCCCCGGCCCGCCGTCGATCACCGCAGTGGAGGCGACGTCTCCACCTTCCCCAGTCCCCGCATCGGCCCAGAACACCCGAATGCGCGCCTCCTCGAGAAGTCGCAGCATCTCGGCGTTGTTCACGTGACCGTAGGCGTCGAGGTCGGACCAGCGCAGCGAGATGGGGACGTGAATGCGACTCATGGCGCCACGGTAGCGGCTGACCGACACTGAGCGACCGCCAGGATGCGACGAGCCACAAGAACCGACACTCACCGCCCGCCACGGCGCTAAGGCGGAGAGAGGGCGGGCGGGGGTGGGGACGACGAAGCCCCCGGCACCGTTAGGCACCGGGGGCTGTCGATTCCGCTCTAGTCGCGCGTGAGCTTGCGGTAGGTGACACGGTGTGGGCGGGCCGCATCGGCGCCCAGGCGCTCGACCTTGTTCGCCTCGTACTCCTCGAAGTTGCCCTCGAACCAGTACCACTTCGAGGGGTTCTCGTCCGTGCCTTCGTACGCCAGGATGTGGGTCGCGACGCGGTCGAGGAACCACCTGTCGTGCGAGACCACCACGGCGCAGCCGGGGAACTCGAGCAGCGCGTTCTCGAGCGAGCCGAGCGTCTCGACGTCCAGGTCGTTGGTGGGCTCATCCAGGAGCAGGACGTTGCCGCCCTCCTTCAGCGTGAGCGCGAGGTTCAGGCGGTTGCGCTCGCCTCCGGAGAGGACCCCGGCGGCCTTCTGCTGGTCGGGGCCCTTGAAGCCGAACGCGCCGACGTAAGCGCGAGAAGGCATCTCGACATTGCCCACCTGGATGAAGTCGAGACCGTCGGAGACGACCTCGAACAGCGACTTGTCGGGGTCGATGCCACCGCGCGACTGGTCGACGTAGCTGACCTTGACCGTCTCGCCGATCTTGAGATCGCCGTCGTCCAACGGCTCCAAGCCGACGATGGTCTTGAACAGCGTGGTCTTTCCCACGCCGTTGGGGCCGATGACGCCCACGATGCCGTTGCGCGGCAGCGTGAACGACAGGCCGTCGATGAGCGTGCGGTCGCCGAACCCCTTCTTGAGATCCTTGGCCTCCAGCACCACGTTGCCCAGCCGCGGGCCCGGGGGAATCTGGATCTCTTCGAAATCGAGCTTCTTGGTGCGCTCGGCCTCGGCGGCCATCTCCTCGTAGCGGCTCAGGCGGGCCTTGGACTTGGTGCGCTTGCCCTTGGCATTCGAGCGGACCCACTCCAGCTCTTCCTTGAGTCGCTTGGACAGCTTCGCGTCCTTCTTGCCCTGAACCGCCAGGCGCTCCTGCTTCTTCTCGAGATACGTCGAGTAGTTGCCCTCGTACGGGTACAGGTGGCCGCGGTCGACCTCGCAGATCCACTGCGCGACGTGGTCGAGGAAGTAACGGTCGTGAGTGACGGCCAGCACTGCGCCGGCGTACTTGGCGAGGTGCTGCTCGAGCCACAGAACGGACTCGGCGTCGAGGTGGTTGGTGGGCTCGTCGAGCAGCAGCAGGTCCGGCTTCTCCAGCAGCAGCTTGCACAGCGCGACGCGGCGGCGCTCACCACCGGAGAGCACGGACACGTCGGCGTCGGGCGGCGGGCACCGAAGGGCGTCCATCGCCTGCTCGAGCTGGCTGTCGAGGTCCCACGCATCGGCATGGTCGAGCTCTTCTTGCAGCGTGCCCATCTCGGTCAGCAGCGTGTCGTAGTCCGCATCGGGGTTGGCCATCTCCTCGGAGATCTGGTTGAAGCGGTCCAGCTTGCCCTTGATCTCGGCCACGCCCTCCTCGACATTGCCGAGGACCGTCTTCTCTTCGTTCAGCGGCGGCTCCTGGAGCAGGATGCCCACCGTGTAGCCGGGGCTCAGCTTCGCCTCTCCGTTGGAGGGCTGCTCGAGTCCGGCCATGATCTTGAGGATCGTCGACTTACCAGCACCATTGGGGCCGACCATGCCGATCTTCGCGCCCGGGTAGAACGACATCGTCACGTCATCGAGGATGACCTTGTCGCCGTGCGCCTTGCGCGTCTTGTACATCGTGTAGATGAACTCTGCCACTGCTACTCCGTGAGGTTGTGGGGCGGCGCTGAAGCGCCTGCTGACATACCGCTCCCAGCCTACGCGGTATGGGCCTGGGGTCTCACGGAGTTCGGCACCCCATCAGCGGGACGTGCCCCGCGCGCCGGCGAGGGGTGCCGACGCGCGGGGCGGCCCGTCACACCAGCGCGGCGGGCCTGTCGTCGAGCTCGTCCGCCTCGTCCGGGTCCTCCGCAGCGCCGGCGTCCGGCTCGCGCAGCTCCTCGGACTCGTCCAGACCCTCGACATCCTCCGCGTCGTCCGCGGCACCCTCCGCCTGCTCCCCCTCACCGCCCACGACCGTGGCACGGTGGAAGGACGCGATCCCCTTCGTGAGGTCGTGCCCCACGCACGTGGCGTCGAGCTGCAGGCCCCAGTGGGCCACGTCCTGCGCATCCGTCCACTCATTGGTGCGCAGCCGCCCCTCGACGATCACCGGCTGTCCGGTCCGGACGGACTCGGCGACGAGCTTCGCCGCGTCGCGGAACACGCGCACCGTGAACCACTCGGTCTGCGCATCGGTCCAGGCGTTGGCGCTGCGGTCGAAGTACCGGGACGTCTGCGCGAGACGGAAGGTGCACATCGGTGTGCCCTCGCCGTCTCGTGTCACGACGTATCGCGGGTCGGTGGCGACCCATCCGGTCACCGTCATCGTCAGGTCTCTCATGCTGCCTCCTCGACTCGTGCCGCCGTCTGCGGCTGAGCCCAGGCTCACGCCCGTCGACGAGGGCGCGCATCCGCACACCGACCGTTCGGTGCAGAACGCACGCGCACACCGGCCTGGGGACGGACGGCCATCCGACCACGCGGGCCCAGAGGCGCGCCGCCGAGCAGGCCGCTCAGCCCCGGCCCAGCTCCCCCGCGCGAGCCGTCGCGGCGCGCACCCCGGCGGCAAGCGCATCGTCCAGGCCGTGCGCCGAGAAGGCCGCGAGCGCCGCGGCGGTGGATCCGCCGGGGCTGGTGACCTCGTCGCGCAGATCCCCGGAGTGGCGCCCCGTCGCCTCGAGGTACGCCACCGCGCCGCCGATCATCGCGGGCACCATGCGCGCGGCCTGATCCGCCGGCAGCCCCTGCTCGACGGCCGCGGCGGACAGCGCCTCGACCACCGCGTACACGTACGCGGGCCCGGACCCGATCACGGCGGAGAACGCGTCGATCAGCCCCTCGTCCATCTCTTCGACCACGCCCGTCGGAGCGAACAGGTCGCGCAGCCTCGCGGAGGTACCGTCCGGGGCCCCGGGCGCCACGGCGAAGGCGGTCACGCCCCGCCCGATGGCCACCGGCGTGTTGGGCATCCCCCGCACCACCGCGACGCGAGCAGGCAGTGCCGCCGCAAGGTCCGCCAACCGAACCCCGCCCGCGACGGACACGACGAGCGCCCCCGGCGCGACCGCATCGGCGATATCGCGGGCGAGCGCCACGATCGCGTGCGGCTTCACCCCCAGGATCACCACGTCCGCGCCGGCGACGGCGTCCGCGTTCGCGGTGGCGTGGTCGGAGACGGCGGCGTGCGACACATGAGGGATGGCCATGGCCCACGAAGGCCGCGACGAGCCCGTCGTGAGCCTCAGCTGCGCGGCGGGCTCCGCCGCGGCCCACCGACGGGCCAGCGCGCCCGCCATGTTTCCCGCGCCCAGCACCGCGATCACCCGGGCGGCGTTACTCACGCGTGGCTCTCCTGATCCAGTTCGGTGAGCTCATCGAGGGCCCGATAGGCCTGGTGAATCGTCTCGGTCGGCTCGAGCACCGCGGGCAGCACCTCGCGGCGCACCGCGTCGCGGCCCGTCTCGAGCGTGCGCTTGCGCGCGGCCGATGCGGCAGCCGGCTTTCCGAACACCGCACGCCAGCCGTGCACCGGTTCGACCGCCGGCCACTGCGCGTCCGTGAGCGCCTCCTCGATGCGGCGCGCCAGGTCCTCCGCGTCCTCGACGGCCTCGGACACGACCTGCCTCCACGCGGCCGGCAGACCGTCCGTCGCCGCGTCGATCCAGTCCAGCCGTTCGCGCTCGACGGTGTGCACGGGGGCGCGCCATTCGGACACCAGCTCGCCGTGAGCGCCCCGCGCCCGCGCCGCTGCCGCATCGGCCCTCGCATCGACGCCCGCCGCGCGCGCCAGCGCCTCCACCAGCTCGTCGACGTCGGGCAGCTGCGGCTCGGCATCCTTCGCGAGCGCTCCCGCCAGCGCGCGGCCCGCGCTCACGAGATCCGAACGCACAGCCTCCGCGGCCACGGTGCGCGCCGACACGGCGCCCGCCAGTTCGGCGCGCAGGATGTCGAGGCCCTGCCCCGTGCGAGCGGACACGGGCATCACCGGCACCTGAGTCATCCCGTCGACCGCGAGCAGGCGCTGCAGGTCCCGCGCGACCGCCCACGCGTCCTCGGTCGACAGCCTGTCCACGTGGTTGAGCACCACCAGCGACGGCCGGTCACGCTCGGAGGCCGCCCGCAGGTAGAACTGGTGAAGCGCGTGGTCGGCGTACTTCTGCGGGTCGACGACCCACAGCAGCAGGTCCGCCATCGGCACGACCCGGTCCACGATCGCGCGATTCGCGGCGTTGATCGAGTCGTGGTCGGGCAGGTCGAGCAGCACCATCCCCGACAGCGTCACCTCGTCGTCCGAGTCGAGCTGGTCGATCTCTCGCCGCAGCCGACGGTCGGGGGCGACCTCGAGCCAGTCCAGCAGGGCATTCGCCGAGTCGCCCCACACCGCTGCGCTCACGTGAGACGTCGTGGGGCGGGCCACTCCCGGCACCGCGAACTCCCAGCCCACGATCGAGTTGAAGAGGCTGGACTTCCCGGATCCGGTGCCGCCCGCGAGCGCGACCACCGTGTGGTCCACCCCCATCGCGAGCCGCTGATCGCAGCGCTCGATGGTCGCGTGGACCGCTTCGCGCACCGAGCGCGGGATCGCCTCGGAGGCCCACTCCATCGACGACCTCAGCCGCGCCACGCGCTCGAGGAGGACCGTGGTCTCGGACGGGGCCTCGACGTGCTCGAACTGGACGCTCACATCAGTCCCCTGAGCTCGGCGCGGCGCAGGCGCACCGCGGAGGACGCCTCCGGCAGCAGCGACGTCACGTCGGTGGGGCGCATCATGTCCAGCGCCTCGCGGTTGATGCAGTACCGGCGGGCGCCCGTGAGCTCGGCGCGCGCGAGGTGCAGCGCGTCGCTGAGGCTGGGCGTCACGAGCACGCCCAGCAGCATGCGGGCGGGCTCGACGCCCAAGGCGGCCGATGCGAGGGTCACCGCCAGCCCGTCCTCGCCGATGACCTCGGCGCCACGCGAGGCGCCGGGCAGGCGCGTCACCTGTTCGCGGACCTTGGCGAGCCACGCCCGGGTGGCGTCGGCCGCGCGGCGCTCGCGCCTGACACGAGAGTCGCGCGGATCGCGCTGCTGCGCGAGCCACCGTCCGGGCGACTCCTCGCCGTGGGACAGCGCCTCGACCATCCGCTCCGACGCGGAGTCCGCGGCGCGGGCGAGGGTGGCCTCGACGGCCTCGATGACCTCGAGCTCGATGACGCGCAGCGCCTCGTCGCGCTGCTCCCGCGCGCTGCGGCGCTTGACCCAGGCGCTGTTGCGCAGCTTGTGCAGCGGACCGCCCTCGTCGCACGCCGTCTCCCAGCGCGCCTCGAGCGATCCGGTGGGGATGGCCTCGTACCAGGCGTCCCCACCCGCGGCCTCGGCGCGGGCCGCGCACCGGCGCACCTCGGATCGCACCTCCTTGGCCGCGGCGGCTTGGTCGTCCATGCGCTCGGCGAGGGTCTCGAGCCACTCCTTGAGCGACTCGGTGGCGCCGTGCATGGTGCGCTCCACGATGGCCGACGCGGAGGCGGCGGCCACGCCCTCGAGCCACCGGCCCAGCCCGCCCACGACGTCCTTGGGCAGTCGCGCGCCGCCCTCGGTGTCCTCGGGGATGACGAACAGCGGCAGCGACTCGAGCGACTCGTTCGCGAGCCTGTCCACGAGCTCACGGCGCACCTGCGCGGCGACGTCGACGGTCACGCGGTTGAGCACCATCGCGATCGACGCGCCCCGCTCGGCGCCGCGGCGCAGCGCCTCCCACGGGACGGCGTCGCCGTAGCGGGCCGCGGTGGTGACGAAGATCCACAGGTCCGCGGCCTCGAGCAGCTGCTCCGCGACGTCGCGGTTCTCGCCGCGCACCGAGTCCAGGTCGGGAGAGTCGATGAGCGCCAGCCCGCGCGGCACCGCCTCCGTGGAGATCACCTTGGCCTCGTGGGCGATCGAGCTCAGCACGTCGGCGTCGAGGGGGTGGTGGAACACGTGCGGCACCTTGGTGGTCGGCCGCAGCACCCCGGATGCGGTCAGCTGCTCGTCGAGCAGCGCATTCACCACGGTGGACTTCCCCGCTCCTGTCGAGCCCGCGACCACGACGATGGCGGGCGAGGCCTCCTCGCGCACGCGCGGGATCAGGTGGTGGTCGAGCTGATCGAGCATGTGTGCGCGCAGCTCGCGCGTGCTCTCGGCGTCACCCAGCGGGATCGGCAGTTCGAGCCCTGCGACAACGTTTCGCGTATCCACCAGAGCGTCGAGGAGCGCGCCGGGATGCGACCATGTCTTGATTGGCCGGATCGTCATGCCGGTACGGTCCCTCCTCCTTGCGCAGGCGTGCCGCAAGCGCATGGATCAGGCTACCGTGCCAGCGTCCCGACCCCCGCATCGTCGGCCCTGGTTGCACCCCGCTGCGCGGGCTTCGCGGGCCGATGCGCGGGCCGGGTTGCCGCCGGGACGCGCGCGAGTGCCATTACGCTGGGTAACCGCGCCCCGCCCCCGTAGCTCAATGGATAGAGCAACGGCCTTCTAATCCGTAGGTTGCAGGTTCGAGTCCTGCCGGGGGCACTCGTCCCTGCCCCGCCCACCCCTCCTGTCCGGCACTCATGGACCCCTGTGACGCGCATCGGCCCCCTGTCCGGCACTCATGGACGTCTACCGCTCCACAGGACCCGCGCACATCCCCCCCTTGCGCACCCGCTATTCAGCGTTACTATGTACTGGTAGTAAGTAACGCTGAGTAGCAACGAGAGGCGGCCATGGGCAAGCAGATGACGGAGATGCTCAAGGGCACGCTCGAGGGAATCGTGCTCGCGATTCTGGCCGTGAACTCGGCCTACGGATACGAGATCACCGCCCGCCTGCGTGAGCAGGGCTTCACCGACATCGCCGAGGGCACCGTGTACGCCCTGCTGGTCAGGGTCGAGCAGCGCGGCCTCGTCGACGTCGACAAGGTGCCCTCGGAGAAGGGCCCGCCGCGCAAGGTGTACTCGCTCAACGCTCGAGGCGCCGAGTACCTCGAGGACTTCTGGAGGACGTGGAGCTTCCTCTCGGACCGGCTCGCACAGCTCCACAACGAAGGGAAGTGATCATGGCCGCACGATGGATTGAGAAGGTCACCGGGGATCTCGGCGACAAGAAGCGGTACCGCGAGTACCGACAGCGCGTCAAGCAGCTGCCCGCCGGGTATCGACACACGGCTCTCGCACTCGAGAGATACCTCATGAACATCGGCCCCACGGGGGACGGCAAGAGCCTGGTGACGATGCTGCATGACCTCGCGGACCTGCTCGAGATGAGCGCGGATGCGGGCACTCCCATCCGCGACGTCGTGGGCGCGGACCCGGTCGACTTCGTCGAGACGTTCATGGAGAACTACGGCGGGGGGGGCTGGATTCGCAAGGAGCGGGAGCGGCTCGCGGCGGCGATCGAGCAGGCCGAGAGCGAGGAGCCGTGAGCGCCGCGCCGGCCCCGGTGAATGCTCCCCCGGCGATCCACCTGCGGGGAGTGGAGAAGTCCTACGGCAAGCTTGCCGTGCTGCGCGGCGTCGACCTCGACGTGGCGGGCGGGAGCATCGTCGCCTTGCTCGGCTCGAACGGGGCGGGCAAGACCACCCTCGTGCGCATCGTCTCCACCCTGCTGACGGCCGATGCGGGCACAGCCACCGTGCACGGGTTCGACGTCTCGTCGCAGCCGGGCGGCGTGCGCGAGTCGATCAGCCTCACCGGCCAGTTCGCGGCGGTGGACGAGATTCTCACCGGGCGCGAGAACCTGGTGATGATCGCGCGGCTGCGTCACCTGGACGGCCCCGGCACGGTCGCCGATGGCCTGCTCGAGCGGTTCTCGCTCACGGACGCGGGCTCCAGGGCGGTGTCGACGTACTCCGGAGGGATGCGACGCCGGCTCGACCTCGCCATGAGCCTCGTCGGCGACCCGCCGGTGATCGTATTGGACGAGCCGACCACGGGCCTCGACCCGCACGCCCGGATCGAGGTGTGGGAGGCCATCGAGGCCCTCGCGAAGCGGGGCACGACGGTGCTGCTCACCACGCAGCACCTCGAGGAGGCCGAGCGGCTCGCGGACCGCATCGCCATCCTCCATCACGGCCGCATCGTGGTCGACGGCACTCTCGCCGAGGTCAAGCGGCTGCTGCCGGCCGCGACCGTGGAATACGTCGAGAAGCAGCCCACTCTCGAAGAGGTATTCCTCGCCATCGTCGGCGACACCGGCCCGTCCCAGAGGGAGCAGCCATGAACCGCCACTTGCTCGCCGACACCGGCGTGCTGCTGGGGCGCTCGCTGCGCCACGTGTGGCGCAGCCCGGACACCATCATCACGACGGCGCTGATGCCCATCGCCTTCCTGCTGCTCTTCGTCTACGTGTTCGGCGGCGCGATCGACGCCGGCACGGAACCGTACGTCGACTACTTGCTTCCCGGCGTGATGGTCGTAACCATCGCCACGGGCATCAGCTACACGGCGTTCCGGCTGTTCATGGACATGAGCAACGGCATCGTGGAGCGGTTCCGGTCCATGCCCATCGCGCGGTCGTCCGTGCTGTGGGCGCACGTGCTGACCTCGGTGGTCTCGACCGCTATCTCTCTCGCGGTCGTGGTCGGCGTGGCCGTGGGGCTGGGCTTTCGCTCCACCGCAGGGCTCGCTGCCTGGCTGGCCGTCGCCGGTTTGCTCGTGCTTCTCACCCTCGCGCTGACGTGGCTCGCGGTCATCCCCGGACTGACCGCGAGCACCGTCGACGGCGCGAGCGCTTTCGCCTATCCCCTGATCTTCCTGCCGTTCCTGAGTTCCGCGTTCGTGCCCACGGAGACGATGCCGGGACCCGTTCGCGCGTTCGCGGAGCACCAGCCCGTGACCGCGATCGTCGACGCCGTGCGCGCGCTGCTCGACGAGCAGCCGCTCGGCATGGACCTCGCCGTCGCTCTGGCCTGGTGCGGGGGGTTGCTCGCAATCGCGATCGTGGCGGCCACGGCCACGTACCGTCGACGGTTCGCCTAGCTGCAGCACGCGTCCTGCGACGCGGTCACCTCACGCACCTGAAGAAGGGTGGCTGCGGCCGGAATCGCGACCGGTGCGTCCTGGCCCTCTCCGCTGCGACCGTGCGCCATTCCGGTGGCAAATCCGGACGTCAGCGCAGGCTGGCTGGCGCCCGGCGTCGAGCAGCACACGCCTGTCTCGGGCAGCGCGAGCTCGACGCGGCCCGCCGCCTCGTGGTCGCCCGCGATCGCCGCCACCACGGAACGGACCTGCTCGTACCCCGTGGCCAGCAGGAAGGTGGGCGCGCGCCCGTAGCTCTTCATCCCGACCACATAGAAATCCTTCTCCGGGTGAGCCAGCACGTCGGCGCCGTGCGGCTCGACCGTGCCGCAACTGTGGAAGTTCGGGTCGATGAGAGGCGCGAGGCGGGAGGGCGACTCGGTCGTCGAATCCAGGTCGAGCTGGAGCTCACGAGTCATGTCGAGATCCGGCCGGAAGCCGGTGGCCGCCGCGACCGCATCGACCGTCACGGTCTGGTCGCCCTCCGGCCCGGTCGCCGTCACCGCGACGCGGCCGCCGGGGGCGGTCGTGAGAGACGCGACTTCGAAGCGGCGAAGCAGCCTGATGTCGCCGGCCTCGACCGCCGACTCGAGCCGCGTGCCGAGAGCGCCGCGCTCGGGGAGCTCGTCGGCCGCTCCCGCGCCGTACAGACGCTGGGGCGAGTCCCCTCGTATCGCCCAGACGATCTCGGTTCCAGGAGCCTCGTGAGCGAGGTCCACGAGCGCGAGCAGGGTGTTCGCCGCGGAGTGTCCGAGCCCCACCACCAGCGTGCGCTTGCCTGCGAAACGAGCGCGGTCCTCGCCCAGCACGTCCGGCAACCCGCCGACCAGCCACTCGGAGGCCTCGCTCTCGCCGGCGGCAGGGATGCCCATCGCGCCCAGCGGGCTTGGCGTGTGCCAGGTGCCTGAGGCGTCGATGACCGCCCGAGCGAACACGTCCTCGACACCGACAGCCGTCTGCACCCGCACCACGAACGGGTGCTGCTCGCGCCCGATCGAGCGGGTCTTGTCGATGCCGGCCCGCGAGACGCTGAGCACCCGCGCTCCGTAGCGGATGCGTCCCGCGAGCTCGGGCACCTCGGACAGCGGCTGCAGATAGCGCTCCACCAGGTCACCGCCGGTGGGCACCTCGTCGCCCGCGGGCTCGTCCCATCCGTGACGCGCGAGCAGTCGCCGGGCGGCGGCATCCGTGTCGAATCGCCACGGAGAGAACAGGGAGATGTGCGCCCATTCGCGCACCGAGGACCCTGCGTGCCGTCCCGACTCGAGCACGATCGGGTCGAGGCCGCGCTCGATCGCGTGAGCGGCTGCCGCGAGCCCCACAGGCCCGGCGCCGATGATCACCACAGGCAGGCCCTGCGCGGTGGTCGAGTCCAGTGCTGTCATCTCTTCTTCTCCTTTGTGAGCAACTGAGTTATTAATAACAGCATCCGCTGTTGATAGCAAGAGGAGCATGGCATACTGGGGCGATGGACACGATGATCGGGGTAGCGCTCCAGCAGGATTCCGGAACCGAGCAGCTGGTCGAGCGCGCCCGCGCGCTGGCCCCGGTGCTGCGCGCCCTCGGCGATCCCACGCGACTGCAGTTGGCGCTGCTGCTCGCCGACGAGCCGCATACGGTCCGCGAACTCACGGATGCGACCGGGCTCAGCCAGACGCTGGTGAGCCATCACCTCGCCCCGCTGCGGGAGCACGGGCTCGTGACCGTCACGCCGCGCGGGCGGTCGAACGTCTACACGTTGTGCTGCGAGTCCGTCGCGGCGCCGGTGCAGCTGCTCGCCACCCTGGCGGCGAGCACCCCCGAGGGGGAGGCCGCGTGCTGCGCCCGGTGACGGGTCTGCCACGGTGAGGATGGAGACCCTCGCCACGCGCTCGACGCTGGGACGTTGCCGGCCCGCCGCACGTTGACCGAACAGCTCCCCGACAATCCCACGTCCCCAGACTGGAGGCAGGACCCGTGCACGGTGCCGGAGACGTCGATTCAGGCGAGGGCGCGGACAGCGCGCTGAACACCACGCCCCAGGCGCGCGAGGACCTCGCGCACCTGCGCGACCTCTATCAGTTCGGCATCGACGAGGTGCTCACCAAGGTCGACATCCTGCGACGCGAGTTCGAGCGCAGTCACGACTACAGCCCCATCGAGCACGTGCGCTCGCGCCTCAAGAGCGTCGACAGCATCATCGCCAAGGCCGAGAGGCTCGGCTGCGAACCCACCGTCGATGAGGTGCGGGCGACCCTCGCGGACATCGCGGGCATCCGCATCACGGCGACGTTCGTCTCGGACCTGTACTGGGTCGCGGACATGCTCGCCCACCAACCGGACCTGACCGTGGTGACCATCAAGGACTACGTCGCACGGCCCAAGCCCAACGGCTACCGATCGCTCCACCTGATCGTGCAGGTCCCCGTGTTCCTGTCCGCCACGACGGAGCACATCACCGTCGAGCTGCAGATCCGCACCATGGCGATGGACTTCTGGGCGAGCATCGAGCACAAGCTCTTCTACAAGTACCGCGACGACATGCCTCAGGCGCTCGCCGACGAACTCGCGGATGCGGCGCGCCTGGCCGCGACCCTCGACGAGCGCATGGGCACGCTCCGGGACGAGGTGCGGCCGATGCCGGTGCAGCTGAGCGAGGACGCGACACTGAGTGCCGGACACGGGGCGAACACGGCGCCAAGGCGACCATGAGTGCCGGACAGGGTCAGTCGTGCGTGAGTTCGCGGGTCGACTCGCGCACCAGCAGCGTCGTCGGCAGCGGTGTGTCCGAGGACTGGTCAGTGCCCTCTTCCAACGCGACCAGCACCTTCTGCATCATCATCTGACCCAGCGACGCGAAGTCCTGGCGCACGGTGGTGAGCGGCGGGTCGAGGTACGCCGCCTCGGGAATGTCATCGAACCCCACGATGCTCACGTCGTCCGGCACGAGCAGGCCGCGGCGACGCAGTGCCGACATGAGCCCGATCGCCATCTGGTCGTTCCCCACGAACACAGATGAGCCGCTGGTCACGTCCAGGTCGGCGCCGATCACGAAGCCCGACTCCGCCGTCCAGTCCCCGTGGGGAACCTCCCCCGCCTCGAGACGGCGGGCAGCCAGCTCGTCGCGCCAACCGCGCACGCGCTCGATCGCGTCCGTCGACTGCTCCGGCCCGGCAAGGTGCAGGATCCGGGAGTGCCCCAGTTCGGCCAGGTGGCGGACGGCAGCCCTGGCGCCGCGGTACTGGTCGATGGAGACGAACTGCGGACCGCGTCGCGCCGCAGACGCCGCGACGACGAGCGGCACACCGATGTCGAGAGCGCGCACCATCTCGAGCACCTCGGCGTCGTTGACGACCGCCACCACCGCGTCGACCCGCTGGCGCAGCAGCGCCTCCACCGCCCTCTTGGCGGTCTCGGGGTCGCGCTCACCCGTCGACACGGTGTCGACGCTGTAGCGAGCGTCGCGAGCTGCCCTGTTGAAGTGCATCGCGATCGAGCTGGGGCCGTAGTCGACCGAGCCCGAGGTGATGAGGCCGATGGTGCGCGTACGCCGGGTCACGAGCGCCCGCGCGGCAGGCGAGGGGCTGTACCGCAGCTGCTTCATCGCCTGCTCGACGCGCTCTTTGGTGGCGGGGCGGACATTCGGCAGCCCATTGATCACACGCGACACCGTCTGATGGGACACGCCAGCGAGACGGGCGACATCGAAGATGTTCGCCGCGCGGGCCGGTTTCTCTTGCGCCACGTGTATCCCCTCAGGCTTCCGGCAGATCCGGCTGTGCGACCAGCGCCAGCAGAGAATCGGCGTTGAGGGTGTCGGCGGCGACCGTCTCGGCGATGCGGCCCTCCCGGAGGACCGCGACGCGGTCGCCCACACGCAGCACCTCTTCCAGCTCGGCCGAGATGAACATCACCGCGAGCCCATTGTCCGCAAGCTCTCCCACGAGGTTCTGCACCTCAACCTTGGCGCCCACGTCGATTCCCCTGGTCGGCTCGTCCAGGACGAGTACCCGCGGAGAGAGCGCAAGCAGCCGCGCGAGCATCACCTTCTGCTGATTGCCGCCGCTCAGCGTCTTCACCAGCCTGTCCGGATCCGCGGGACGGATGCCCAGCGCCTCGATCCAGCTGATCGCGAGCTCGCGCTGGCGTGTGGGAGGGATGCGGCGCATCGCGCCTCGTTGCGCCTGCACGGCGAGAACGATGTTCTCCAGGATGGACAACTCCGGCAGCAGGCCCTCGGTACGACGGTTCTCGGACGAGTAGACGACCCCGAGCTGCAGTGCGCGACGCGGAGAGTCGATTCGGACGTCGCGGTTCTCGATCCTGATGACCCCCGCCTGGGGGCGGTCCATGCCGGTGAGAGCCCGCGACAGCTCGGTCCGCCCGGAGCCCAGCAGTCCCGCGATCCCCAGCACCTCCCCGGCCGCGACGTCGACGTCCGCCTCGGAGATGCCGGGCGCGTTGGTGACGCCTCGTGCGCTGAGGAACGGATCGGGCGGCAGGTCCGGCTCGAGCACTCGCTCACGGGCCGCGAAGTCCGCGATGTCCCGCCCGAGCATCTTCTGAACCAGATCGATCCGCAGCAGGTCCGTGGTGCGGTATTCCCCCACCAGCGCGCCGTCCCTCAGCACGGTGACGCGATCGCAGATCTCGTACACCTGGTCGAGGAAGTGACTGACGAACAGGATCGCGACGCCGCGCTGCTTGAGGTCGCGGATCACGCGGAAGAGCTCGGCCACCTCGTCCGTATCGAGGCTCGACGTCGGCTCGTCGAGCACGAGCACGCGCACATCCGTGGAGATCGCGCGCGCAATCGCCACCAGCTGCTGCACCGCGAGGGAGTGGCTGCCGAGGATCGAGGCGGGGTCGATGTCGAGGCTGAGGGAGTCGAGCACCTCCGCCGCCTGGCGCCGCATGGCCTTGTTGTCGATCAGTCCGTGGCGACGCGGCTCGCGCCCCAGCCAGATGTTCTCCGCGACCGATACGTTCCCGAGCAGGTCCACCTCTTGATACACGGTGGAGATCCCTGCCGCCTGGGCGGCCCGGGGGTTGTCGAAGGACACGTGCTCGCCCGCGAGCGTCAGCGCGCCCTCGTCGAGCGGCAGCACTCCGGTGATGGCCTTGATCAGCGTGGACTTGCCAGCGCCGTTCTCGCCCATGAGGGAATGCACCTCGCCGGGGTACATGCGGAAGTCGACGCCGCGAAGGGCCGCGAACGCGCCAAAGCGCACCGTCGCACCCTCCAGCTCCACGAGCGGCTTCGCCCCGTCCACGGAGCCATCCTGGCACGGCGGACGGGGCGAAAGCACATCGCCTGAAGGAATGCGGTCAGGCGTCACCTAGATTTGTCGGAACGGGCGACGATGGCGCGCTGGACCACGATGAACAGCAGCAGCAGAGCGCCCACGATGATGTGGGTCCACGACTGCTCCGCTCCCATGAACGAAATGATCGTCTTGATGGTGCCAAAGACGAACACACCGATCATCGATCCGAGAACGTAGCCCCGGCCACCGCTGAGGAGCGTGCCGCCGATGACCACGATGGCGATCACGTCGAGCTCGGTGCCGATGCCGTTGCGCGGGTATCCGGCGTTGGTGTAAGCGGTGAGCACAAGGCCGGCGAGACCGCCGCAGAGGCCGCTGATGACGTACACCATGACCTTGGTGCGCGCGACGTTGAGGCCCATCAGGCGAGCGGACTGCTCCGAGCCACCCACCGCGTAGACCGTGCGGCCAAAGCGCGTGAAGTGCATCACGAGCGCTCCGATGGCGACCGTCAGCAACGCGATGATGCCGGTGGGAGTGATGTAGAACTCACCGATGGGGAGTTGTGTCCCGAGCCACTTCAGGACCGGGTCCTCAACGCGGATCGATGACAGGCTCACCACGTAGGCCAGCCCGCGGCCCAGGAACAGTCCCGCGAGGGAGGCGATGAAGGGCTGCACGTTGAAGTACTGGATCAGCACTCCGATGAGCAGACCGATCGCCGCACCGGAGACCAGCATCGCCGGTACCGCGATCACGACGGGCACGCCGCCCGCGATGAGGCTTGCGCCGAAGATGCCGGTGAAGGCCATGACCGAACCAACCGAGAGGTCGATTCCCGCGGTGACGATGACGAACGTCATGCCGACGGCGAGGACCATCAGGTAGGCGTTGTCCAGGAGCAGCGCGGACATGTTGCGCGGCGTCAGGAAGTTGCCGAAGTAGATCTCCGCGCCCACCAGCAGCGCGATCAGGATCGCAATGGCCGCGAAGGTGGGCAGCACCGACGCGTAGCGGCTCGTGAACGTGCCGATGAGGCCCTTGGGAGCCGTGTCCTCCGTGGTGGTGGTGTCGGTGGCGCTCATGCCGCGACCTCCTTCCGGTCGTCGGAGCTCTGCTTGGAGCCCCGTCCGAATCGTTGACCGAGCGAGCGCCCGAACTTGTGGACGCGGGGCGCCTGCAGCAGCACCACGAGGATCACCACCGCCGCGAAGAACACCGGGCTCTGGGCAGGCGGCACGCCGAGGAACAGGATCGCCGAGTCCAGCGCCTCCACGGTGAGCACGCCGATCACCGTGCCGGCGATCGAGAACTTGCCTCCCATGAGGGACGTCCCGCCGAGCACGACCGCGAGGATCGCGTAGAGCTCGATGAGATAGCCCGCGGAATTGGCATCGGCGGCCATCGTGTTGGACGCGTAGATCACGCCCGCGATGCCCGCCAGCAGGCCGGACGCGATGTATGCGCCCCAGATGATGCCGCGGGACTGCACACCAGCAAGCCGGCTGGCCTCGGGGTTGATGCCCACCGACTCAGTGAGCATGCCCAGCGCGGTGCGGCGCTCGAGCACACTCACGATGATGACCGCCGCGAGCCAGATGAAGAAGGCGATGGGCAAGATCACCAGGTAGCCGTTCGAGATGAACTTGTACGGCGCGCTGTTGACGGTGGTGATGAAGCCGCCGGTGATGAGCAGCGCGACTCCGCGACCCGCGAGCATCAGCACCAGCGTCGCGATGATGGGTTGAATCCCGAGAACGGAGACGAGGAAGCCGTTCCACGCCCCGAGCACCAGACCCACCAGTACGGCCACGAGCACGGCGATCATCACCGTGCCGAGGCTGCCGGGGTCCCCGGACTCGTCGAGGATGGTGAGGGCGACCGCACCCGAGACCGCCATGATGGCGCCCACGGACAGGTCGATTCCGCGGGTGGCGATCACCAGCGTCATGCCCAGGGCAACCAGCATCAGCGGAGCGCTCTCGCGCAGGATGTTGATGGGGTTGCCGTACAGCTGACCGTCCTGGAAACGCATGCGAATGAAGTTCGGGTTCGCAATGGTGTTGACGATCACCAGCGTGATGAGCGCTGCGGCGGGCCAGAACAGGCGGTGCTTGAAGATGCTCACTTCGAGACCCTCCCTTCGCCGGAGTTGGCGATGTAGTTGACGAGGCCGTCGAAGTCGGTGTCGTGAGCGTCAAGCTCACCGATGGCCTTGCGGTCACGGAGCACCACGACTCGCTGGGCGATGCGCAGCACCTCTTCGAGTTCGGATGAGATGAAGATGACCGACAGTCCCTTTTCGGACAGCTCGGCGACCTTGCGCTGGATGTCCGCCTTCGCGCCCACGTCGATGCCGCGAGTGGGCTCGTCGAGGATCAGCAGTTCGGGGGCGGTCGCGAGCCAGCGGGCGAGGAGCACCTTCTGCTGGTTGCCGCCGGACAGATTGCCGATCGGCACGTTCGGGTTCGCGGGACGCACACCGAGGGCTTCCATGTACTCGCCCACGACGGCGTCCTGCTCCGCCTTCGACACGCGCTTGAGCCAGCCACGCCGCGCCTGGATGCCGAGGATCATGTTCTCCGCGACCGTCAGGTCCGCGACCACGCCCTCGGCGCGCCGGTCCTCGGAGGAGAAGGCGATGCCGTGGTCGATGGCGTTGCGGGGCTTGTGAATGCGCGCAACCTTGCCATTGACCGAGACCTCACCGGTCTCGGCGCGGTCGGCGCCATAGAGCAGTCGCACGAGTTCGGTGCGTCCCGAGCCGAGCAGACCGGCGAGGCCCACGACCTCGCCGTCGTACACCTCGAGATCGGCAGGCGAGAGCATGCCGCGCTTGCCGAGCCCCGTCGCCTTGACGACCGGGGTGCCGCTGCGGTCCACCTGACGGTCGGCGCGGTCGGAGATCGCGGCCAAGTCGTCCAGCTCGCGACCGATCATCTCCGCCACCAGCGCGTCCTTGGGCAGGTCCGCCACGAGGTGCTCTCCCACCAGCTGGCCGTTGCGCAGCACCGTGATGCGGTCGGAGATCTCGTAGACCTGCTCCAGGAAGTGGCTGACGAACAGAATGGCCACGCCGCGGTCGCGCAGGTCCCGGATGACGCCGAAGAGCTGCTCGACCTCACCGCGGTCGAGGCTGGACGTGGGCTCATCCAGGATGAGCACCTTGGCGTCGAGCACCATCGCGCGCGCGATCGCGATGAGCTGCTGAATGGCGATCGAGTGGCTGGCGAGCTCCGCCCGCGAGTCGAGCTTCAGGCCGAGATTGCTCAGGTGCCTCTCTGCCTCCGCGTGCGTGCCGCGCCAGTCGATGCCGGTGCGGCCGCGCTTCTCGTGGCCGAGCATGACGTTCTCGCCCACGGACAGGTTGGCGCAGAGGTTGACCTCTTGGTACACGGTCGAGATGCCTGCTTCTTGGGCATCGGCCGTGGCCTCGAACCGGCGCTTGCTACCGCTGACGACGATAGTGCCGCTGTCAATCGCGTAGACGCCGGTGAGGGCTTTGATGAGGGTGGATTTGCCGGCCCCGTTCTCACCCATGAGCGAGTGCACCTCGCCGGGGAGGAGCCGGAAGTCGACGCTGTCGAGCGCCAGCACTCCAGGGAATGCGATGGTGATGCCGCGCATCTCGACGATGGGCTGGACCTCGGTGTCCGCAGGCATGCGTTAGGACCTCTTCGTCTCATACATCTCGTGGGTGGGGCCCGTCGGGGGACCGGCACTAGCCAGCCCCCCGACGGGAATCACAGGAACATGCTGTCAGATGACGTCAGTCACCGGACGGGTTCCGTGCGATCAGTAGGTGCGCTCGTCGATGACCTCGGCGGCCTGCTCCTGCGTGAAGGACTGGTCCTCGACGTAGTTGACCTGCTGGACCTCTTCGCCGTTCAGGACTGCCTTGACCAGCTCGGCAGCCTTCTCACCCAGCATCGGGTTGCACTCGACGATGAAGTTGATCTTGCCGTCGACCAGCGCCTGCATGCCGTCCTTGACCGCGTCGATCGTGACGATCTTGATGTCCTCGCCGGGCACTGCGCCCGCGGCCTCGATCGCCTCGATGGCACCCAGGCCCATGTCGTCGTTGTGTGCGTAGACGAGGTCGATGCCGTCGACGCCGTAGTTGGAGATGTAGCCCTCCATGACGGAACGGCCGCCGTCGCGAGTGAAGTCACCAGTCTGCGAGTCGATGATCTCGACGCTCGACCCGTCGATGGCCTCGTTGAAGCCCTCCGCGCGGTCGTTGGCCGGAGCCGAACCGGTGGTGCCTTCCAGCACGACCGTACGGACGGGTCCGTCGCCAGCGAGCTCGTCGACGACCCACTCGCCTGCCTTGACGCCCTCAGCCTTGAAGTCCAGGCCGACCCAGGCCGCGTACAGGTCCTCGGAAGCCGTCACGGTGCGGTCCTCGAGGATCACCGGGATGTCGGCGTCCTGTGCCTCCTGGAGCACGTCGTCCCAGCCGTCCTCCACCACGGGGGCGATGACGATCGCGTCGACGCCCTGGTTGATGAAGTTACGCACGGCCGAGATCTGCGCGGCCGGGTCGTTGTCGGCCGCGTTGAAGACCAGCTCGAAGCCGTTCTCCTCGGAGAACGCCGCCTGCATGGCCTCGGTGTTGGCCGAACGCCAGCCCGACTCAGCACCGGTCTGCGCGAAGCCGACCGTGATCATCTCGGTGGTGTCGCCGCCGGTGTCGCCGCCGTTGGCAGCGTCATCGGGCGCCTCGGTGTCACCGTCGCTCGAGCAGCCGGCCATGGTCAGCGCCGCAGCACCTGCGAATGCGATGGTGGACAAGAACTTTTTCCTCATACCAAGAACCTCCTCGTTCTGGTCCGGCGTCAGTGCCGGATGGGGTAGTTTCCCTGCGTGCCGCGATGCGGCCCGTGTTGTGAATATTAGCGCTCACATTCGGGGCCGCCGCAACCGTGATGCGTCACGATTGCGTAACGAAGGCCTCGCGCCGCACGAACAGGGAGGCGAGCTGCGGCGCGATAGCGCTTGCACAATGTGAAGGCTCACGTGTGAGCCCTCACCCGACTGCCGGGACACGTGTCCCGGCGTCACCGCACCGGCCCCGCCTCCCCCGCCCAGCAGACCGCCCAGGAATCCCTTGCGCGAGACACGCGTTTAGTCGACGTCTGATTCACACGAAAGGCCATCGATGACGCCCCCTTCCCTGTTCTCGCCGCTGACCCTGCGCGGCACCACCCTCCGCAACCGCCTCTGGGTCGCCCCCATGTGCCAGTACTCCGTCGAGGAGCGCGACGGCGTGCCCACCGACTGGCACCTGGTCCACCTGGGCGGAATGGCCCGCGGCGGGGCCGGGCTGGTGATGGCGGAGGCCACGGCGGTGCTGCCGGAAGGGCGAATCTCACCGTGGGACACCGGGCTGTGGAACGACGAGCAGCGCGACGCATGGGCGCGGATCGTGACCTTCATCCACTCCCAGGGCTCCGCGGCCGGCATTCAGCTCGCCCACGCGGGGCGCAAGGCGTCCACCCACCGCGGCCGTGAGGGCGACGGCGCGGTGACCCCCGAGGAGGGCGGCTGGACCCCGCTCGGGCCGTCGCCGCTGCCCTTCGCCGGGCTCGCGGACCCCGAGCCCATGACGCACAGCCAGATCGCCGATGCGGTCGCCGCCTTCGGCGCGACGGCTCGCCGCGCGCTCGACGCCGGCTTCGAGGTCCTCGAGGTGCACGCCGCGCACGGCTACCTGCTGCACGAGTTCCTGTCGCCCCTCAGCAACGACCGCACCGACGAGTACGGCGGCTCGCTCGAGAACCGCGCCCGGATCGTTCTCGAGGTGCTCGCCGAGGTGCGGCGGGTCGCCGGTGAGGACGTGCCGGTGCTGGTGCGCCTGTCCGCCACGGACTGGATGGAGCCCGAGGGCTGGACGCTCGAGGACACCGTCACGGTGTCGCGGTGGCTGCGCGAGGCGGGCGCCGACCTCATCGACGTGTCCTCCGGTGGCAACGTGCCGAATGCCCGCATCACCGTCGGTCCCGGCTACCAGGTGCCGTTCGCGGCCGAGGTGCGCGAGCGCGCAGACGTCCCGACGAGCGCGGTCGGCCTGGTGACCGATCCGGAGCTCGCTCAGCACATCGTCGCCACCGGCCAGGCCGATGCGGTGATGGCCGGGCGCGAGTTCCTGCGCGATCCCCACTTCGCGCTCCGCGCGGCGCACGAGCTGTCGGTGCCGCTTGACTACTGGCCGGTGCAGTACGAGCGCGGCACGTTCGCCGACCGACCCGCCTGAGCCCACGCATGCGGATGCCCGGCGGTGATGGCGACCGCCGGGCATCCGCGTCGTGGCTCACTCGAAGCGGGTCGACGCCATCTCCGTCGAGCGGCGGACCGTGCCGAACGAGCCCGTCACCGCGATGGCCGCGATGGCGAGAGCCGCCGCGATGGCGATCCAGTAGCGCTCATCGGGCCAGCCCACGGTCGCACCTTCGCCGAGCGTCTCGATGAGCGTCCACGCCACCGCGAACCCGAGACCGGCCGATGCCACAAGAGTCGCCAGCAGCGGCACGGTGGCCTCGATCGAGATGGTCGCCCGCAGCTGTCTCACCGACATGCCCGCGAGGCGCAGCAGGCCGAACGTGCGCCGACGGTCGAGCGCGGCCGCGGCCGTGGCCACCGCCAGCGATACCGCCGCGATGCCGATCGCGATGCCCATGCCCAGGTAGGCCATCACCGCGAGCTCGTCGGTGAGCTCCTCGGTGCCCACGCGCCCGTAGTCGGCCCGAGTGGTCGGGGCCAGATCGGTGTTCGCATGAGCGATCAATGCCGTGCGGGCCCGTTCGATCGCGGCGGAGGCGCCGTCCGTCACGGCAATCACGGACGTGACGCGCTCCGGCACGAGACCGGGGGCATCGCGAGGGGGATCGACGCTGACGCCGCTCAGGCCGGTGTCGCTGAGCATGCCGAAGAGGTCGAGGATCACTCCGCCCGACCCGGGCAGGTCGACGGCACCGATCGCCCGCGCATCCGTGACGTTCATGAGGACTCCGCGGTCCTCGCCCTCGGCCGCGAAGCCGATCGCGACGTGCTCGACGCCCTCCACTGCGCTCAACGTCTCGCGCACCTGGGCCGCGTCCACTCCGGGTCCGACCGACGCCATCACGGCATGGGGGTCCAGCAGCCCAGGCCGGTCACGCGGCTCGACGAGCTCGTCGATGGCGCTGGCGGAACCCGCGAAGACGCTGACGATGAACACGGCCACCACGAGTCCGGCGACCGACCGGAACGTCGAGCGCGGGTGCCGGGCGAGGCGTCCCGCCGCGACCACAGCTGGCGCGCTGGACGCGACAGTGCGGAAGCCGGCGCTCACCACCCCGGTGAGCCACGGACCCGCGATCACGATCCCGAAGGCCGTCATGGCGAAGCCCAGCAGGAAGGTGTACGACGCGACCTCGGCCCACGCGGAGCTCTCCATGGCGACGAACGCGGATCCCGCGAACAGCACGATCCCCAGCACCAAGGTCGTCGTGCGCCATGCGGTCACGGGCTTCTCTGCGCGTTCGCGGGTGGCTCCGGGTGCCCCGACATCGTCGGAGAACGCGCGCCAGCCTGCCGTGAGCGCGCCCAGCGCGGTCACGGCCAGCACCACGGCGAACGTCCATCCCCACGAGGCGGTGAGATCGGCCGCGAAGGACGTCGAGCCGTTCAGCACGAGCACGCTGGCGCCGGGCCGCACGAGAGCCGCGACCCCGACGCCCAGCAGGCTTCCCAGTGCCGTCGCTGCTGCCATCTCCCAGGCCGCGAGGGCCGCGACTGCACCGCGACCGGCCCCGATCAGGCGCACGGTCGCGAGGCGGTCGCGACGCTCGGCGGCGCCGAGCTGACCGACGATGGAGATGAGCAGCACGATCGGCACCAGGATCGCGATCGCTCCCAACGCAAGGATCAGCCGGTAGGTGGCCGACGTGTTGTACGCGCTCGCGGAGGGGAACCCGTCCATGAGGCGTGCCCCCGGCTTGACCGCGACCGAGTCCCAGTCGTCTCCCGTGAGAACTGCGCGCTGGCTGGGCCCCGCCAGCATCTCGTCAGGCAGCACCGCGACGCGCGTCCCGTAGCGCTGTTCGAGCATGTCGGGGGGCGTCGCGTCGATGATCTCGGCCATGGCGGGCGAGGCGTAGTACTCGCCCGGTGCGGGCGGCGTCAGTCCGCCGGGCATCGTCACCTCAGTGTCGGGGGACGCGGCCGTCGTCACGACGGAGATCGTCTCTCCCTCGAAGTAGTCGTTCGTCGAGAACATCAGCATCGTGCTGGGCGTGGGCTCTGGCACAATGTGCTCGCCCGCGTCCGTGACCTCGATCCACTCGCCGCCGGGGCTCGTCCACGCTGAACGGGCGTCCCGGTCCGGCATGTGAAGAAAGCCGCCGAGCAGGATCAGCAACATCCCCACTCCGAGCGCCACTCCCCCGACGATGCCCGCAAGCCGTCGATATGCTCCCCCGCCGTGCAGCACCAGCAGGCGCGCAGCGGCGGGCCTCACGTGTGCACCCGCGCACTCATGCCGGACAGCAGGCCGTCGCGCACGATGACCTCGCGGTCGGCGTATGCGGCCGTGCGCGCGTCGTGGGTGATGAGCACGACGGTGGTGCCGGACTCCCGCACCACGTCGAGCATCGCCTCGAGCACGCTTTCCGAGCTGACGGAGTCCAACGAGCCGGTGGGCTCGTCGGCGAACAGCACCGCGGGACGCGTGACCAGCGCTCGGGCGATCGCCACCCGCTGCGCCTGGCCGCCGGACATCGCACCCGGAGACTTGTCGGCCTGGTCGGCCAGGCCGAGCCTGTCGAGCCACGCGACCGCCTGGGCATTCGCGGCGCGCCGCGAGCGGCCCGCCATGAGCAGCGGCAGGGCGACGTTGTCGGTCGCGGTGAGGTCCGGAAGCAGCTGGCCGAATTGGAACACGAAGCCGATGCGCTGCAGGCGCACCTTGGCCCGCTCGTCGGGGCTCAGCGCGGTCAGCTCGGTGCCGTCAAGATCGACGGTGCCGGCATCGGGCGCGATGACCCCGGCGAGGCAGTGCACGAGCGTGGACTTTCCCGATCCGGAGGGGCCCATGACGGCGAGCACCTCTCCGCGCTCGACCACCAGGTCGATGCCGCGCAGGGCGTGGGTGGGGCCGAAGGACTTGGTGAGACCAGTGGCGGTGATGATGGGATCAGCCATGGCGGTGGATCTCCTTGTCGATGTCGGTGAGGCGAGCGCTCGTCAGGTCGATCCACCGCAGGTCGGCCTCGATCTGAAAGAGCGCATGGTCGATGGCGAGACGGTCGAGCAGCGGCGCGCCGGCCTTCGCGGCGGTGAGCTCGCGCATGCGCGCCAGGTGCGCGTGCCGCTGGATGTCGAGCAGCGCGTCGGCATCGTCGTGGAGCACCAGCGCGAGGACGGTCTTGGCGAACAGGTTGGACTGCAGCGTGGGCGACGGGGTGTCGGGCTCGCGCAGCCACTCGGCGAGACGATCACGTCCCGCCTGCGTGACCGCGTAGCGCTTGCGATCCGGACCCGAGCCGGGCTCCTGCCCCAACTGCTCGATGAGCCCGTCGCGAATCATCCGCGCAAGAGTCGAGTAGATCTGACCGAAGGCGATCGCCTTCGCGGAGCCGAAGATCGAGTCGTACCGGGTCTTGAGGTCGTACCCGTGCGTGGGCCCGGTGCTCATGAGCCCCAAGAGGGCGAGTGATCTGTCCATGTGGACACTATACCTTGGGTGTATACCCTGGGTGTCTATAGGGGATGACCCTGATTTCCACGACGTCGCATGGGGCGCCCACCCACCCGGATGCGCAGAACGGGGGCCGAGGCGAATCGCCCCGACCCCCGTTCGGTCGTGTCAGTGTGCGGCCGCTTCACGACCTCGGCGTCGACCGTCGCAGGAACAGGTGACCCACGACCCCGCACGCGATCGACAGCGGCAACGTCCATGCGGCCAGCTCCACCAGCGACCTGCTCGTGAAGAACTCGCCCACCGCCGGCCACGAGTCCGTGGTGGTCACGAACCAGCCCGCGCCCACCACCAGCGCAGCAAGACCGATGAAGAACGCATACAGACCGTTGGGCCCCCACCTCACCCACACCGTGGCGACGGCGGCGCCCAGGAAGAAGAACAGCAGCAGCACCATCAGGTACAGGAACCAGATGGTCGCGATGGGCTCGCCCGGGAGTCCCCAGGGCGCGAAGAACGCGGCGCCCAGACCCCAGCCGTCGGTCGCGCGCTCCACGGCCGCGATCGCCGTGACCCCGGTCGCGTACAGCAGCGACAGCAGCACGAAGTACAGCACCGAGCCCAGGTAGTAGTCGCGGCGGGTCACGGAGAACCCGAGAGCGAACTTGAACGTGAGGTTCATCGCCTGCACGGCGACCACCATCATGAATACCGCGAGCCACGAGATGCCGCCGTTGTAGGCGAAGGCGTCGGGCTCGAGGTTCTCGACTCCCCCGGCCGCGGAGGCGACCATCAGCCAGATCGCGAGGTTGAGGCCGAAGATCGCGAACGTGATGACCCATGGCACCACCAGGGTGTTCCAGGGATTGGCGACGTGCAGCCTCACCACGTCCCAGATGCGTGCCGGCGCGCTCGCGCCGGACGGGGCGGGGGCCAGTGCTTTGACGGTCATGCGCTCTTCTCCTCGGACTCGGTCGCCCCACCGGTGCGGCTGACGACAAGACCCTGCAGTGACACCGGGCTCGCCTCGAGCCCGGCCGATGCGGCGGCGCGGCGGTCCTCGCCGCTCAGTCCCGCGACGGTGATCGAGGCGATCCCGCCAAGGTTGGTGCGGTCGAGCACCTCCCGACCGGCCGCGAACTCATCGACGTCGGCGGCGCGACCCACGAGCGTGGTCGCCGAGGCTCGGAGCTCGTCCGCATCCGCGTCGATCACGATCCGGCCCTCGTCGATGACCAGCACCCGCTGAAGCAGGTTGGCGGCCTCGTCGATGAGGTGCGTCGACAGCACCACCGTGCGTGGGTGGGCGCTGTAGTCCTCGAGCAGCAGGTCGTAGAACCGCTGCCGGGCCACGGCGTCGAGACCCGCGTAGGGCTCGTCGAGGAACGTCAGCTCCGCACGCGACGCGAGACCGACGATCACGCCGATCGCGCTGCGCTGGCCGCGCGACATCTTCTTCATCGGACGGTCGAGCGGTGCGTCGAACGCACGCACCAGCCGCTGCGCGAAGTCAGCATCCCAGCGGTCGAAGAACCACGGCGCCGAGCGCAGCACGTGCTTGCCCTTGAATCCGTCCGGGTACACCTGCGACTCCTTGATGAAGCACACCCGGCGCAGCGCTGGCGCGTTCTCCACCGGGGACTGACCGAAGATGCGCACGTCTCCCGAGGTGGCGAACTCCTGCCCCGTGAGCAGCTGCATCATGGTGGTCTTGCCGGCGCCGTTGCGGCCGAGCAGCCCGTGGATCCCGCCCTCCTCGAGAGAGAACGTCGCGTCGTCGACGGCGTGAACCTTCCCGAACCTCTTGGTGAGCCCCTGGGCCTGAACGATGGCTGTCATCGCCCCATCTCCTTTCCGATCATGTCCTGCACGTCCTTCACACTGATGCCCAGTCCCCGAGCCCGGTCCGCCAAGGGACGCACGTGCAGCTCGGCGAACTCCGCTCGCCTGTCCTCCAGGAGGCGCGCCCGCGCACCCTCGGCCACGAACATCCCGATGCCGCGGCGCTTATACAGGACCCCCGCGTCCACCAGCAGGTTCACGCCCTTGAGCGCGGTGGCCGGGTTGATGCGGTGGAACTGCGCGAGCTCGTTGATGGACGGCACCTGCGACTCCTCCGGCATCGAGCCCTCGAGGATCTGCGCCTCGAGGCTCTCCGCGATCTGCAGGAAGATCGGCCGTCCGTCGTCCACTGTCGTCGCCCTCCACTCGGTCCATGCCTACTGGTTAGTTACTTCACCAACTAACCAACCATGTGCCGCGTGTTCTGTCAACCCCACCCACGCATCGGCCGTCGTGCCTGGTCAGTCGGACTCGCGCCGTAGAGTGGGCGCCATGGCTGACACTCCCCTGGTCTGGATCGACTGCGAGATGACGGGTCTCGACACCAAGGCCGACGCCCTGGTCGAGGTCGCGTGCCTGGTGACCGATTCCGAGCTCAACGTGCTCGGCGACGGTGTGCAGGTGGTGATCAAGCCCTCCGACGCGGCGCTGGCGCAGATGAACGACTTCGTCCGGAACATGCACGTCGAGTCCGGGCTGCTGCCCGAGCTCG
The DNA here is from genome assembly GCF_048814985.1 of Demequina pilifera. Lineage (NCBI taxonomy): Bacteria > Bacillati > Actinomycetota > Actinomycetes > Micrococcales > Demequinaceae > Demequina > Demequina pilifera. The sequence continues at coordinate 330,912 of NZ_JBMDTW010000002.1, forward strand.
CCGGCGGCACGACGATGGCCGAGGCGCAGCGCCAGGTGCTCGAATACGTTCGCGAGTTCGTGCCGGTCGCGGGCAAGTCGCCGCTGGCCGGCAACACCGTGGGCATGGACCGCCTCTTTCTCGAGCGAGACATGCCTGACCTGATGGAGCACCTGCACTACCGCGTGGTGGATGTCAGCTCCCTCAAGGAGCTCGTGCGCCGCTGGTACCCCCGCGTGTTCTTCAACGCCCCGGCCAAGACCGGCGGGCACCGTGCGCTGGGCGACATCCAGGATTCGATCCGCGAGCTGCGCTACTACCGGGAGACGGTGCTGGTGGAGCTGCCCGGCCCCGACTCCGATGCGGCCAAGGCCGCGGCGGCAAAGGTCTCCCCCGCCGCCGAATAGGGGCGCGTCGACTCGAGGCATGCCGGCAAGGTATGATCTTCGCTGGCTCACATCGTGGGCCGATGGTGGCTATAGCTCAGGTGGTAGAGCACCTCGTTGTGGTCGAGGGGGTCGCGGGTTCAAGTCCCGTTAGCCACCCCAAACGGGTCAGGTGTGAACTTGCGACCAAGGGGCCACCCTTGGTCGCGGTTCGCGCCTGGCCCATTTTCTTCGCCTCGGCGGCCCAGCTCAGGGCGTCGGCGTGGAGGCCGGAGAGGCTCAGTCCGTCATACGGGTTCCGGTAGCCGACGCGCACGTCGTTGTCCTCGTCGATGTAGATCGCCCTGAACAGTGCTTGGTTGCACAGTCGGCGGTTCGCGTCGTCGGCGTGCTCGTAGAGGTCGGCTGCGTTGGACAGCAGTTTCAGCGAGTCGTCGAGGTTCGCCCGCGCGTCGGCATAGTGGCCGTGGTGAGCGGTGATCCGGTGCTCGATGGTCTCCAACGACGCGGTGATCCGGTCCTGCTCCTTCTTGAGCAGGTCGAGCGGGATGGCTCCGGCGTAGTGGGCTTGCAGCAACTTCTGCTGCTCGCCTTCGAGTTGGGTTCTCCGGGACGCGAGGTCGGCAAGTTCGGCGGCTCCTTCGGCCATCATCTCGTCGAACCGGGCATGGATCATCGCCGAGACCGCCTGCGTCGTCTCGGGATCGAGCTGCACCTTGGCATAGAAGCGCTCGATGAGCCGTTCGACCTGCTCGATGAGCATCGCCTGCCGGGTGCAGTCGCCTCTGCCACCATGCCTGCTCGCGCACACGAAGTACGGGTAGATCGTGCCCTGGCTGCTCTTGGCGTTGCACACCAGTAGCCGCGAGCCGCACTGGCCGCAGAACACCGTCCCCTTCAAGTAGTGCTCGTGGACTTGCGTTGCATCTGCTGCCGAGCGGTGCGTGCCGAGCACGGTCTGCACCTGGTCCCACACCTCGTTGGGGACGATGGCCTCGTGCGCTCCGGCATAGGTCACGCCCTGGTAGCGGACGCTGCCCTTGTAGTACGGGTTCGTCAGCATCCGATGCACCGACGACTTCCCGATGGGTCGGGACGGTCGCCGCGGCGACGCCGCTGTCGTGAGCCCGCGCGCTACGAGCTCCTGGTGAAGCTGGCTCGTCGTCCAGTCGCCGGATGCGAACACCTGGAACGCCCACCGCACCAACGGGGCTCGCTCCTCGTCGATCTCGACGGTGCGTACTTCCCGCCCGAACTCGTCGCGCACGCCGACGTTGCGGTAGCCGATGGGTGCCTTCGTCACGGTGCCGCCCTGCGCGGCCTTCTGCGACAGACCCTTGACGACCTCGGTGGCGAGGTTGCGGGAGTAGAACTCCGCGATCGAGGACATGATGCCGTGCAGCAGCATCCCGGACGGGGTCTCGTCGATGTTCTCCGTGGCCGACACCAGCGTGACGCCGGCGTCCTTGAGGGCGAGGTGGATGGTCACGTCGTCGGCTCGGTTGCGGGCGAGCCGGTCGACCTTGTGGACGATGCAGTAGTTCGTCTTGTGCTTCGCGACGTACTGGATCATCCGCATCAGTTCGGGCCGGTCGGCCTTGCGCGCGGACTCGCCCGCGTCGACGAACTCCTCGATGATCGTTGCTCCGAGCTGGTCGGCCTTGCGCTGGTTCGCCTCGCGCTGGGCCGGGATCGAGAAGCCCTCCGCCTGGCCGCCCTTCTCCGCCTGCTCCTTCGTGGAGACCCGTAGGTAGGAGACGGCGAATGATCCGGGGAACGGGGTGGGCGCTACGAGGCTGTCTATCGCGGTTCGGTCCGCGTCGATGATCGTCATGGCTCTTCTCCACAGTCACTGGTCCTGCCGACGCGGACTTGTGAGAGCGGATGTTGATCGTGAGAAGAGCCCGAAGGCTGTAGGACTAGGCCGAGTCGGCCACGTTTACTTTGCCTCGCCGTGGCGGCGAAGCGCTAGGACCACAACATCCGCCATCCGCGACGGATGCCTCCATTCTACGACGACGCGCTCGCGGAGGCACGAGGGCGCTTCGGTCGCGTCGATCCCTCCGAACGGCACGCTCCCGACTGTTGGAGCGCCAGGCGGATCAGCAGCTCGCAGAGCTTGTCCAGGTCGGGCGGCTCGTGGAACTCGGCGCGGATCGTCAGCTCGCGCTCGCTCTGTTGACGCTGCCCGGTCTTCCGTTCATAGCGGCGCGCCACGATTCACACCTCGCCCGTCTCCGGGTCGATGCCCGCGAAGAAGGCATCCTCTGCTTCCTGGCGCGCATCCACCATGTCGATCACGAACCGAACGAAGTCTTCGTCGCGATCCGTGATCGGTGAGTCCTCGATGGGCTGAGTGGGGTCTTCACCGGGCCAGCTCGTCTGGCGAGTCGGGCGGTCTCGGTCGAGCCGCGTACCGCAGGCCGACACCCAATCACGAAGGCGGGCACGGGCATCGGCGAAGTCGCGGTGCCAGCCGAGCGGTGCCGACCCATTCTGCTCGGGGTCGTATGCGCACAGCCAGTGCAGGTGCAGCGCCGACAGTTCCCAGAGGAGCTCGGGGTGACGGTGCCAGTAGGGCGGAACGACGCTGGCCGGAAGTCCGTAGGTGTGGCGAAGCCAGTCCACCCAACGGTTCAGTTCGAGCAACTCGGCTTCGAGATCGTTGGCGGTCAGCAGATTCCAGTTGACCGGATGCGGCGGCTCGGGCACGTCGAAACGCGGGGACGCGAGACCTGCCTCGGGTGGCATGTCGTCGTGCTCAGGGTGGAACTGATCGCTCATGGCGGGATCGCTCACATTCCGATGGCAGCCGCGGTGGACGGCGCGGCCTGCTGAGGTCCGGTGAACGCCGCGGCGTCTCGGCCGGAAGTGCGTTCGCTGCGATCCACCTCGTAGCGGGTGCGGGCGAGGTCGTGTCCGATGCGCGTCGCGATGAACTCCTCGCCCTCGTACCGCTGGCCGTTGCGCTCGTAGGAGTAGTCGCGCACCCGTCCGTCGGCGATGATGTTGTCGCCCTTGGCGAGCCGCTCGGCTCCCTGCTCGGCAGCACCGCGATACGCAATGAGGTCGTGGAACGTCGTCTCCAGTTGCGTGAAGGAGTTGTCGGGCTCCTTGCGGTAATGCTCGATGCCGACCTTCATGTAGAGCCGTGCGTCGCCGCGGTCGGTGTAGCTGAGCTGCGGGTCCGAGGCGACAAAGCCGGAGATGGACTGGTGGGTACGAATGGCCATGATGGCGTCCTCCTGAACTCGGGCGACCAGCCGTGTGTGGCCGCTGTGTCAGGCAGGTGCGCTTCGGCACCCAGACGCAGCGTCAGGTGACGGGGCGGTGGCGCAGCAGTGTTTCGAGTTCGTCGCGGTCGCTGCGGAGTTGCGCGGCATCGGGGCGAGTCGGCCAGGCGCGGAGGTCGGTGACGATGGGCGGCGCGGAGCGCAGCATCGCAATGCCGGTGCCGAATGGCAGGGTGCGGATGCGGTCTGGCGGCAGGATCGGGACGCGGCGGATCGAGCGCTGGTTGGAGCGGGTGCCGTGGTCGCCGAGTGTCACGCTGTCGGTGTACTCGTCGCGCTCTCCGATGAGCGTGGAGAGGTCTTGGAGGTCGCGGCTGTTGGATGCGCCGCCGAGGATGATCTTGACGATGCTAGCGTCCCAGATCGCGCCGGCCTGGTGTTCACTCCACCTGTCGCGAGCCTGTGCGAGGGACTGCAAGACCGGCATGGTCGTGATCCCGGTGCCACCGCCTTCGGCCATGAGCGTCGGCAGTGACGGCAGCGGTGCGAGATTCCCGATCTCGTCGAGCGCGAGCAGTAGCGGCGGGTCGAGCCGTGCTCCGGGCGAGCGGGCGGCAAGTCGGCGGGCGGTTTCGATGAGGTCTTCGACGAACGCCGCGACCAGCGATGCCGAGGCTCCTGCTCCTGCTCCGGTGGCGAGCAGGTACAGGGTGCCTTGTTCGGTGAGGAAGGTCTCGGGGTCGAAGTGCTCGTGCGGGCCTGGCGTGACGGCATCGAGCACGCGCGGGTCGGCCAGTGCGGCCAGTGCGAGGGAGACGCCTTGCCAGATGCTGTCGCGGGTCTTGGGGTCGGCGTCGATCATCGCGGCCAGGGAGTCGTCCCAGCCCATCGCCGCGTTCGGGTGTGAGTTGAGGATGGCGACGGCTTCGGACGCGGCGCTGGGGTCGAGGGTCCATCTGAACAGCTCGGCTGGCTGGCGGCCGTCGAGCGCGGCGGCATGCAGCAGGCTTTGGAGTGCGGTGCGGGTTTTGCCTTCCCAGAACCCGCCGGACTCGACCCCTCCGGCGCTGAGTCCTGTGGCGGCTGCGAGGCCGTTAGCGCGGATCATCGCGGTCAGCGGATCGTCACAGCCGCGAATGGGCGACCAGCGCAGCCCGGCGGGGATGCCTTCGGCGAGGTGTTGCGGGTCGAACACCGCGACCGGTCCGCCCCTGCGGCGTCGGGCGCGGAGGGTCGCGGTGAGGTTGTCGGGCCTGGTGCTGGTGGTGACGACCGCTCCGGGTGCGTCGAGGATCGCGTTGATGACGACATGTAGGCCCTTGCCTGAGCGGGGTGGGCCGATCAGCAGGATCGAGTCTTCGACAGATGCCCAGACCTCCGTCCCGCGACTGGCACCGAGGAGGTAGCCGACATCCTGCGGGGCTGGTGATTCCAAGGAGGGGCGCAGTGTGGCCGCGCGGTGCAGCAGTGCCTTCGCGGATGCTGCGGTCTTGACTTCATGGCTGGTCGCGATCCCGGCAAGGCGGTGCGGGTCGGTCTCGGTCTTCCGCGTGTGGCGGCGCAGCACGATCCACACCCAGACGATCCCGGTGGCGAGTCCGCCGAGCAGTGCCGCGCTGACGAGCCAGTAGGCGACCGGGTTGAGACCGTCGGCACCGAGCGCGGTTGCCGGGTCGCCGGGGTTGAACAGCACGGCGAGTCCCGCCGCTGCGCCGGCGTCTGGCTGGGGTGTGCCGGTGAGGAACGCGGCGACACTGCCACCGGCGCGGAGAACGAGGGCGATCCCGAACATGCCGATCAGCCCAATGAGGGCGGCATTGGTGAGTTCGTCGCCCATGCCCCCGGCCTGCCGCTGGTTCATGTCAGCCGCCGCACCGCGAGCGTGCCCGAGATGCGCCCGAACAGGATCACCTCGTGTGTGCCGTCGGGTAGGTCGTCGAGGTCGATGAGCGTCCGGGCTTCGCCGGTCCCGGTAGCGTCGGTGTGGGAGACGATCGTCGCGACAGCGACATCCTCGCCAGGCACGAACCCGCCCGCGGTGACCTCAGCCAAGCGCGGCACCCGTCGGGCGTGGCGACTTCGACGAGTTTCCGGCGCAGGGGTCTCGGACGGTGCGACTGCGCGTCGGGGTTTGCGGGTGCGGAGGATGTCGGTGAAGACGCTGCCGTCGTTCTCGCGCACCTCGACTCGGACTGCGATGGTGCGGTCGTTGGTGATGGCATCCATGAGCGGCCCGAACGTCGCGCGCGTCCAGTCGCCCGCGTCCGGCGACGCGAACGGTGTTCCATCGACCGTGGCGGTGAGGGTGCCGTCTGCAGCGACGGTGACGAGGACGTGCGGCAGCTCGACGGGAGCCGTGGCATCGTCTTCGTTCGGGGTGGATCGGCGCGGGCCGGTGAGGTTCATCGGTGTCCTCCTGCGGCGCGGCTGCTGGTGTCGAACAGGGCGAGTTCGTCGGGGTGGAGTTGGTGCTGGCAGACGAAGCTCCTGGCCTTGATCCGCCACAGCCCTTGGCCGACGCCAAGGTTCGGCAAGAGCTGCTGCTCCGTGCCGGTCAGACCGAGGGCGGTCGCGGTCGGTCCGAGCTGGTCGGACTCCTGCCGGTACACGATCCGCGTTTCCGCGTTCGCGAGTAGTGAGTTCGCCAGGGAGCGCATGGCTGAGCCTTGGTCGCCCACGTTGTCGAGGTCGGTGAGCTTGTGGAAGATCAGCATGTTCGCGATCCCGTAGTGCCGCGCGAGTCGCCAGTGCGCATCCATCCGCCGCAGCAGCGCTGGATGGGACATGAGCCGCCAGGCCTCGTCGTAGATCACCCACCGCTGTCCACCGTTCGGGTCGAGCAGCGCGGACTCCATCCACGCCGACGAGCACGTCATCAACACCGAAATGAGCGTCGAGTTCTCGGTGACGCGCGAGAGGTCGAGCGAGATCATCGGCAGCGACGGGTCGAACGCGACCGTCGAAGGCCCGTCGAACAGTCCGGCCAGGTCGCCGGCCACGAGACGGCGCAGCGCGTGGCCGACGAGCCTGCCGTCCTCGGCCAACCGGCCGTCGGCATCCGCGCTCGGGGCGAGGATGCGGTCAACGACCATCGGCAGGATCGGCACATCGTTCTCCCGCACGGTCTGGGTCAGGGCGATGTCGATCGCGGTGTGCTCCAACGGCGACAATCCCCGCGCGAGCACGGTCTCCGCGAGTGCGCCGATCAGGTCACGCCGTCGGGCTGCGACAGTGGACGCCCATTGCTCATCCGAGAGACCGCTGGGCCGGTGGCCTTCATCGAGCGGATTCAGGCGAGTGTTGAGTCCGTGACCGAGGACGATGGCACGTCCACCGACGGCGTTGGCGACGGCGGTGTGTTCGCCCTTCGGGTCGCCGGGCACGTATACGCGCCGTCCGAACGGTAGCGAGCGCGTGTAGAGGGACTTGGCCAGCGATGACTTGCCGGAGCCGACGATCCCGGCCAGCACCACGTTGGGTGCGGTGATGATGCCGCGTGCGTAGAGCACCCACGGGTCGTAGACGAAACTCCCGCCCGAGTAGAGGTCTTGGCCGACGAACACGCCATCGGCGCCGAGACCGCCCTCGGCGACGAACGGGTACGCACCCGCCAGCGTCGCCGACGTGTCCTGATGCCGCGTCAGATGGAACCGGCCCGGAGTGCGCAGCCGCGCAGCGCCGGACTCGCCTGCCTTCGGCAGGTAGACCGTCGCGCGGCGCTCGGCACGCTCCTCCTCGGCCTTTGCCTTCGCGGCGGCGAGCGCGGTCCTTCGCTGCTCGGCGTGGAGTCGGGCCTCGGCCTTGCGGCGCTGCTTGCGGAGCTTCCGCCGCTCCTTCGACGGTGCCACCAGGACAGCGGTATGCAGCCGCGCGCGATCCTCGGTCACCGCACCAGCCCCCGCGACTGCTTGACCGCCGTGATCTTGGCCGGCTCGAACCACGACCCATCCCGCTTCGGGGTCGGCGGGTCGGCTCGCTTCGGAGCGCCCGGCGACGAGTACGACACCAGAAGCTCCGGCCCCGGCTGCACCGGAGCCGGTTCGACCAGCTCGGCATCCTGGGGCTCGGCCTCTGGTTCGGTGTAGCGGCGCAGCAGCGAGACGTAGCCGATATGCGGGTTGACGACCAGCGCGTAGTCGCCCGAGAGCGCAACCCGATCGTTGGTGCCCTCGCCGGGCTTGTCGTAGACATACCCGTTCTCCAGCGCGGCCTGCGTGGTCTCGTCGCCGTAGTCCCACTGCGCGAGGAAGTCCACCGCATCCACGTGTCCCAGCTCGCCCAGGATGTGCAACGGCCGGTCGGCCTCCTCGCCCTGGAGGAACACCACGCTGACCCACCGCGACGGCATGACCTCCTCGACGGCGGGCTCGGGGTGCCAGGCGATCCGCCCCGCGGCGATGAAGCCTTCCGCGAGCCGGTCGTGGGCCCGGTCGACGAGGTTCGCGGCCTGACGCAACTCTTCCGCAGCAGCGAGCGCCTCCCGCACGCCTGCCTCGTGGCTTCCGGCGTCGTTGAACGCGTGCGCGGCCTTGCGCTCGTGAACATCGGCGATCTGGTCGAGCGCCTGCCGCAGCGAGCGCATGCCCGAGGACAGATCACCGATCACCCCGTACATCTCGGCGGGCTGATCGAAGCCCCGGCTCGCGTGCGCGAGGCCGCGCAAGGCTTCGGACGCCTCGGCGGCGTCGGCAGTCGAATCGAAGAACGTAGGCATGGTGACCTCCTGGTGCCGTATGACGGGGAGGTGCGCACCAGCGAACGGAAAATGTCGGTGGTGCGGCCTAGCGTTGTAGATGACACGAGGGCAAACGAGGCAGGAGCCCGACAGAGTGAGCGCAAGTCAGTACCGAGGACAGCTTGACCGCAAGCGCAAACAGCGGATCGACGCGGACAAGAAGGCGGGTGAGTACCGGTCGAAGGAGTCCTCGAAGCGAGCCGATGCCGCCAAGGCGCGGCAGGCTGCCGCAAAGACGACGAGCAGTTCCACCCGCAGCAGCAAGTTGCGGGACGCCGAGCGCCGCGAGAAGGAAGCGGAGACTGCGGGCAAGGAGGCCAGCCGCTGGCAGACCCGGGCAGCCGGCTACGCGAAGGACGAGGCCGCGCTACAGACCAAGCTCTCCCGTGCCGAACAGTCGGAGGCCGATGCCGCCGAGAGACGCCGAAAGAGCGAGCAGCAGCGTGCCGACCGGCGGGCGGCGGCTGAACGTGCCCAGCTTGAATCGCGGATCAGCGGTGCCGAGGTAGCCGTCAGTCACGCGCTGCGTCAGCTCCCAGCGCCCAAGCCGGAGAAGCTCCGAGTGCTCATGCTGGGTGCTTCGGCCGAAGGTGACCTCCGCGTTGGAAGGGAGCAGAAGCGCATCCGGGCAGCGGTCGAGTCGGCTTTGCACCGTGACCAGATCGAACTCGATGTGCGGCCAGCAGCAACTACGGCTGACCTACTGGACGGCATCACGAAGTTCCGTCCTCACGTGGTCCACTTCTCGGGCCACAGCAACGACGACCTGATCGTCTTTGAGGATGAAGCAGACGAACCCCACGAGGGAGTGATCGTGACGGCGCTAGCCTTCGCACGCGCGATCAGCGCAACCGACGATCCTCCGCTCCTCGTCCTGCTGAACTCGTGTCGCTCCGCAGCCCAGATCGACGACCTGGTGGCTCGAGTCGTGCCGTTCGCGATCGGGATGGCCGACAGCATCGAAGACGCCGATGCGATCAACTACGCCGCACAGTTCTACGCGGCAGTCGCAAACGGGCAGTCCATCATCTCTTCGCATCTGTCGGGACAGGCTGCGCTCGAACTCGCGGGACTGGAAAGCGCTGACCTGCCGACCCTTGCTTGGGCACCCGATGTCGATCCATCAGCCACGATCCTCGTCAGCCCTGAAGGCTGAACTCAGACCCGCCGGCAGAGCGGGAGCGCGGCGGCGGTGAAGGCGGCGGCTTGCTGGCCGACGAGCAGCCGCGTCTCACAGGAGGCTTGGATCGCGGCCTGCTCGATCGCGGCGACGGCGGCATCGAGCTCTTCGCCGGTGGGCGCAGAGACGGCGATGAGGCCGGTGTAGCGGAGGATGCCGTGGCCGGCGGTGAGGTCGGCTTCTTGCTGGAGCACGTCGTGATACTCGGCGGTCTGCGAGGCGTCCTCGATCTGGCCGATCTTCGCGCGCTGGGCCTGGTCGGAGATGTGCTCGACCTTCTTCCTGCGGATGTCGCGAGCAGCGGCATCGGAGCGCATCGGGGTGCAGATCAGCGAGAACGACCGCTGGATGCCGGTGGACAGCAGCACGGGCGACAGGAATCCCGGATAGACGAGCGACCTGGGCCACTCGCTGACCCAGAGCACCGCGTGGTGGGCGGAGTCGGTGCGCAGCTTGCCCCAGGTCTCGGTGACCGCAACCGGCCCTGCGGTCGCGAGGGACTGGCCGAGCCTGCCGTGCCGTTCCAGCGTGGCGGCGATCGCTGGGTCGTAGGCGGAACGCAGCATCACCGCGATGTGCCCTGGTGTCAGCCATCCCGACGGCGAGAGGTCGGCGGAGCGAAGCGCCGCGATGAGAGTGTTCATCTCTTGGCGCAGCACGGCGGCAGCACCGCGCATCCCGGCGCCCGCGGTCCTGATCTGCCGAGCGCTGGTCTTCATGTCCAGTGACAGCGAGAGGGTGGTGGCGTGGCGTTCGCCGGCGGGTCCGGCACGGTCGATGAGTTCTGCGTAGGTGTCGGCCGCCCATGATCCGTCCGGGGTGCCGTGGGTGGCCCACCATTCGGCCAGTCCGGTGCCGGAGTCCGGCAGAGTCCGCTCCAAGACCTGAAGAGTCGCGATCCGCCCGGAGCGGCAGACGGTGGCCAGCACCCGGCCCCAGGAGCTGACGCGGCGTTCCTGCTCGCCGGGATCGAGGAGCACGAACGCGGGATGGGTGACCTCGCACACCACGGTCAACGTGGCGGCGTGGGGGTCGTGGATCATCCCCGCTCCGGTGTCGGGGTCGGTGTACTCGCGCAGTCGCGCCATGTCGCCGGGCAGTGCGAGGGTGCCGACGGGGCGCGGGACGACGATCCTGCGCCGGTACAGCAGTTGTCCGCCGGTGGTACGCCACAGCCACCAGCAGGCGATGGGCAGCCACTCCACGATCGGCCGGCCCGCGATCGGTATCCAAGTCAGCGCGGCGGCGAGTACCCAGATCGGGGCACTGTAGGCGAGCAGCATCCCACCTCCGGCGTAGAACGCGCCGATGAGTGTGGCTCCGCCGATGGCGAGTGTGATGAGCTGGGTCAGCGACAGGCCGAGGAGGACGCCGCGGCGGGTGAGGCGGGAGAACTTCACCGGCACGAGTTCACCCGCAGTGGGCCGGTCCTGGTTCGTGCTGCTCATCATCTACTCCTTTGGTGGGCGTGGCGCGGGCGGCGGGGGCTGCTTCGGCGGCGGTGACGGGTCGGTGCTCGGCGGTCGTGGTGCCGAGATTGACGGCGGTGCCGCAGGTGAGGCGGCGGGCGGTGGCGTTGTCTGCGCGGCTGCGTCGGCGGCGTGCTCGCCCTGGGTTCCCAGCGCCGTTCCGGCCTTCGGCCCGGCGGTCGCGGCACCCTTGGCGACACTCGCCCCGACCACCACCCCTGCGGCCACGGGGCCGGCCGCGGCCGCGCCGCCCCCGCCTGCGGCGGCACCTCCACCACCCGCGGCGGGTGCCGGTGCCGGGGTCTTCGGCGGTGGCGGTGTGCTACTTCCTCCACCGGAGCCTCCGCCCGCGTTCCCGCCGCCACTGCTGCTCCCGTCGAGCACCTTCTTCCGATCGCCGCCTCCTTGCGGCTTGGTCGGGACGGGGATCGGGCGGTTGAGTGCGCTCTTGGCGTCCTGCTCGGAGCCGATCGCGTGGTACATGTCGAACCCGACGAACGCGATGAACTTGTACGTGAGATACGGGGCGAACGCGGCCATCGCCATCAGCACGATCCCCGCGATGGGATCGCTGACCGAGGCGAGGTCGGCGTCGATCGGTGCGGAGACCTGGGTGATCGCGACGAGGAACATCACGACGAGCACGAGCTTGGAGCAGATCAGCGCGACGACGAACATCGCCCACTTCCCGATCCACCCCCGCGAGGCGTCCCACGAGGCACCGCTGAACGCGAGCGGCGCGAACACGACCGCCACCAGCAGGAGCGCTTTCCGGACGAGGAGGGACAGCCACACGATCGCGGCGGCGGTGATCGCGAGGCCAGCCATGAAGATCGTGATGATGGCGCCGACACCGGGAGCGGCGATGTTGATGCCGACCAGCCCTGCGGCGAGGAGGGCGATCTTGTCGCCCATCGACTCGGTGGTCTCTCCGGCGGCTTGCACGATCCCGATGCACAGTTGATCGACGACTTCCAGCAGCAGTGCCGTGAGCGTGATGACGACAAACGATCCGAGGACGGACTTCGCCAGGCCGAGCGCGGCGCGGGTCAGGGCGGTGGGGTCGCGGCGGATCAGCCCGGTGATGAGTTGGAGGCAGAAGAAGATCAGCATCACGAAGACGGCGATGCCGAACAGCAGGTTGTAGACGGCGATGTAGCCGGGCTTGGTGACATCCACCAGCGTCGTGGTGTCGAAGACCGACCAGACCGCCTCGAACAGCCACCCGGCGGCGGCACCCATCGCCTGCGCGAGCCAGTCGAACGGGGCCGCGACCAACGACGCGGCTCCTTCGCCGACGGCATCGCACACCGAGGAGATCACGGGAACGTCGCACACGCCCATCACGAACACCAGCTCTCGACGACGATGGGGCGGGTCAGACGGACTGGCCGACGTTCCAGAAGAAGTTGATGAGCGTCACGCTCGAGCCGCAGATCACCGCAGCGCCGCAGGAGACGAGGACGCCGATCTTCCCGCGCGAGGCGAGGTGTGGGTTGGAGGAGTTCGCGCCGAAGCCCCACACGATCGCGGACACGATCAGCGCGAGCACGGACAGGATGAGGCCGATGGTCATCACCGCGCCGACGATGGTGCGCAGTTGGTTGATCCCCGGCAGGCCGTTGGTGTTGGGGTCGATGTTGATGTCCATTGGCACCAGCAGCGGCGCGGACATGACGTTGGCGAGCAGATCGAACACGGTAGGTCTCCTTGGCGACGGGCGGCCCGCCCACGAACTCGCAGACGGGGTACACGCGACAGGTGCGCGCTCGTCGCCGTCCCTGTCGGTGGCCGCCCGTAGCCTTGGAGTATCTGTGCGTCGCTCGCCCGCACGGGACCGCCGGACGAGAGGTGCAAGGAACATGAGTCAGTACGGGGTGGATTACCTCCAGCGGTTGCGTGCCGCTGTTGAGAAGTTCGAGGAAGCGTTCGACGCCTGGATGAGCACTCAGGTTGAGTCGGATCACATGTCGGCGCGCGGCCTCTTTCCTACTGTGTGGACAAAGGAAGGCCAGGACCAGAGCGAGGTTCAACGGCTCGAACTCGGTGTCGCGGAGGCTGCTGGCCTGGCGGCGAGCGCTGTGTCAGTGACCGGTGCCTACATTGGGATCGCTGGTCTCGGAGCGATCGACCCGATCTCTAACTGGTCATTTATGTCTGCGCCCAAGGCCCCCATCGCGCCTCGGGATATTCGGACTACGACCGCCAACGTCAAGGGCAGGCTCGACGCGATGATCGTCGACGCCGAGTCACGTACCGACTCTGACCTTCCGACCTTCGCTCCCGCACAGTTTCACCCCGTGGTCTGGGCTGGTGCTTCCGCCCATTGGACGACGCATCAGTACCGAGTTGCAGTTCGTGAAGCAGCCGAAGGCCTCACGGTCCACTGGAAGGAACGTCTCGGCCGGAACGATGTCGATGACACGGTCTTCTGGCAGCAGACGTTATCGTCGGGCGCTCCTGAACCGGGCAAGCCGAAGCTCACCTGGCCGGGAGGGTCGGATGACAAGACGGTGAAGAGCATGCGCGGCGGTCTTGAACCGCTCGCTAAGGCCCTCAACGCGCTGGCCACTGGTCTGAACCTCACGGTCCGCAACGTGACGACGCACACGCGCACCGAACTGTCCGAGCAGGAAGCGATGGAGCGCCTCGCGGCATACAGTTACCTCGCGCGCCTGCTCGACCAGTGCGAGACAGCGAGCGCCGACGCGGAGGAATCAGACCGATGACCGCGAAGCCGCAGCTACAAACTTGAACCGACTGTGAGTAGCCAGTTCATCCAGGCCACGCCGCCTCCGGCGAGGACGGCCGCGCCGACGGAGACGAGGACACCGATGCGGCCTTTGCTGGCGGTCGCGTAGTTTCCGTGGGCCGTCGCGATCGCCCAGACGATCGCGGAGACGATGAGCATGAGGACGGCCACGATCAGGACGAACGTCAGGAGCGCGCCGACCACGGCGCGGAGGTCGCCGATGCCGCCGAGTCCGTCGAAGTCGGGGAAGACACCCATTGCAGGTCACCCTGCCTTGACGGTGAGGTGGAGGTGGTCGTAGTGGCCGCCGGTGATGGAGGCGGGGTCGTGCATGCCTCCGCCGTTGTATGGCCGCCAGCCCTCGGCGTCGCGGGCGACGGACCAGATTTGGCCTTGCCAGATCAGGTACTCGACGCCGAGCACGTCGGCGTTGTCCTTCATCCAGTTGGTGACCTTCCAGCCGGCGTCGAGTTGTGCCGGGGTGGGTCGCTGGCCGATGCGGTTGCCGAAGGTGATGTCGCAAGCCCTGCCGAGGGGATGCTCGGACTTGGTGCCGGGGCGTGGTGAGTAGCAGCCCCAGCCGGTGTCGGGGAACGCTGCGAGGGTCTGCTGGTAGAGGTGGAGCATGCGGGCGGTGATCTTGCCCGAGCTGGTGGGATCGTCGACGAGCCGGTCGGGGTCTCCATCGACGCCGGTCGGCGTGCCCGCAGTGGTGTTGTTGCAGGCGGCGGGTGATCCGCTGGTCGCTGTCGGCAGGTTCGCAGCCCCGTGCTCATTGAGCCAGGCGGCGGCGTCGATGGCTTCCCCGTTCGTGCCGCCGGGCCGGACCTCGAAGTGCAGATGTGCGCCGGTGCTCATGCCCGAGGAGCCGACATCGCCGATGTGCTGCCCTGCGTTCACGCGGTCACCGGGACGGACGTGGATGCCGCTCTGCCACATGTGCGCGTAGGCCGTGGCGACGGTCTGGCCGTCGATGGTGTGCTCGATGACGATGAGGCCGCCGTACCCACCGGAGAACTCCGCGACGGTCACGGTGCCATCCGCGGCGGCGAGGATCGGCGTGCCGTCGGGCGCGGCGAAGTCGGTGCCGGTGTGCATCTTCCGTTCGCCCGTGATCGGGTGCACTCGCATCCCGAACGGCGAGGTCAGCACCCAGGTGCCCTCGGGCAGCGGGAACACCACCCGCGACGACAAGACCGCCGGGCCGCCCGCGCCGCTAGCGGCACCGCCGCCTGTGGTGAGGGCGGCGAGGATGCTGTCGGCGACGGGCGCGTAGTTGCGGTAGCCGTCGGGGAAGGCGGAGACCTCGACGGCTTGGGCGGCTTCGCCAGGGTCCATCTGTTGCCAGCCGGGGATGTCGAGCAGCCCGCGCGGCGAGGGGTAGTTCGGGCCGGTCGGCCCGCCGAAGAACGCCTGCGCCTGATAGTTCGGGTCCATCAACTCGGCGACGGTGCCCCACCCGGATTGGGGGCGCATCTGGAACAGGCCGAGGGAGTCGTGGTCGCCGCCGTTGCCGTCGTTCGGGTAGTTCGCCGAGTCGGGGTAGGTGCCGGTGTTGGTGAGCATCCGCAGCGTGGACTCGGTGAGCGCGGCCATCAGCGCGATCTTGATTCCCGGCCTGCCCACGTTGGTGATGCCGTTGCCGACCGTGATGATCGTGGCCGCGTGCGTGAGCTGCTGACGATTCAGCGTGAAGGTCTCGTCGTTCGCGGTGGTCACGGTGAGCGCGTCCGGGATCGGTCCGAGGTTCACGCTCCCGGCAGGTGTGGCGCAGTACGCAGCGGCGGGGTTCATCAGCACCCCGATCCCGAGGAGCGTGGCGGCGGGGGCGAAGAACAGCAGTGCCAGCGCTGCGATGGTGGCTTTGCGGAACACGACGCCAGCCCTTCAGCGCAGCGGGTTGTCGAGCTGCGAGAGCCGCAGCAGATGACAGGTCGGGTAGGTCGGGGCGCAGACGACGAACACGGTGAACGCGACCGGATGCTCGCTGGTGACCGGTTGCCCGTTCCAGACCCCGGCACGGTAGCGGGTGCCCTCGATCGTGACGGCCGTCGTTCCTGCCGCGAGCTGCCCCGGCTGGGCCTGCGCTGCTGCGTCGGCCCAGCCGTCGGGGACGTACGCGGCCTCGATGGTGAGGTGTTGGCGGGTGGCGTATTGCCGCAGCTCGATCCAGGCGTCTCGGGTCGGCAGGTAGACGGCTACGTCGGAGGCCAGCCCCGCCTGTTCGTCCCCGCTGGGGTCACCGACCGCGAGGATCGTCGGGCTGTAGTCCAGCGGCCACAGCCCCGAGGCGGTGTCCCACGCGAACAGCGTGGACGCGACGCCGCGAGCGAAGGTCTCGGGGTCTACCGAACGCGGAACCGCTGGAACCCGTGGTGTCCGGGGCGTGCTCGGTGCCACGGTCGGCGGTGCCGTCGTGGTCGGGCCAGGCTCCGGGCCGGGATCGGTGCTGGTGCTGGTGCGGGGGCCGGTGAGGAGTCCGTAGACGCCGACACTGGCGAGGAGCAGCAGGACGATGCCGGCGGCGATGAGGGCGACGAGTCGGCGGCGGTTCCGGGGATCGGTGGGTGCAGGGCTCATGCCGAGCAGGTGCACATCCGACACCCATGCCAGCGGTCAGAGCGCGCGGAGTCGTGGCCGCTCCACCGCGTCTTCGCGTGCGGCACGGAGGGCGTCGGCGAACCGGACGGTGCCGTCGGTGGTGGTGAGGAAGTTCTCGAACTGCTCGTCGGTTAACTCGGCGGCGAGTGTGTCGGCGTCGTAGTGGGTCCACCAGTTGGTGAGCTCGCCCCAGGTCTGCACGAACGCGCGAAGCGGGTAGCGGACGGGTTGGCCGTCGCCGGTGACGAGCGGCAACGGCTTGGGTGGGGTGCGCTTGCCCTTCTTGATCGACTTCGCCTGGGCCACGGCTGCTTCGGCGCGAGCGTGCATCTCTGCCTCGCGCCGCTCCCGCGCAGCGGTGTCGGCATCGCGGATCGCTTGATAGATCGGATGCACCGCGTCACCGGCCTCGATCCGACCCAACCCGGCGGCGGCCTCGGCGCGCAGAGTCTCTGGCAGAGCAGGGTTGCCAGCGATGTCTTCGAGGTAGCCGATCTTCTCCAGCGTCGTGTGCGACGCGCCACCCGGAATCATCGCCGCCGCCTGCTCCCGGGCCTTCCCAAGCGGCCCGCTCGACGGTGGTGCAAATTTTGCACCACCGTCGTTTCCTGGCTGGTTCTCGCTGCTGAACTGGGTCGCGCTCTTGCGACGGGCGGCGTCTTCGGCCATGACCTGCTTGATCTCGCGGTAGAGGCCGGCGGCTTCGAGCTGGGTGTAGGGCTTGTGGAGCATGTTGTCGTCCTGCTCGGCGAGGAGCTGCCCGAGCCGGTCGGACAGGCCGCTGCGCACCCACACGTTGACGGTGCGCCAGCCGAGCTTCTTGATCGCGGCCAGGCGTCGTGCCCCGCACACCAGTACGCCGTCGATCGTGATGGTGAGTGGTTGCAGCAATCCGTCGCGCCCGATGGATGCCGCGAGGGCGTCGATGTCGCCGAGGTCGGCGCGGTGCCGGGTGCCGACGAGGATCGACTCGACGGTGCGGTCGAGCTGGATGCTGCCGATCTGTGGCTCGGTCACGACGACTCACCGCCTCCACCACTCGGAGCGGCCAGAGCGAGCGCGAGGATCAGATCGTCGTCGCGGAGCAGTAGGTCGAGCGTTTCGCCCAGCAGCAGCCGGAGCAGGATGCCGCGACCGCTGCTGGTGGCGACGTAGGCCGGGTGCGGGTTCCCGAGCAGCGCCTTCAGCAGTGCGGCCCAGGAGCGGCGCGGGAGGTCGAGCAGTGCCCGCGCGTGCCGGTCGCGGCGCAGCGTCTCGTAGGCGGACTGGCGGGTGCCGGCTTTCGTCAACGCCCCGCAGACGTGCTCGACCGCGGCCCGTGCGGTGTCGGCGGGCCAGTCGAGCAGGCACAGCATCGCGATGGCGTCCTCGGCCGCCGATCCAGCGGACATGCACGCTTGCGCTGACCCGAGACTGTCGCGCGGTTCCGGTTCGAGGTCGCTGGGACGCAGGTCGGTGGTGTGGAACGCGGGATGATAGTCGGCCAGCGCGGTGTCGCGTTCGGAGAACCGTTCAGGATCGTGGAACGCCGAAACGTGCGCGCGACGAGCCTGGTGCACCGAGCAGAGCAGGCCTTGGGCGCGTTCCTCGTAGACGCAGGTGATCCGCACGGCGTGGGTGATGATCGCCCACGGATCGTTGGCCTCGCGGGTCGAGCGGTACTGCATCGCGTCGAACGCCGCCGTCACCGCTTCCCAGGTGTCGAGCCTGTGTTTCCTCGCGAGAGCGCGGTACTTGTCGGCGGCGAACTCCATCAGGTCGCGGGCCACCGGGTCGTGAACCCAGGCATCCTCGCCGCCCTCGGCGAGGCGATTGAGCAGGGCACGCAGGCCCTCGCCGGTGGTGAAGTCCTCAGCCCCGTCGGCCGTCTGCTCGGTGCTGGTGCTGGTTGGTCTGGTCATGGTGTCGGCACCTCCTGGCAGGCAGGTGCGCACTCGCTCCCACGAGCGCGTCCTGCATGCCGATGCCGTCGCAGCCATGACCTGTCACCACCGTCAACTCATCGAGACCCCGGAGCGGGACACCTGCGAGGCAGGTGCGGTGCTGCACCCGAACGCCGAGATCGGCGGCAACCGCCGGGCGCGATCCCCGAGACGACGAACACCTGCACCGAGCGGGGTGCGGGTGCGGCGTGCCAGCTCGGCCTGGAAGTCGAGACCCCGCCCGGCCGCGTGCGCCGAGTGCCGGGCGATCAAGTCAGTGGGGCGCACCCACTCCACGCCTCGCCCACGAACGAGCGCGTGCCGCTTGTCGTCGCGGGCGACCGGCGCGGCCCGCACCGCCTCCGGCGTACTCATCACTTCGACCGACTCGGGGCGCTCCCGCGGCTCCTCGGGCACCAGCCGTGCGGGATCGGGCCTCGCGGAATCGTTGCGCTGGGGGTTCTCAGTGGTGTTCATGGGATCGTCTCCTCCCGCTCGTCGGCGGTGTCAGTGGTGTCAGTGAGGTGCGCGACGGCGAACCAGCGGCCCACGGTCGAGGGATGCACCCCGAGTTCGCGGGCGATCCGCTTGTTCGACCAGCCCGCCTCGCGCAGCTCCCACCCCAGCGCCCGCCGATCCGCCACACCCTCATCGCGACGGTTGGCCTCCATCTCGCCAGGCGGCAGCGCAGGCATCGAATCCGCGGTGTTCGTCGAGAACGAGTCGGCAGTGGCGGGTTCCGCATGGGGGTCGGTGGTGCGGGTGAGAATCACGGTCAGGTGCGTGATGGCCAGCAGCACGACGGGCGGCACCGCGGCGACCGAGGCCGCGAGCATCCTTGGCACGTCGGCGTCCGCGGCGACGACAGCATGAATGGCGTTCGCCGTCACCGACACGAGCGCGCCGCCTACCAGCAGCGCCCACGGATACCAGGCCGAGCGCTGCCCGGCGAGCGCGACGACGGCAACCGTGGCGACGACGATGATGCCGTCCACGATCAGCGGCCACGCCCACGCCTGCCCAGCCCCGATCCCGGAGCGAGCAGCCAGATCGGCCAACGACGTGAACGACAGCCAGAACGCCCCGGCGGCGATGAACACCGTCCCCGCGACCGCCGTCATCGCGGCCCAGCGCCGCCCTCCCGATTCACGCCTCACAGCCCAGCCCTCCCCAAGGCTGCGGACGGTGGGCTCGCCGAGCGACCGAACCACCGACCCGCGCTCTGGCTCCGGCCGCCGGGCGTCACTTCGGATGCGGGCTGGGTGGCTCGGTAGGCGGAGCGCACGGTCGTGGTGATCTCGCGATCACCCAGACCCGCCGACTGTGCCGCAGCACCCAGCGCATCGAGCGCCTCGGCGGGCGAGACGCCGTTCTCTGCGAGGCGGCAGGCAGCCCAGAACAGGCCTCGGTTCCGCTCGCCCTCACCCCGCCCAGCGACCCACGTCGCCAACCGCTCAGCATCCTCATCCATCGAGCCGCTGCTGGCGCGTAGTGGAGCGACGGGGCGCGGGTCGAGGAAGTCCCGCAGACGGGCCGCGTCCACATGACCGACCGAGTGCGCGGCGATGTCCGCGACCTCGTAGCGGCACACACTGCCGTCGATGATTCGCCGGGAGGGAGGAGCGATGATGTAGCCGCCGTCGCCCCGGAAGTCGACGCCCGCGGTGGCTGCCTGCCACGACCGCTGCTCGCGGCCCGGGGTCGCCGGGAAGTACACGTGCGCGCCTCCGGTGGGTGTGCGCACGAGCAGACCCGCGCCATCGACGAGCCCCGCGTCGGTGGCGCGCTGGAACGCCGCGCGGCCGTCGTGGGGGCCGTGGACATCGACATCGACGACGACAACGCCGGATGGAGCGCCGGTCGGGATGCCGATGTTCGCGTTCGGTGTGCGCGACCACCACGCGGCAACCTGTTCCGGGTCGCTGCGCGCATCGAGGAACCCACGGCGGGTCAGCGGACGCTTCCCCTCGACGACGCACGGAAACACGGGCACGCCAGCCGCCGCGAGGCTCCGCGCCGCGAGCCCCAGGCTCGGTGAACGATCCACGCGAATGAGCGCCGCCAGGACATCGAATGCTTCGGGCATCACAGCCTCCGCCCTGCCAGCGCTGGCGCCGACGCAGCACGCGGACGATCGGTCTCCACCGAGTTCGCAGCCGTACGGGAGGTGCGCGGACTGGGAGCGTCGCGTTCGAGTCCGGGCGGGGTGCCGTCGCCGACCTGGAGCGTGTCGAGCTGGTCGAGGATCGCCAGCGCGGTCTTCCGCACCCGCTCGCCGGTGGACTGCACCACCTGGACGGGCTCTTGGCCGTCCACGCGGGCGGCCCAGGTCGAGACGTACGGGATCGTGTACCCGGTGGTGTCCATGCCGTGCGCGGCACCGATCATCAGCGCGACGGACTCGGCTTCGACCTCGCGGATGCCGCGATGCTGACGTGCTTCCTCGTCGTCGGGATCGTGCATCAGCACGTGCGCCAGCTCGTGCGCGAGCGTCTTGACCTGCGCAGCAGGGTCCATGTTCTCCCGCACCGCTACCGTGCGCTCCTCATAGTCGGTCATGCCGTTCGCGCCGGAGATCATCCCCTCGTGTGGCACCCGCAGCACCTCGAACCCCGCGCCGCGAATCTGCCCGGCCAGCCCGTCCCACAGCCCCGAGGGTGCTTCGCCTTCCAGCAGCGTCGGAGCGGGCGGAACTGGCAATGGTTCTCCGTCGGTCTGGGAGGCATCCCACACGTAGGCCGGCCGGGCTCCGACCATCCGCGAGCGCACCACCTCGCCGGCCTTCGGCGTCTCCCTCGGCCCGAGCCGCCGCCACGAGCCCGCATCGGCAGGGGTCGCGGTGGCGAACCGGCCCGTCACGGGCGCGAAGATCATGTAGCCCGGCTGGCCCTTCATCACCTGCCGACCGAGCCCCTGCCACTGCCGGTACCCGGCAACCAGGGTGGGGAAGGGTTCGGGCACGCGGCCTGCCTCGAACGCGGCTTCGTGCTGCACCCAGATCAGCATCGTGTTGTTGAACGACCGCGACCGGAACCGCGCCGCGAAGGCGAGCGCCTGGCGCCAGTCGTCACCCGAGACCAGCGACTCGACCGCGCCGGTCAGCTTCTCGTGCAGCTCGTCGAGCTTCGCCTCTCGCGCCGCGCGGGCGTCCTCGTTCGATGCCATGCTCCGGCCTCCTCTTCGGCGGGCCGCGACGCGGCTGCGCGCGGCGGTACACCTGGCAGGTAGGCGCGAACACCCGCGCCCAGACCGTGAGCTGGACATCGTTCACCTCCTTGAGGCAGCCCGAGCCGAGACCGGGACGCAACATTGAGCATGCTCAAAATGCCCCGGAGTCCTGTTCTAACACTGACCGTTGAGCATGCGCAAGCCTTGATTTGTGCATGCTCAACGAGTACGGTTGAGCATGCACAACCACCTTCTGGGTGGACTACATCGATGCCTTGCCCGTTGCGAAGGGAAGGGGGTCACCGTCATGACCGAAGACGAGAGCCAGGCTGCGGCCGAAGACCTCGCCAAACGTCTGCGGCTCCTGATGGATGTCGCCGTCGCCGAGTCCGGCACGGAGCCGACCTACTCGCAGATCGCCGGCTACCTCCAAGAACGAGGCACCAACCTGTCGCGGTCGCGCTGGACGTACATGGTCAACGGCCACCGCTACGTCCAAGACCCCGCCGTCTTCGAAGGGCTCGCGGAGTTCTTCGACGTGGACGCCGCGTTCCTGCTCGGCGAGGACGGTGCTGCCACTCCCGAGAAGGTCTCTGCGCAGCTCGACCTGGTTCGGTCCATGCGTGCCGCGAAGGTGAAGTCCTACGCTGCCCGCACCCTCGGCGATATCTCGCCGAAAGCACTCCACGCCATCACCAAGTTCCTGGACGAGGAAATGACACACATGCCCGAGCACTGACCGGTACCGCACGATGGAGCCGCCACCGGTCCCTGCTCCCTACAGAGAAGGGGCGAACCGTGAAGATCGAACAGACCGTATCGGCGGCCGTCGCGGGCCTTGAGCTCGGCAATACCTTCGCCCTTGACGATCTCCTCCACACCGTCCAAGACCGGCGGCACCGTAGGCTCCGCGTCGTCGAACTCGCAGACCTCGACACCCACGACGGCCTCTGCGCGCTCTGGCTCTCCACCGATGCCGAAGACGTCGTGCTTCACGCCCGCAGCGACTCCGCGCTGCATCGCCAGCAGTTCGTGCTCCACGAGCTCGCCCACATGATCCTTGGCCACGGCGAAGGCGACGGCTGTGCAGTCGGGGAGGTACTGCTGCCCAACATCCCGCCGTACACCAGAGGTCGCCTGCTCAGGCGGCAAGACCTCGACAGCGAAACCGAGATCGCCGCCGAGTCCCTCGCCGACCGGCTCGCCGCCGGCATCCGAGGGTCGGTGTTCGCAGAGTCCAGATACTCGGAGATATTCGGATGATCCAGACGCTCGTCGCAACGCTCATGTGGGCGCTCGTGGCGAGCCTGCTCATCTTCCGACGCAAACGCACCGACCGAAGCATCACCTACGCCGCCCTCACCATCGCCATCGCGATGACGCTCAACGTGGATGCCGCCTACAGCGCCGTCGATCGACTGCTCGGTGGCACCAACCTCGCCACCCTGATCGCGGACGCGCTCCTGATGACCGGGCTGTTCTTCCTCGGCCGCGGCGTCATGAAGACCGGCGAGTACCGGCCCAGGCTCGTCCGAGCCGCCGTCAGCATCCCCGTCCTGCTCGTCGCGCTGCTCGCGATCACCGCATCGTTCCTGCTCATCGACCGCGGCACCACTACCACACGATTTATGATCGACCTCGGCGCACAGCCAGCGGCGGCGGTCTACTCGATCATCAACTTCACCTACTGCCTCGTCATTGTCGTGGCGATGCTCGTCCTCGCCATAAGGCAGTACCGGCACAACACCGGCATCCAGCACCTCCCCGCGGCACTGTTGAGCCTGGGGTCGGCGTTCGGCGTCGCGCTCTGCCTCGCCGTGATCGTCATGGACGTTGCCCACGCCACGGGCCACCTCGACCTCATGCACACTATCCAGTCCGCCTACGATCCGCTCTCCGTCCTGACCTTCGTGTTCCTCTGTGCCGGGTTCGCGATCCAGCCTGCCGTCCGTCGCGCTCAGCACCGCGCCCGGCAGAGGCAGACCGTCGCCCTCACAGCGCAGCTGGAGTCGCTTTGGCACCAGGCGACGCGCGCACGGCCCGGGCTGAGCCAGGCCGACCCACTCGCCGCCAGTAGCGAAGACCCCGAAGGGCACCTCCACCGAGTGATCGTCGAAATCCGCGACGCGATGATCGACCCTCGCATCACCTTCGACATCAGCACCGACGACCGCGACCTGCTCGAACGCGCCGAGAGCCACCTCGTCGGAAGCGACAGTGCCCTCGCGACGACCTCGCCCGTTCCCTACGTCGAGGAGCGGGAGTCGTGATAGGCCGCATCGCTCTCGGCGCTGGGGCCGCGGCGGCAGCGGTTGCCGGGGTCGGGTGGGCCATCGCGCGGCGGCTCACCGCACCCGTCGGCCCACGAATGTTCGACCTCACCGTTCGAGGCGTCGAGTACACCGACGACGGCGACCTGATCGTGCTCGACCGCACCGACCAGGCCGCCGCGCCAGGCATCTACAATCTCTGGTTCGAGCACGGCGGCTGGGCGCAGCTCGCCACAGATAGCGTCGATCGAGGACCCACCCGCGTCGCTCGCAGGATCACGGGCACCACATCGGGTTTCACTCCGAAGACCGGCGATTGCGCCTCCTGGAGCGGCATCTACTACGCCACCCCAGCCGACGCCGGACTCCACACACGCGACATCACCATCACGACCCCCGCAGGACCATGCCCGGCCTGGCGCATCGACGGCGACCTCGCGACCTGGGCCATCCACATCCACGGCCTCGGCAGCACCCGCGCCGGCACCCTCCGCGGCGTCCTCGCCGCAACCGAACTCGGCTACACCTCCCTCGTCGTCAGCTACCGCAACACAGCAGAAGGGCCGCGAGTTGGCACCGGCCGGACGACCTTCGGCTACGCAGAGACGAGCGACGTTGACGAGGCCATCGGGTACGCCGTCCGACGAGGAGCCGAACAGGTCGTGATCTTCGGCTGGTCGATGGGTGCCGCTGTCGCTCTCCAGCTCGCCGACCACCCGCGACATCCGGGACTGATCGCCGCGCTCGTACTCGACTCCCCAGTCCTCAACTGGACCGAAGTCATCAAGTCCAACTGCGCCCGCAGCGGATGGCCTGCAGCAGCCGGGCACCTCGCGATCCCGTGGCTCACCCTCGACCCACTGGCACGCACAGTCGGCCTGCCAGGACGCATCCCACTTCCCACCTTCGACTGGACATCCCGAGCCGTAGAGCTCAACACGCCGACCCTGATCCTCCACGGCACCCGAGACGACTCCGTGCCGATCCGGCTCTCACAAGCACTCCGAGACGCTCGCCCGGACCTCGTTGAGCTTGAGACCTTCGATGCCGGCCACACCCTCTGCTGGAACAGCGATCTGGACCGCTGGCGGAACACGGTGACCGCCTGGCTCAAGGTGCGCATCCCACGCTGATCGGCAGAACGCAGCGGCCACTCTCGAAACCCGTCTCGTTCGGCCACGCCCGGAGAAACCCAACTCAAGCCGTACCTCAGCCGGTATCATCGTGGGTGTTGGCCTGCCTGGGCCATTGAGCGAGGGAGGACCAACGTGGCTGAGCCGTGGCTGTCCGCAGACGACATCGCCGCCCACCTCGGGGTCACCAAAGACACCGTCTACACCTGGATCGCCGAGAAGGCCATGCCCGCCCACAAGGTCGGACGCCTCTGGAAGTTCCAAGCCAGCGAGATAGACGACTGGGTGCGCGCGGGTGCGGCGGCCAGTGACCAAGAGCTCCACGTAGCCCATCCCGGTGTCGGTGGACGCTCCTACGCTCATGACAACGACGAGCACCGGGAGGGGGGAAGATGAACCTGAAAGACGCCCAGCGCTTGGTGAAGTCCAAGCAACGCGTTGCGGACCACGGCGAGGTGTTCACGCCGGCGTGGATGGTCGAGGACATGCTCGACCTCGTTAAGCACGAGTCTGAGCGGATCGACTCCCGCGTACTCGAACCCGCCTGCGGCTCGGGCAACTTCCTCATCCCCGTCCTGGCTCGCAAGCTCGCCACGGTCGAGCTTCGGCACGGCAAGAGCGAGTTCGAGAAGCGCCACTACGCATTGTTCGCGCTCATGTGCACCTACGGTATCGAACTTCTCGCAGACAACGCCGAAGAGTGCCGTCACAATCTCGCCGAGGTGTTCAACACGTTCTTGGGTATCGGCAACGATGACCAGTGGGCACGAGCGGCCCGCGCGGTTCTCACCGTGAACATCGTCCAGGGCGATGCCTTGACCATGACCGTGCCAAGCGGCCAGCCGATCACCTTTCCTGAGTGGGGCTACCTCGGCAAAGGCAAGTTCCAGAGGCGCGACTTTCGCTACGACGACCTCACTCAGCGCGCCTCGTACGAGGGAACCCTATTCGGCGAGCTCGATGACGAGGACCTGTTCGTCCCCGCGCAGACTTACCCGACGATGACCGTCATTCAGATCGCCGAGGCCGCCGCGTGACCCTTGCACCTTTGACTCTCCGAGGGCACAACCCGGATGTCTTGACCTGCATCGCGAACCTCTCCAACGATGAGGTCTTCACCCCGCCGGAGTTCGCGAACCAGATGCTCGACACGCTTGCCGCCGCGTGGGCAGACGCCAACGACGGCGCCGACATCTGGGCCAACCCCGATGTCACGTTCCTCGATCCGTTCACCAAGTCTGGTGTGTTCCTCCGCGAGATCGTGCGCCGACTCACCGACGGCCTGATCCTGACGATCCCCGACCTCACCGAACGCGTCGATCACATCCTCACCCACCAAGTGTTCGGCATCGGGATCACCCAGCTCACGGCGCTGCTCGCGCGCCGGAGCGTCTACTGCTCGAAGTTCGCCAACGGCCCGCACTCGATCGCTAGGTCATTCACGACCGAGGACGGCAACATCTGGTTCGAGCGCACCGAGCACACCTGGGGCGGCGGGAAGCGGGAGTTCCGTGCTGATCCACTGACCAGCGAGGAAGTCGCCGTCTATACCAACCGCAAGTGCATCTACTGCGGCGCAGGCGAGGATGACTACGCCCGTGGTGACGACCTTGAGACTCACGCCTACGCCTTCATCCACACCGACGACATCAAAGCCCGCATCGCGGAGCTGTTCGGAGACACCATGCAGTTCGACGTCATCATCGGCAACCCGCCCTACCAGCTCAGCGACGGCGGTCATGGGACCAGCGCCGCCCCGATCTATCAACTCTTCGTAGAGCAGGCCAAGAAACTCGACCCGCGTTTCTTGTCCATGATCGTTCCCTCGCGTTGGTTTGCGGGAGGAAAAGGCCTCGATGAGTTCAGGGAGTCAATGCTGACCGACAGCCGCGTGCGGGCAATCAACGATTACCTGAGCGCTTCGGACGTGTTCCCAGGCGTCGGACTAAAGGGCGGGGTGTGCTACTTCCTCTGGGATCGCGACCACCCCGGACTCTGCGAGGTCACCACCCACTTCAAGGATTGGCCGACGACCACGGCCACTCGCTCTTTGCTCGAACCAGGCGCGGATGTCTTCATCCGGTTCAACGAGGCTCTGTCAATCTTGCGCAAGGTGATTGCCGTCGAGACCGTGAACTGGCCTGAGTTTCGTTCCGCTCAGTTTCTTTGTCCGACAGACGCCACTTGGGCGGCTGCGAGGTCAGCGTAGTACTCGGCTTCGACCTCCTCGGGAGTGCGCATGCCGAGCTCGCCGTGAAGGCGCTGATGGTTCCACCACCAGACGTATTCGAGGGTCGCGAGCTCGACCTGCTCGACGGTGCGCCAGGGGCCGCGTTGGCGGATCAGTTCGGTCTTGTAGAGGTTGTTGATCGCCTCCGCGAGGGCATTGTCATAGGAGTCGCCGACGGTTCCGGTCGACGGTTTCGCGCCGAGCTCGACGACGCGGTCGGTGTAGACCATCGCCTGATAGTTCGACCCGTGATCGGCATGATGGATCAATCCGTCGAGGTCACCGCCGGCGTCCCAGGCAGCCATGTCGAGGGCCTGCAGGGGCAGGATCTCGGCCTTCAGCGTCGAGGCGACGTTCCAGCCCACGATCCGACGTGAGAAGACGTCGGTCACGAAGGCGACGTAAGCGAATCCGGACCACGTCGCGACGTACGTGATGTCGCACACCCACAGCCGGCGCGGGGCGTCGGTCCTGAAGTGGCGCTTCACGAGGTCCTTCGGCAGCGCCGCGGCCGGGTCGGACTTCGTCGTGAAGACCCGCTTGGACTTCTTCACCCCGCGCACGCCCGCGAGCCGCATCAGCCGCTCCGTCTGGTCACGTCCTATGTCCCAGCCCTGACGGCGCATCAGCGCATGCATCTTGCGCCGTCCGTAGACGCCGTAGTTCTCCGCATGCAGGCGAGCGATCTCCGGCACGAGCAGGTCGTCACGCAGCGCGCGTGCCGATGGCGTCTTGGTCTTCGCACCGCGATAGCCGCGAGAGGTGAGGAATCCCTGGACTGCCGGACGCAAGACACGGCAGATGGGCTCGACCCCGAAGCGATCCTTGTGCTCATCGATGAAGCGGATCATCTCGGTCAGGGCCGGTCGAGCTCCTTGGCGAAAAACACGCTCGCAGCCTTCAATATCTCGTTGGCCTTGCGAAGCTCGGCGTTCTCGCGCTTGAGACGCTTGATCTCCGCCGCAGCCTCGCTGACGTTCGCGACCTTGCCTCCCGTGTTGGCCTCCATCTGGCGTTGCCACAGCCGCAGGGTCTCGGGGCTCATCCCCAGCATCCCGGCCACGTGCCGCGTGGCGCTGGTGAGGTTCGGGTGATCCGGAAGCGCTTCAGCGAGCATCCGCAGGGCACGCTCACGCATCTCCGGCGTGTATCGAGTCATGGGTTCCATCCTTGTCGATCAGACGGAACGAAACCCAGGCCAATTCACCGGGCAGGAGCACTCGCTGGCACTGCCGGAGAGCAAGCGCTTCGAAAGGCTGGTCAGCTCCCGTAAGCCCTTTGGATTTGAGACCACGTTCAAGGGCAGAGCGTCAAAGGCGCCTGGCGACGTGCTCATCTACCAGAACGGTGGGACTGGGTATGTGGACCGAGCATCGATCCCTTCGGGCGCTCACCTCATCGATGGCTGGAAGGTTTACGTTGGCCGCGCCGCGCCCGGCACGGGAAATAAGGACACCTATCCCCATCGGATCATCAGCACTCCCTTCCTTGGCGAGAGCGGGAGCATCTCCTCCGAGACGTACCTCTGCATCGGAACCTTCGATACACGAGGAGAGGCGGAGAGCGCGCTGTCGTACCTCCGCTGCCGTCTGACGCGCTTTCTCATCCTCCTTCACAAGCCCTCGCAAGACACCACGCGGAAGGTCTATGCCTTCGTTCCGACCCAGGATTGGACGCGAGACTGGAACGATCATGATCTTTACGAGAAGTACGGACTCTCGGAAGACGAGATCGACTTCGTCGAGCGGATCGTTCGCCCGATGGAGGCGGACGAGTGAAGCGGGAGATTGACGAACTCCTCCCCAAGAAGCCCGAGGCGCGACTGCGAATCTACGCATGGTCGCCGAACGATCCACCAGTCGGCTACGCGGGGCTTCTCAAGGTGGGCCAGACGACGAAGGCGGATGTGAACGCGCGCATCCGCGAGTCTCAGGGGCAGATGCAGCAGGCATACACGCTGCACGTTGATGAGCTCGCCGAACGAGGCGACGGGACGGTGTTTCGCGACTCAGATGTGCGCCAACGGCTGATCGACAAGGGCTTCGAGAACCCGATCTTCGGCTCAGCGCGAGAGTGGATGTGGTGCACCCCAGACGATGTGCGCACGGCGATCACTGAGCTTCGCACAGGCGTGAAGCTCAGTGGAACCCATCATGAGAAGTTTCCGATGCGCCCGGAGCAAGCCAGCGCCGTGGACAAGGCCGAGGGCTACTACAAGTCCATCTGGGCCGAGGACTCTCACGCGGTGCCACGGTTCCTGTGGAACGCCAAGATGCGCTTCGGGAAGACCTTCGCCTCCTACCAACTCGCGAAGCGGCTCGGCGCCAAACGCATCCTCGTGGTCACCTTCAAGCCCGCAGTGGAGGACGCCTGGCAGACCGACCTGGAGTCTCACGCCGACTTCGACGGCTGGCAGTACCTCTCCTCGGCCACCGGGGGCAGCCCAGATGAGGCGGACAAGACTCGGCCACTGGTCTACTTCGGATCGTTCCAGGACCTGCTCGGGCGAGATCGGAAGACCGGCCTCATCAAGGCGAAGAACGAGTGGGTCCACACCACCAACTGGGACCTCGTCATCTTCGATGAATACCACTTCGGTGCGTGGCGAGAGTCCGCCAAGGAGCTGTTCGAGGGCGAGGACGAGAAAGTCAAGCAGAAGGAACTGGCCGCGGAGTACAACGACGGCCTCGTGGCCTTCGACGAGGAGCTTGACGAACTCGGCAACGACGAGGACGACTTCCTGCCGATCACCACCCGCGCCTACCTGTACCTGTCGGGCACGCCATTCAAGGCGCTGGCAACCGGTGAGTTCATCGAGGAGCAAATCTTCAACTGGACCTACACCGATGAGCAGCGCGCCAAGGCCGAGTACGCCGTCGCGCAACCGGACGCCTGGAACCCGTACGGGTCGCT
The DNA here is from genome assembly GCF_048814985.1 of Demequina pilifera. Classification (NCBI taxonomy): domain Bacteria; kingdom Bacillati; phylum Actinomycetota; class Actinomycetes; order Micrococcales; family Demequinaceae; genus Demequina; species Demequina pilifera. Next base: position 360,883 of record NZ_JBMDTW010000002.1, read on the forward strand.
CCCGGAGATGCGTCTGTTCACGTACCAGATGCCTGACGAGTTGATTGCCGTTGCGAATCAGGGAGAGTTCGACGAGTTCGACCTCAACGAGTTCTTCGAGGCAAAGGGCATCGGTAAGGACGCCGAGTTCACCCACAAGACCGACGTGCAGAAGTGGCTCGATCTCGTCCGCGGCGCTCACCTTCCCACCCAGGTCGACGCGATGCGGATGGGCACCCGCCCGCCATTCCCGTACTCCGATGTCCGACTCCTGCCGTACCTTCAGCACTCGTTCTGGTTCCTGCCCAACGTTGCTGCCTGCGAGGCAATGTCGAACCTGCTCGCGGAGAAGCAGAACGTGTTCTGGCACGACTACAAGGTCCTCGTCGTCGCGGGTCCCGGCGCGGGCATCGGGCTGGATGCTCTCCCGCCAGTGCGGGCGGCGATCGGCGACGGCCACGACACCAAGACGATCACCCTGTCGTGCGGCAAGCTCACCACGGGCGTCACCGTCAAGCAGTGGTCCTCGATCCTGATGTTGCGCAACCTCAACTCACCCGAGACCTACTTTCAGGCAGCGTTCCGCGTACAGTCACCGTGGTCGATCAAGAATCCCGACGGAGACAACCCGAGCGCCGAAGCAGTCCTCAAGCCTGTGTGCTTCGTGTTCGACTTCGCGCCCACTCGCGCGCTGCGTCAGATCGCCGACTACGGCGCCGGTCTCTCGCCGGAGACGCCGAACCCTGAGCAAGCCGTCGAGGAGCTCGTGAAGTTCCTGCCCGTGTTGGCGTACGACGGGTCGAATATGACCCAGGTCGATGCCGGCGGCATCCTCGACATCGCCATGTCGGGCACCTCCGCGACCCTCCTGGCCCGCAAGTGGGAGTCCGCAATCCTCGTCAACGTCGACAACGACACCCTGCGCAAGATCATGAACAACCCCGACGCCCTCAACGCCGTCATGAACATCGAAGGCTTCCGCGCGCTCGGCAGCGACATTTTCGAGACCGTCGTGAACAAGAGCGACGCCGTGAAGAAGGCGAAGAAGGAGAAGGGCGACGACATTACTCCGGCGGAGAAGAAGGAGTTGACGGAGGAGGAGAAGGAGTACAAGTCCAAGCGGACGCAGATTCAGGAGAAGCTGGTCAAGTTCGCCACCCGCGTCCCTGCGTTCATGTACCTGACCGACTTCCGTGAGAACACTCTTACCGACGTCATCACCAAGCTCGAACCCGGCTTGTTCCGCACCGTCACCGGACTGACCGTCGAGGACTTCCACCTCCTCGTGAATCTCGGCGTCTTTAACGCCACCCATATGAACCAGGCCGTCTTCGCCTTCCGCCGCTACGAGGACTCCTCCTTGTCCTACACCGGCATCGAGTCCCACAAGGGCCTGCGCCGCTACGGCCTCTACGACACCGTCGTCGCCGTCAACGACGAGACCGCAGTCTGACCACCCGTCAGCCCGAATCGAGAGAGCCGCATGTACTTCTAGACCCCGTGCAGCATCGAGGAGATGCTCACCGCCATCCGCAAGCGCGAGTATCTGATGCCAGCTATCCATCGTGAATTTGTCTGAGGCACGGATACCCTGTCGGCTCCTTCCTGCTCTGGAACTTCAAGCCCGAGACCGCGCAGTCGTACACGTTCTACGAGTTCCTGACGAACTACCGCGAGCGCGACAACCTTACGCGGACAAGACAACGGTTCCCTCCGGGCAGCAAGACCCTTCAGCCGATTGGTCAGAGGTACCGGCAGATCGACTCGGGTGTGCAGGCCTCCGGCGGCGTCTGTGCTGCGTTCGCGCGGAGCTCGGCGACGCTGGTACGGAGCAGGCGGAGCTGCTCGAGCTGCTCGTCGATCTCGACCAGTCGCCGGTCGAGGAGGTCTCGAACATGACCGCACGGCGACCCGCCCGCGTCACGTACTTCGAGGATCTCGGCGGTTTGCGCGAGGGTGAGCCCTGCTGCGCGGGCCCGGTCGATGAATTCGAGCCGCTGCACCGCCTCGTCGCCGTAGTTGCGGTACCCGGCCGGGGTGCGCTCCGGCGGTTGGAGCAGCCCGCGCTCCTCGTAGTACCGCAGCGTGGACGCCCTCGTCTTCGCCTTCCCCGCGAGTTCTCCGATCCGCATCGTCACCTCGGCCACCGACTTGACCTTCAAGCATACTTTAAGGTCCATTCTTTCAGGAGTGGCCGCATGAGTGGCCGGTTCGAACTGGAGGAGGCATCGTGACATGGCACACGGAGGTTGATCTCGTGGTGATCGGGACGGGCGGGGCGGCGATGTCCGCAGCGATCCACGCGCGCCTCGAGGGGGCCAGCGTGGTCGCCATCGAATCGGGAACCCTCGGCGGTACCTGCGTGAACGTGGGTTGTGTGCCGTCCAAGACGCTTCTCGCGGCCGCGCACACCCGGCACTCCGCCCTCACGAACCGGTTCTCAGGCGTCCCCAGCTCTGCTGGGATGGTCGATCTCAGCGCGCTCATCGAGCAGAAGGATGATCTGGTTGGGATGCTCCGCCAGACCAAGTACGCCGACATCGCCGCTGCCTACGGGTTTGACATCCTCCCGGGCACTGCAACGTTCACAGACGCGGGAACCCTGCTCGTGGATGGACGACCGGTGCGCGCGAAGTCGTATCTCGTCGCCACCGGCGCCGAGCCGCACGTGCCGGCAATCCCTGGGCTTGAGCAGGTTGATTACCTCACGTCGACCACAGCGATGGAACTGACGGAACTGCCCGCGTCGCTCGTGGTGATCGGCGGTGGCTTCGTCGGCCTGGAACAGGCGCAGCTGTTCGCCCGGCTCGGAGTAGAGGTCACCGTCATCGGTCGGCTCGCCCCGCACGCCGAACCGGAACTGTCATCCGAGCTCCGCAAGGCCTTCCTGGCCGAGGGGATCAGCGTCATCGGCGACCGCGCAGCCACGATCACCCAGCACGAGGGCCTGGTCCAGGTGACGACCCGCAACGGGAAGGACGCGACCGGTGAACGTGTCCTCGTTGCCACCGGTCGCACCCCGCGCACCGAAGGGCTCAACCTTCCTGCTGCGGGTATCGCGACCGACGAGCGCGGCTTCGTCATCGTAGACGAGCAGCAGCGGACCACGAACCCGGCTGTGTTCGCCGCCGGTGACGTCACTGACGTGCCCCAGTACGTGTACGTCGCCGCGAGGACTGGGAAGATCGCCGCGCACAACGCCCTGGGTCACGACGAGCGAGTCGACTACACCGGGTTGCCGTCTGTGCTGTTCACCTCACCCCAACTGGCCTCCGCCGGGATCACCGAAGCCAGCGCCATCGCCGCCGGATACCGGTGCGCCTGCCGATTCCTACGACTTTCCGACGTGCCCAGGGCCATCGCCAACCACGACACACGCGGCGGCATCAAGGTCGTCGCCGACGCCGACACCGGCAAAGTCCTCGGTATCCACGCCCTCGCCGACACCGCTGGGGAGATGATGCTCGCCGCAACCTACGCCATCACCGCCGGATTCACCGTCACCCAACTCGCCGACACCTGGGCCCCCTACCTCACCATGGCCGAAGGCATCCGCCTCACCGCGAACCTCTTCCGCAACGAACTCCCCACCTCCTGCTGCGCCTGACACAAGAGCCGGGCCCAGCGATGTGGTGATCCAAGTGATATCCGCGACGCCTTCAACACCGGCACCGACCGCGTGATCGACGCCTACGCGGTCAGCGTGGGCTCAGTTGAGGCAGCGGCGCCGAGCACGTCGTCTGGGCCGCTCACACGCGCAGCGCACCGGGACACTCAGCCGCCAGGTAGCAACCACAGCACGCTGCCATCTACGCAGTCGGCTACGAGTTCAGAGGCCGAAGGCACCACCACTGACGAGGATGAAGATGCCCAGGCCGATGAGCACGATCGGGAACAGGATGTGTTCCCAGCGTTCCAGGAGTTCGGCGATCGGTCGGCGGGTGGCGACGAACTTGCCCAGGCCGACGAGGGCGGCGACCAGGGCGAGGAACACGATGCAGTACGCCACCACGGCCGCTGGGCCCACGCTGAGGAAGACCGGGACGTAGACGCCGATGTTGTCCCCGCCGTTGGCGAAGGTCACCCCGGCCACCGTCCACACCCCAACCTTCTTGCCCTCGACCTTTGCCTCATCGTCATCGTCGGCACCGCGGTTGCGCCAGGCTTGCCACGCAGCCCAAAGTCCCAACCCCAGCGGAATGAGTCCGAAGTAGGGGATGACCTCTGGCGGCAGGAACGCTCCCGCCCCGAGCGTCACCAGCACGGAAGCGCCCAGGATGCCAGCGAACCCGAGGTACTGTCCGACCAGGATTCGGGCGGTGGTCCCGCGCTGGCCCGCGCCTCGGGCGAAGAACAGTGAGAGCACGATGATGTCATCGATGTTCGTGGCGATGAATAGGCCGATCGCCTGCAGGACGGAGGACAGGATCATGCGCCCACCGCCGCGTTACAGCCGCCTGGCGACCCAGCGGTTCCGGCAGCCGCGTGCCGTTGATACTCTGCGACCATCATTGTCCGTTCCTGGTGTGGTGTGGGCCTCGGAGGTAAAGCAGGACGCCCAGGGCGACGCCGAAACCGAGGATGACGTCGGCAAGGTTGCCGATGAACAGGTTGCCGTAGGCGAGGAAGTCGGTGACGTGACCGCGGCCAAACTCGGGAGGGGCGAACAGCCGGTCCAGCAGGTTGCCGACCGCGCCTCCCCACACCAGGCCGATCGCGACCGCCCACCCGACGGTGCGGGCGCGGGTTGCGGCGACGAGTAGAGCGACAGAGGCCGCCGCGGCGATGACGGTGAGCAGCCAGGTTGCGCCGGCTCCGAGGGACATCACGGTGCCGGGGTTGAACGCGAGCTGCAAGCCGAGCCAGTCTCCCAAGAGCGGAATACGGTCATCCTCGCTGAGCTGAGCGAGGGCGAGTGCCTTGCTGCCTTGATCGATCAGCACCGCGCCAGCGGCGACGGCGCACGCGAGCAGGAACCAGCGGAGCCGGACGCGCGCCGCCGCCGGGCCGACAGAACTCGCTTCCACGGCATCCGCTTTTCCCGGGGAGGGAGCGGAGCCGTCAAGGGGATCGGTCATGCCTTCGTGCGCCGCGCCGCGCGGAGCCCGTTGAGGATGACGACGACTTCAGCGACCTCGTGTACAAGCACGACCGCGGCGAGCCCGAGGACTCCGGTAATCGCCAGCGGCAGCAGCACCACGATGATCGCGATCGACAACACGACGTTCTGGTTGATTATGTTGCGGCCGCGGCGGGCGTGGGCGAGGGCCTGTGGGATGAGGCGCAGGTCGTGGCCGGTGAACGCGACGTCGGCCGACTCGATCGCAGCATCGGCGCCCTTGGCTCCCATCGCGATCCCCACATCCGCGGCCGCCAGCGCGGGAGCGTCGTTGATGCCGTCCCCGATCATGGCAGTGGGCTGAGACTTCGACAACTCCGCGACGGCGGTGGCCTTGTCCTCGGGGCGCAGCTCGGCGCGCACGTCCATGATGCCGGCCTGGCCGGCCAGCGCTGCGGCGGTGCGGGCGTTGTCGCCGGTGAGCATCGTCACCCCGATCCCGCGGCGGTTCAGCGTGGCGATGACCTCGGGAACCTCTGGGCGCAGTTCGTCACGCACCCCGATCGCGCCAGCCGGCCGGTCGCCGCGGTGGACGATGACGACGGTCATCCCCTCGGATTCCATCACCTGCACCTGGTCGGCCAGCGTGCCGGCGTCCAGCCAGCGGGGGCTACCGACGGCGAGACGGGCACTACCGAGCGTGCCGGTGATGCCGCGCCCGGCGGTCTCGGTGACGTCGTGCGCGGTCGGGGCGTCGGGGACGGCCTTCGTGATCGCGGCGGCCAGCGGGTGCGTGCTGTGACCTTCCAGGCTCGCCGCCCACGCCAGCACCTCATTCTCGGTCGCGCCGGTGGTGACGACGCGGGTCACCGTGGGCTCGTTGCGGGTCAGCGTGCCGGTCTTGTCGACGGCGACGTGGCGGATGCCGCCGAACCGCTCGAACGCGGCCCCGGACTTCACGACCACACCGAACTTCGACGCCGCGCCGATCGCGGAAACAACGGTGACCGGGACGGCGATCGCCAGCGCGCACGGCGAGGCTGCGACCAGCACCACCAGAGCGCGGGTGATCCACAGCTCAGGGTCGCCGCTCAACAGCGACCCAAGCACGCCGACCAGCACGGCGAGGATCATCACGCCGGGCACCAGCGGGCGGGCGATCCGGTCGGCCAGGCGGGCACGGTCGCCCTTCTCGGCCTGCGCCTGCTCGACCAGCTCCACGATGGTGGTGAGCGAGTTGTCGGTGCCGGCGGCGGTGGCCTCGACCTCGAGCACGCCGGTGGTGTTGATCGACCCGGCCGAGACGTCGGTGCCCGGTTCGACCTCGACCGGGATCGATTCACCCGTGATCGCGGACGTGTCCAGGCTGCTCCGCCCGGCCCGCACGGTGCCGTCGGTGGCGATCCGTTCGCCCGGCCGGACCACCAGGACATCCCCGACGCGCAGCTCCTTCGCCTCGACCTCGGCGGTGGCGTCGCCGCGCTTGACGAGTGCGGTTTCGGGCACGAGCTTCAACAGCGCCCGCAACCCTGCGCGGGCGCGGTCCATCGCCTTGTCCTCCAGCGCCTCCGCGATGGAGTACAGGAATGCCAGCGCGGCGGCCTCCTCGACGTAGCCGAGGATCACCGCGCCGGTCGCGCTGATCGTCATCAGCAGCCCGATGCCGAGCTTGCCCTTGGTGAACAGCTTGCGCAGCGCGCCCGGCACGAACGTGTACGCGCCCAGCAGCAGGCCGATCCAGAACAGCACCAGGCCCGCGGTCTCCGCGCCGGTCCACTCGCACACCAGGCCGGCGGCGAACGCGACGCCGGAGGCGATCGGGATCAGAACGCTCGGGCTCCGATACCACGGCCGGTCATCGTCATCATCGTGGTCGTCGAGGTCGACATGCTCGACCTGCGAACCCGTGACCGCGCTCACGCCCGCACCTCCCCCGCCTGGCAACCCTCGACCCCGCAGTCCGGGTCCATGCACGGCACGCTCTCGTCGACCGCGAGCGTGACATCCACCAGCGCCGTCAGCGCGCGGGCCAGGTGCGGGTCTGCCACCTCGTAGCGGGTCTGTCGGCCCTCGGGCTCGGCCACCACGATCCCGCACCCGCGCAGGCATGTCAGATGGTTCGACACGTTCGAGCGCGACAACCCCAGCTCGCGGGACAGCACCGCCGGGTAGCTCGGCCCGGCCAGCAGGGTCAGCAGAATGCGGGAGCGGGTCGGGTCGGCCATAGCTCGGCCGAGCCGGTTCATCACGTCGAGTCGATCGGAAATAGTCAGCATACGATGACTATACACTGTACGACGTACAGTCGGCGCCAGGTGTCCTCATGAGCGGCGAGTCAGTTGACAGCTCCCTACCAGCGAGCGTGGCGAAGTGCTCGAAGATCCGTCGTGGAGAATATGTCCCGTTCCTCCGTGCCGGCGTCCCGCTCGATTAAGGTCGACGACTACTTGGCCGCCGCATGCCTGCTGCCGAACCTTCAGTTGCTGAGTGGGGCCGCCAACATCGAGAAGCAGGATGGACTGCCTGCGGAGTGGATGGACACCGCCTTCCCGAGCGAAGGACAAGCGAGCTACGTACCTTGCCGAGGACGACCTCGACGGCCTTCCGCTCGACTTGGCCGACTTCACCTCGTTCTTCGAGCAGCGCAAGCAGCGAGTCCGGGTCCGCCTGCTCGCCGCTCTGGGAACGACACCGGGAGCACCGGAGGACGCCGCTCTCTCGTAGCCCACGTTCACGCGGCGAGCAGTGACAGCGCGGACACAGCCTGGAGGGGTAGCAATCCGTTGCCGAGGGCGGTGATCTGTTGATTCTGCGTCAGGCCGCCGCTATCGGTGACCCATCCAGTCGGCAGGCCCATGAGCCATTCGACGAATGCCGGTGCTGGGCGGGGGCCGTCGGCGTCGTCAGGGGAGGGCTGGCGCTGACGCGTCTCCTCCCGCTCGCCGGCGGCGTCATCATTGGTGTCGGGAAGGTGCGCGGCGGCGAACCATCTCCCCACAGTTGCCGGATGCACCTGCACCTCGCGGGCAATCCGCTTGTTCGACCAGCCCGCGGCCCGCAACGCCGCAGCACGAGCCCGGCGATCAGAACGACCAGGGGTTTCATCCGAGGCTAAGGACAACTCCCGCTCATCGGCCAGAGGTTCAGAGGCAACGGACAACAACGACTTTGAGTGGACAACACCCTGCGGTCCGGCATACACCTCGGACAGCATCTCCGGGATCTCGGACAACACCTCAGGCTGCCCCGGCAACTCCTGTGGGAAGGTGCGGGTGAGGATCACGGTGAGATGGGTGATCGCCAGCAGCACCACCGGCGGTACCGCGGCCACCGAGGCAGCCAGCAGGCCGGGCACATCGGCGTCCGCAGCGACCACAGCGTGGATCGCATTCGCCGTCACCGACACCAGCGCCCCGCCGACCAGCAGCGACCAGGGATACCAGGCTGAGCGTTGCCCAGCCAGCGCCACCACCGCGACCGTCGCCACCACGATGATCCCATCAACGATCAACGGCCACGCCCACGCCTGTCCCCGGTCGACCCCGGAACGCGCCGCCAGATCGGCGAGCGCGGTAAAGCTCAGCCAGAACGCACCCAGCGCGATGAACACCGTCCCCACCACTGCGGTGCGCCCCGCCCACTGCCTACCGGTCGTCTTCATCACAGCCTCCGCCCACCCATGCCTGGGTTCGGGGCGTTGGCTCGCTCGAACCAGGCGCCGCCACCGAGGCCGGGGCCACCGGCTTCGGGCGCGGGGTGCGCGATCCGGTAGGCGGAGCGCACCGTGGTGGCGATCTCGCGTTCGCCCAGCCCGGCCTGGCTGGCGGCTGCGCTGAGGACATCGAGCGCATCCGAGGCAGAGACGTCACTCTCGGCCAAGCGGCACGCGGCCCAGAACAGTCCCCGGTTCCGCTCACCCTCACCACGCCCAGCGACCCAGGACGCCAGCCGGTTCATATCCGCCAACCGCACCAACCCACGACCCTGCCGCACTGGTCCGGGGCGTGGATCGAGGAAGTCCCGCAGCCGACGCGAGTCCAGCGCGGCGGCAGGCTGGTCGCCGACGTTGGCGACCTCGTAGCGGATCGGGACACCGCCGACGATGCGAACCGAGGGCGACACGATGATGTAGCCGCCATCACCCCGGAAGTCCACCCCCGCGCGAGCGGCCTGCCATGACCGCTGCTCGACCCCCACCGTCGCAGCGAAGTAGGCGTGCAGGCCACCCGTCGGGGTCTCCACCAGCAGACCCCAGCCATCGACGAGCCCGGCTCGCTCGGCGCGGGCGAACGCTTGCCGCCCATCCACCGGGCCATGCACGTCCACATCCACCACGACCATCCCCGACACCGCACCAGTCGGGACACCCAGGTTCGCCTCCGGCGTCCGCGACCACCACGCCTCGACCCGGCCGATGTCGGTGGTGGCATCGTGGAACCCCCGCGTCGTGAGCGGACGCTTCCCACTCGGCTGGCAGGGGAACACCGGCACCCCCGCCTGCGCGAGATGCCGGGCCGACGCCGCCAGCGTCGAAGCACCGCTGGCACGCAGCAACGCCCTGGTGAAGTCGGCACGCGCGGGCATCACAACCCCCGACCCGCCACCACCGGCACCCTCACCGCCGGCCGATGATCCGACTGCGGCGGCACATGCAGCGCCTTCGGCTCAGCAGTGGGAACATCACGCGCAAGACCAGGCGGCGTGCCATCGGCGACCTGGAACGTGTCCAGCTGGTCGAGGATGCCCAGCGCCGTCCTCCGCACCCGCTCACCGGTCGCCTTGACGACCTCCACAGGTTCAGCGTCCTTGACCGACGACGCCCACCCCGCCACATACGGAATCGTGTAACCACTGGTATCCAACCCGTGCGCAGCACCGACCATCAACGCCACGCTCTCGGCCTCCACCTCACGAACACCCCGATGCTGGCGAGCGTCCTCATCCTTGGGGTCGTGCATCAGCACATGCGCCAGCTCGTGCGCCAACGTGGCGATCTGATTGACCTCCGTCACATCGGTACGCACCGATACCTGCCGAGCGACGTAGTCGGTCAGGCCGTCCGCGCCGCCGATCCGCCCGTCATCCGGGACACGCAGCACCTCGAACCCCAACGCTTCGACCTGCATGGCCAGGCCATCCCACAGTCCCTGCGGGGCTTCGCCGTCCAGCAGCTTCGGTGCGAGTGGCTCAGGGATCGGATCGCCCTCGGTCTGCGTCACGTCCCACACATAGGCGGGCCGAGCGCCCACCATCTTCGTGCGCACTACCTCGTTGACCTTGTGCTTCTCGCGCGGACCCAAACGACGCCACGACGACGGATCACCAGGATTCGACGAGGCGAACCGGCCGGTCACCGGAGCGAAGATCATGTAACCCGGCTGGCCCTTCTGCACCTGCTGGCCAAGCTGCTGCCACTGCCGATACCCAGCCACATACGACGGCACCGGCCCGGGCACCCGGCCAGCCTCGAACGCAGCCTCGTGCTGAACCCAGATCAGCAGCGCGTTGTTGAACGAGCGCGATCGGAACCGGGCCGCGAACGCCAACGCGCGGGCCCAGTCCCGCCCGGAGACCAGCGTCTCCACCGCGCCAGTCAGCTTCTCGTGCAGCTCATCGAGCTTCGCGTCCCGCTTGGCTCGTACTTCCTCCGTCGCAGTCATCCTGGACCTTCCCTCCGCCGAGATCACCCGATCGTCGGTGACCGTGAGGTACGCCAGGAACATCAAGAAGCACGGCGGGCCAGGGGTGCGACCAAGACCGCCAGGCGACAACACGAACCTGACGAGTCCCTACCGGACTACATCACCGACCGGCTATGAGAGGCCCAGGGAAGACAGACGTCCCGAAATCGGGCACTGAACACGACGAGATCGGGTACATCAGTTGCGCCCACACGACCCTTGGCGTCGTCGGTAGGCACCCGGCGTCAGTCCGACGTACTGACGGAACAGTTCCGTGCCGTGACTTCGGCTGCGCCATCCGACCCGCCACATTGCCTCGGTGACAGTGAGGTCCGTCTCGCGCAGGTACCTTGCCAAGCGTTCGGCTCGCACCATCGTTAGGAACGCGAGCGGTGTCTTGCCAAAGGCGTCGACGAACACCCTGCCTAGCTGAGCAGGCGACAGGTGTACTTCCATGGCCAAAGCGGCGAGAGTCCATCGCCGCTCGGGTGATGTCCGCAACAGCTCAGCAACTCTGCGGGCCTCCTCCCTGATGGGAGCGAACCGTCGTTCCCTCGGCAAGGTTGGCCGGACATGACTCGGCCGGGCGGCTGATATCCGCACCGGGGACGCCTTGATGAACGGGGCAATGACGTGTGCTATGGAAAACCACAGGGCCTGCATCCGGAAGAAGTAGCGAGCAACGGGCCGCTCGGCGCTCAGCGCGACCATCTCGTCGAGCCAAGTTGTGAGTGTCTCGGCCTGCCTTTCACCGAGGCTGAGAACCTGCGCTGGCTCGGCGTAGATGGTCGCCGCGAAGTCCTGAGCATCAAGCCGATCCCGCACGAGCCCAGCGTGCTGCCAGTAGACCTGATCGATCACATAGTCCGTATCCGCATGGATCGTGGTCAAGGTGATGTGGCCCTCAGGCTCGCTTCCGCACAGGACGTTTGCTGCAAGGAGGACCACATCCCCCGTCTTCACAAGCCTTTGCCCCAACTCGCCAACGAGGAGTGCGCTACCACTACGGATCACGATGACTCTGACACAATCGAGAGCCGCGGGGCCGATGGGGCGAGAGCCGGCGTACGTGCATGCCCAAACCGGCCAGTAGTCGCTGCCGACCCGCAGTGGCTCAGACATGTAGGCAGTACCGCACCCGCAGCGGTCTACTCAGCGAGCGCCTGGTCGAGCATGGTGGTGAGGTCATCAAGGGTCTCAGGACTGATCAACTCTGCATTGAGGAAGAAGGTTGGCGTACCAGTCACGCCCAGGGCCACACCGTCGTTGAAGTCGTTGCGGATGAACTGGAGCGTGGCCTCAGAGTTGTACGCGGCGTCCCATTGCTCAAGGTCGAGGCCGAGTTCTTGGGCGTACTGGCGGAACAGGTCGTCTTTGGGTATCTGCTGTTCACCCCACTCGGTCTGGGTCTGGTACATCTTGGTGTACATCGCTTCAAGTTCTCCTTGCTGAGCGGCGGCTTCGACCGCTCTGGCCGCGCGTTCGCTGTTGAAGTGGCTGGGTAGCGGGAAGTACCGGATGACAAAGGACACTCGATCGCCGTAGGTCTGCCGGAGTTGCTCGATCGCCGGGAAGACCGCGGCGCAGGCCTCGCACTCGAAGTCCAGGAACTCTACGAAGGTCACAGTGGCATCTGGCACGTCGTTGAGTCGGCGGGAGTCTTCGCGTACCACGAGCGCGCCGGAGGTTTCGGTGGGGACGGGTGTGGACGGCTCGACGACGGCGGCGGGCTGGCGACTGGCTTGGATGATGCCGAAGATGACCACCGAGATCACCAGCACCGCGCAGATCAAGATGATGGTTCTTCGGGCGCCACGTTCCCCTGGTTCGGGGCGTTCGTCGACGATTGGCTTCTTGGGCTTCTGATTGCTGGGCATGTAGGGCTCCTTGCCGGAAGATGTGGGTAGGACGCGTGCTGACTGGCGGCGACGCGGTGTGTGGGCAGGTCGTTTGGTTGGGGTCCTTACCCGAAGAGGGCTGGACCGTATTTGGCGAGCACCAAGGTGGTGATCGCTCCGAGCCAGAGCACGACGAGCAGGTTGTCGACTCCCAGGCGAAGCCCTTTGGTCAAGGTCTTGTGCAGGCTCGTTGGGAGGAACAGGTTGTTGTCGCGCAGGTTGACGTGGGTGAGTGATGCGAACACCAAGGTGGTGGACACAGTCACCAACAGGCACCAGGGGCACAGCGCCCCGATGACAAAAGTGGACTCAAAGAACAGCCAGTAGGCGAACACGAAGCCCAGGCCATAGACGATCTGGGCGGCGAGCATGAAGCCTCGCGGAAACCTGACGCCGGCGAGGCTGGCGACCGCGATGGTGATGACTACGGGCTCGGCCATCAGGCCGAGGAACGCGTTCGGGAATCCGAACAGTCCGGCCTGCCAGGATCTGGCGACTGCGCTGCAGTTGATGACCTCGTTGAGGTTGCATGGGAGTCCGACTTTGGGGTTGGCCGCTAGCCGGATGGCGTCGGTTGACAGGACGAAGGAGGCGTACAGGCTGAGGCAGGCCGAGAAGAGCATGGTGGAGAAGATCCACCTGTCGGTCTGTCTGAAACGGTGGATGCGCTCCAAAAGGTCGTCTGATGTGGTCAAGGTGGTTGGACCTGTCTGTCGTCGTTCGGACGCACCGCAGCGCCGCGCCGAGCACCAGGACCTCGGCGTTCACCGAAAGGGCGCTCGTCTGCGCACGGGTGCGAGTTGAGTCGATCAGCAGGACAGGGCGGGTGGGCCTCGGCGTTGAAGCGGGTGATAGGGGCGACGTCCGGGGGTGGCCACCACGAGGGCCGTGACGGCAACGTGGGTAGGCACGGTAAGGGTCGCCGGCCTGGCATCACTTAGGCGTGTCCGGAACCAGTCGCGGGCCGTCTTTGCTGCCTGGCGGGCGTAGAGTCCCACGCCGAGCCCGAGCAGCAGAACGACCAGGCCGGCGATCAAGGTGGTTGCTGAGAGCACCATGAAGGACTGTGCGAAGCGTCCGAAGTTCAGCCCTGGCAGGTAGCTGTGCTCTGGGCACAGCTCGGACTCGACCAACAGATCGAGGTGGACGCCGAACGGCGCGATCAGGGGCACCTGCGGCATACAGGCTGTATCGGCGATGTTCACCGATCTCACTCCGGTAGCAAGGTTGCTCGCACCGATGAGCATCAACGCGGGGGGGGGGGGGGGGGGGGGGGGGGGGGGGGGGGGG
>NZ_JBMDTW010000002.1:374832-511547 GCF_048814985.1 Demequina pilifera
AACCCAAAAACGGCGACGCCTGCGGCGCCGCCGCGTTGTGATCTCATGCTCGCTCCTCGGGTTGTCGATGAGTCTAGCTACTGGCCGAAGCGTGCCGCTGCGCTCTGTCCGACGACGGCAGTACTCGCAGCGATAGAGGGTTGACGCGAGATCACGTGGCTGATGGGGTTTGACTACCAGGCCACGAAGCTGCTTGCCGGAGGCCCTTTTCGGCTGTGGCAGTCTTGTGGGCCAGGGACGGTCCCTGGCAGTGGTCGGGACCGCAACTGTGACTCTGAGAGGTTGGATCAGTGCAACGGTCGCACATTGGGAGCCTTCCGCACACGGTCAGGCGCCGGCTCTGGAGCGCGGCCGTTGCGATCGCGTCGGGTGTTCTGCTCGCGGGTTGCGGGTCGACACAAGCCAACACTGGAGGGTTCGTGTCGGGTGATGGCAGCCTGACGGTGCTGCCTGCCGATGAGCGTCCGCAGGCGCCCGTGATCGAGGGCGTCACGCTGGATGACGAGCGGTGGACGAGTGCTGACGTCTCCGGGAAGGTGATCGTCTACAACGTGTGGGGTTCCTGGTGCGCGCCATGCCGCTCCGAGGCGCCCGCGCTCGTGGCCGCCAGCCAGAAGCTTGCCGACCAGGCAGTCTTCGTCGGGTTGAACACCCGAGACTTCGACAAGGCCGCGCCCCGTGCGTTCGTGCGGGCATTCGAGGTTCCCTATGTGAACCTGTTCGACCCTGAGGGTGCGCTTCTGCTGAACTTCTCCGGCGAGTTGCCGCCCAACGCCATCCCAAGCACGATCGTGGTCGACCTGGAGGGCCGGGTCGCTGCCCGGATCATCGGCGAGACCACAGAATCGACCCTGGTGGGTCTGATCCAAGACGTGGCAGCGGGCAAGTGATCCCGCTGGAGTTGGGCGACTGGATCCGCCAGGCTGTGGGCGGCTCGGTCGCATTGGGTTTGCCGATCGCGCTCCTCGCCGGGCTGGTGTCGTTCTTCTCACCGTGCGTGCTGCCGCTGCTGCCTGGCTACCTGTCGTACGCCACCGGGATGGGGGCTGCGGACATCACTACCGGCCAGAGCGCGAAAGGGGTGGCCGGGCGGGGTCGCGTACTGCTCGGGACGCTGGGGTTCGTGGGCGGTTTCGCGGCGGTGTTCGTCGCCACCGGAGCGCTGATGGGTTCGGTGGGTGCCGCGCTCTTCGCGTGGCAGCGGCCATTGATGGTGGCTGCCGGCGTGTTGAGCATCGCCCTGGGATTAGTGTTCACCGACTGGCTGCCGTGGGGTCGCGGGACGTGGCGGCTGCAAGTGCTCCCCCGAGCCGGCGTGGCGGCGTCGCCGCTGCTGGGAATCGTGTTCGGGCTGGGGTGGACGCCATGTATCGGCCCGGCGCTATCGGTCGTGCTCACGTTGGCCCTGAACGAGGGCACTGCGCTGCGCGGCGCCGTGCTTGCCTTCGCTTACGCGCTCGGCCTCGGGCTGCCGTTCATTGTCGCTGGACTGGCCTTCGACCGGCTGGGCGGCACGCTGGGCTGGGTGCGCCGCCACCATCGTGCCATTCAGGTCACCGGCGGGGTGACCATGATGGTGATCGGGGTGCTGCTGATCACCGGCTGGTGGGACATCGCAATGGCCGGTGTACGGCAGTGGGCGAGCAGTTTTGCACTGCCGGTCTGACCCGACACCGATCCACGTACTCACCGCCGGGATCAGCGTGAGCCACGTTGCGGCGTCAAAAGAAACCGGGCTGCCTGGGTGACCCATCCTCACGCATAAGGTCAGCATCCGATGTATGGTCAGTGTGTGCTGACTCTTGCTTCCCGGTTGGACGTGATGAATCGGTTGGGCCGGGCGATGGCCGATCCGACCCGTTCGCGGATTCTGCTCCAGTTGCTGGAGGCGCCGGGGTACCCGGCTCGGTTGTCGGAGTCACTGGGCCTGACCCGCACCAATGTGTCGAACCATCTGGCCTGCCTGCGCGGCTGCGGATTGGTGGTGGCAACGCCCGAGGGCCGGCAGACGCGGTACGAGATCGCTGACCCGCATCTGACGCGAGCGCTGGAGTTGCTGGTGGAGGCGGTGGTCGCCTACGACGACGGCGTGTCCTGTGTGAATGAGGACTGTGACGTGCCGTTGTGCTGTGGCCCGGGTGCTGGCAGGACGGGAGAGGCCCGGTGAGCAGGGAGTGCTGCGGCGAGGACGCTCCACGTGGGGACGGCTCCTTGCCGATGAGTCTGCTGCGGGAACCTGGAACAAACCAACCCGGACCCGCCGGAGACCTGAGAGTTGCGGCGCACACACCGGGCGGCGCGTGCTGCGAGCCGGCTTCCAATGGTCGCGGCGAGCGCGACGAGGACACTGAGGGGGTGCGGCCACCGTGGTGGCGGGATCCCGCTTTGCTGCCGTCGCTGGTCTCTGGGGTGTTTCTGCTTGCCGGTTATGGTCTGGCATGGGCCGGGCTCGACCTGGCCGCTGGAGGGCTTCAGGCCGTTGCCCTGGCGGCTGGGGCCTACACCTTCGTGCCGGGCGCTCTCCGGCGGCTGGCTCGCGGCCGACTCGGCGTAGGCCTGCTCATGACGATCGCGGCGGTCGGGGCGGTTCTTCTGGGACATGTCGGGGAGGCGGCTGCGCTGGCCTTCTTGTTCTCGTTGGCCGAGGCTCTTGAGGACCGGGCGATGGATCGTGCGAAGGACGGTCTGCGGGGGCTGCTGGCGCTGATTCCGCAGACCGTTCGTATCTCGCGGCTGGGCGGAGACGTGACGGTCCCGGCCGCGGAGGTGCAGGTGCTGGACATCCTGGTGGTCGGCGCTGGTGAGCGGGTTGCGACCGATGGGGTCGTGGTGATGGGCCGATCGAGCATCGACACATCGGCAGTGACTGGAGAGTCGATCCCGGTGGAGGTGGGTCCGGGCGATGAGGTGCCGGCGGGGTCGGTGAACGGCTCGGCGACCCTGCAGGTCGAGGCCACCGCGGATGGCCGGGATAACTCGCTGACTCAGATCGTGGCGCTGGTCGAGCAGGCCCACGCCCGCAAGGGGGAACGGGCGCGTTTGTCGGATCGGATCGCCCGCCCGCTGGTGCCCGTGGTGCTGGTCGTGGCGGTCCTGGTGGTTGTCTTCGGGTTCATCGTCGGTGATCCATGGACCTGGACCGAACGAGCTCTGGTGGTGCTGGTCGCGGCGTCACCGTGCGCTTTAGCCATCGCGGTGCCGGTGACCGTGATCAGCGCGATCGGCGCGGCGTCGAAGTTCGGTGTCGTGATCAAGTCGGGCGAAGCGTTCGAACAATTGGGGACCATTCGCACGATCGCGCTGGACAAGACCGGCACCCTGACCCGGAACGACCCCGCGGTGGTGGACGTACGAACCTCGCCTGGCATCTCGCGGGGGGACTTGTTGTCGCTGGCTGGGGCTTTGGAGGCATCCAGCGCCCACCCGTTGGCGGCGGCGATCGCCGCGACCGTATCGGGCGCGCCCGCGGCATCCGGGGTGGTCGAAGAAGCCGGCTGCGGCATCACCGGTCAGGTCGGAGATGCCCGGGTCAGGGTCGGTAACGTTCGATGGATCGACCCCGCAGGGCTTTCGCCAGATGCTGATGCAATGGCGGGCGAGGGCATGACGGTCGTCGTGGTCGAAGCCGACGGTCAGATAGCCGGGCTGATCGGCATTCGTGACGAACTGCGACCTGAGTCCGCAGAAACGGTACGTCTGCTGCGCGCCCAGGGCATTGACACGATCATGCTGACCGGCGACAACGCCAGCACCGCGAACGCGCTGGCCCGGCAGGCCGGGATCACCAACGTGAGGGCCGAGCAACTTCCGGCCGACAAGGCCCTGGCCATCAGGGAACTTACCGGTGGCAGCCCCACGGCGATGGTGGGCGACGGCATCAATGACGCCCCAGCGCTAGCGACAGCGACGGTGGGCATCGCCATGGGCGCCAAAGGAGCAGCCGCCGCGATCGACTCAGCGGACGTGGCGTTCACCGGTCACGACCTGCGGCTCATACCCGCCGCGCTGGCTCACGCGCGCCGGGGACGGCGGATCATGACGGTGAACATTGGCCTCGCGCTGGCGATCATCGTGCTGTTGTTCCCGCTGGCGCTGTTCGGCATCGTCGGACTGGCTGGGATTGTCCTGGTCCACGAGGTGGCCGAGGTCGTGGTGATCCTCAACGGCATCCGCGCCGCCCAACGACCGGCCGCTTTGAGCAATGCCAGGTCTGCGGAACAACCCAGTGCCGTGCTGGCCAGCACCCACTAGCGGTCAGCATGACCATCACCACGACCAGTCCGCCTGCGGACGACATCAGCCAGCCCGCGCAGCCGGCGCGGCCTGCGCTGCCGCTGGGGTGGGCCATTGTGACCTCGGCTTTGGCTGGCGTGGGGCTGGACGCTGCATTCCCCGAACTCGGCTGGTGGCCGATCGCCTTCGTCAGCGTCACCCTGGCCCTGCTCGCGCTCGCCGGCCGGAAGTCGGGCGGAGCCTTTCTGGTCGCTCTGGTCTACGGCGGTGCCTTCTTCGTGGCGCACCTGAGTTGGGCGGGACGGTTTCTGGGTCCGCTGCCGTGGCTCGGTCTGGCCGGCTTGCAGGCACTGTTGTTCGCCGCGGGAGCAATACCGATCGCGTTGGCCTACCGGTGGTCCACGCGGACGCTGCGCGGCAAGTGGGGTCAGCTAGTGATCGTCCCGCTTCTGGTCGGAGGGTTGTGGACACTGCGCGAGTCCATCATGGGCAGCTGGCCCTACGGCGGGTTCCCCTGGGCTCGTCTGGGGATGAGCCAGGCCGGCAGCCCGTTCGCCGAAGCTGTCTCGTGGGTAGGTGTGACCGGCTTGTCGTTCCTGATAGCAGCCGTCTGTGCAGGGATCGCGCAGTGGTGGCGGATCGGTCGCCGGCGTGACTGGCGGGGCCTGGTCATGCCTGCCGCGGTGACCGCCTTGCTGCTCGTGACACCGCAGTTCCCCACCACCCCGGCTGGTGAGGTGACCGTGGGCTGGGTGCAGGGCAACGGGCCGGCCGGCTACTTCGACGCCGCGGCCCCTGGTGCGATGCTCACCGCACAGACCGCCGCGACCATGCCGCTGATCGGCCAACCGATGGATGTGCTGGTCTGGCCCGAAGGAGGGGTCGACAGTGACCCACTCAACAACCTGGGGACCAGCAGGGCACTCGATGAGCTGTCCCACCAGGTCTCGGCGCCCTTGCTGGTGAACGCTGCAACCCGCCGCGGGGAGAACACCTACAACACCTCCCTGCTCTGGCCGCCTACCGGCGGCGAAGTCCAGCTGTTCGACAAGGCGAATCCGGTGCCGTTCGGCGAGTATGTGCCCGACCGCTGGTTCTACCAGCGCATCGCTCCGGACCTGATCGGCCTGATCGGACGCGAGTACACTCCCGGCACCAACTCCCCGTATGTCAGCCTGAACGGGGTCGGGGTGGGATTGGCCATCTGCTTCGACGTCATCTTTGACGACGTCATCTGGCAGGGCGCCCAGGACGGGGCTCAGCTGTACCTGCTTCAGTCCAACAACGGCGACTTCCGCGGCACCGACGAGAACCTGCAACAGGCCGCCCTCGCCCGGATGCGCGCAATCGAGACCGGTCGCGGCGTCGTGAACGTCTCCACGACCGGCACCAGCCAGGCCTTCGCCCCCGACGGCACAATCCTCGACGAACTCCCCACCGACACCATCGGCGCTCGGGTCACCACCATCCCACTACGCACCGGACTGACCCCGGCTGTCTCCCTCGGCCCGTGGATCGCCGGTCTCCTGGCCGCGACCAGCCTGCTCGGCCTCCTGCTGCTCAGGTTCGCAGCTCGGCGCTAGGCCTGCCGCGCGTCCCCGTCCTCGATCCAGTCAACCCGGCTACCTGAGGCCGCGAAGGCTGTGCCCAACGCCTGGGACGAATCTGCCGACTCTAGCGGCGTAGTCGCGGTAGGCGTCGCCGTGAACGGCGAGTAGGTAGGGTTCCTCGACCGCCCGGACTTGTACCTGAATGGCGGCGAGCAGCACGACGGTCGCCGCCGTCGCCGCGATCGTCGGGGCCAGCAGGAACAACCCGACGCTTGACACAGCCATCCCGGAGAACACCGGGTTGCGCACCATCGCAAAGGTCCCATCGGTCACCATCTCGGTGTGCTCCTCCGGGTCGACGCCAACCCGCCAGGAAGCGCCCATCTCCCGCTGCGCCCGCAGCAACGTCTTCATCCCGAGCAGTGCAAGGACCAGCCCGATCCCTTCCACGATCGTGCCGCCGGGGATGGTCAGGCGTCCGATGCCGACGATCTGCGTCACCGGGCCTGCCAGTCCGAGCAGCAGCGCGACCGCGAACAGCAGCTTCCCCCACCATTGGGCGGAACCCGCCGCACCTGCTTTGAGTCGGAACCCCGTATCTCCGTTGCGGCGCAGGTGAACCACCGCTCGAAAGCCGAAGGCCAGACCGAGGCCGATCAGGTACAAGGCCAGCGCGATCCAGCCGTTCAGGGCCGTCACTCGACTGGCGCGTCCAACTCGGTCTGGGTGCGGCCGGCGAGTTCCTGCCGTGGAGCAGCCGATCCTGCACGTCCGGCCGGACGGTCTTCGTGGGTGATGCCGTGGTGGTCGCGGTTGTGGTCGAACCGCAGCAGTCGCAGGGCGTTGAGGACGACGAGGATGGTCGAGCCTTCGTGGATGAACACGATCGGACCCATCGCTAGCCCGAGCAGGCTGGCCGGCACGAGGAACGCGACGATGGCGAGGGCTGCGATGAGGTTCTGCCGGATGAGCCGGGAGGTTGCTCGACCGAGTCGCACCATGAACGGTACCCGTCCGAGGTCGTCGGCCATCAGAGCGATGTCGGCGGTCTCCAGGGCGACCGCCGACCCGGCAGCGCCCATCGCGATGCCCAGGCTCGCGCTGGCCATCGCGGGGGCATCGTTCACACCGTCGCCCACCATCGCCGTGGTGCGACCACCTTCGGTGAGGTTGCGGATCGCGACCACCTTGTCCTCGGGCAACAACTCACCCATGGCCCGGTCGATCCCGACCGAGCGGCCCACGGCGTCGGCGACCGCCTGGTTGTCCCCCGAGATAAGGACCAGTTCCCCGATGCCGGACTCGCGCAGGACGTCGAGCGTCTGGCGGGCTTCGGCTTTGGGCGCGTCCATCACACCGATCACGCCGAGCACGCGGGCGCCATGGGTGACCACCATGGTGGTGCGGCCCTCGGCCTGGAGTTGATCGACCGAGGCCTTGACCTCGACCGGCAGCTCGTGATCGGCCTCGGCCATCATCCGGACGCTGCCCACCAGGACGATCTCACCATCCACCGTCGCGCGGATGCCACGGCCCGTGACGGCCTCGAGGTCGGTCGCCACGCGGCGCGCGTTCGCTCCGACCAGTTCGGTGAGATCGCGGACGATGGCAGTCGCCAACGGGTGGTCGCTCAACGTCTCGGTAGCCAGGGCGATCGCATTGAGTTCATCGACGAGGACGCCTGGTGCTGGGATGGTGTCGGTTACCGTGGGGTGTCCCCAGGTGAGGGTGCCGGTCTTGTCGAAGGCCATGGCGTCGACCTTGCCGAGAGTCTCCAGCGGGGCACCGCCCTTGACCAGGACGCCGGCGCGGCCAGCACGAGCGATCCCCGCCAGCACAGCTGCTGGGGTTGCGATCGCCAAGGCGCAGGGGCTGGCCGCGACCAGGACCAGCATCGCCCGGTAGAAGCTGTCACCGAACGGCTCGGCAGACCAGATCATCCCGACCGCCAACACCACGACCACGGCCAGGATGACCGCGGGCACATAGAACCGCTGGAACCGGTCGATGAACCGCTGGGTGGGCGATTGGGCTGTGTCAGCCTCGGTGACGAGCTTCACCACCCGCGCCAATGTGGTGTCGGCGGCCGCTGCGGTCACCACCATGTCGAACGCGCCGGGGCCGTTCACCGTCCCGGCGAAGACCCGCGAGCCACTGGAGATCGCGTCGGGATTGGCCAGGGCCTTGGCGACGTCGGGCACTGCAGCCTTCTCCACCGGGATCGACTCCCCGGTCACCGCGGACTGGTCGATCGCCGTGCTGCCGACGCTGACGAAACCATCCGCAGGTACCCGCGAGTTCGGTCGCACGACCGCGACATCGCCCACCTGAAGCTCTTCCACCGGACGCTCAACAAGCTCGTCCGGGCCGACGCGGAGCGTGGCCGTGCGGGGTGCGAGCTCGCCCAGCGCCTTGATCGAGCGAGTCGCGCGGGCCATCGCGTACTCCTCCAGGGCGTGTCCGAGGCTGAACAGGAACAACAGCACGGCACCCTCGGAGAGCCTGCCGACCGCTGCTGCACCGGCGGCGGCCACGATCATCAGGAAGTCCACTTCGAACCGGCCCCGGCGGATCGAGCCCCACGCCCCCCGCACGGTGAAGAAGCCCCCACAGAAGTAGGTCGCAAGATACAGGCCCAGCACCAGCGGTTCCGGGGCACCAAAGCCGAACTCAGCGATCAGCCCCGCGATGTAGGTCACGCCGGAGGCGATAGCGAAGTACAGCTCCCACCTGCCCTGTCCGTGGGAGTCGTCTTCGTGATCTTCATGCGCAGCACTCATGATCTATACATATCATGATGTAATGATGCATTGCCACAGATCGCTCGGAATCTGGTTGGATCAATCCAGGCCGCGTTCCGGAAGAGGGGTGGTGGTTCATGAGGTTGAATGCCAGCGAAGCCGAGCGCATCGCGGAGGTGATGGGCGGCCTGGCGACGCCGGCGCGCGTCCTGATCCTCGCTCGCCTGTTGGACTCCCCGGCCACCGTCAGTGAGCTCGTCACAGAACTGGCGATGTCGCAAGCCTCGGTCTCCAACCACCTGCGCATCCTGCGCCACCTAAACCTCGCCGCCGGCGACCGGCAGGGACGCAACGTCCTCTATCGCCTGCAGGACGACCACGTTCGAGCGATGGTCGAACAGATCCTGAACCATGCCAGTCACGACTAGAACCCTGAATGGAATCTGAGAAACTCTT
The DNA here is from genome assembly GCF_048814985.1 of Demequina pilifera. Taxonomy (NCBI): domain Bacteria; kingdom Bacillati; phylum Actinomycetota; class Actinomycetes; order Micrococcales; family Demequinaceae; genus Demequina; species Demequina pilifera. The sequence goes on from NZ_JBMDTW010000002.1 coordinate 383,813, forward strand.
AGGCTAGTCTTACCGCCGTCGAGAGGGGACGGGGTGGCTGCCAGCGAGGTTCGCGCGAAGCGATTGCCGGGAACGGCAAGGATTATCGCTCTGGCAGCTGCCGTCCTCATCGGCGCCAGCGGGTCGCTGGACCAGGGACACACGGCTCATGCCGCTGATGCGCCGTTGCCCCCCGCCTCGGCGGCAGCCGTCGCCGCTGAGCGGGCGCCCACCTTCGAGGACCTGCTGGAGAACCGCAGCAAACAACTCCAGGCAACCGCCGCTCAGGTCGACCAGGTGCGGTTCCAGTCTCTCCTCGCCAAACACGAGAAACGCGAGCGCAAAGTCGCCTCCGACATCGAGGCAGAACTCACCCGGTTGAAGGACCTCAGCAGGTTCACCTGGCCCACCAAGGGTGGCGTGGCCTCGGGATTCGGGATGCGCAAGCACCCCATCCTCGGCTCCATGCGCCTGCACAACGGCGCGGATATCGGAGGCGCGTGCGGGAACCCCATCTACGCCACTCAGTCCGGAACCGTGACCAGGGCCAACTTCAGCCGCAGCGCCGGCAACAACGTCCGGATCGACCACGGTCGTATCAAGGGCAAGAACGTCGAGACCTCCTACCTCCACATGAGCAAGTACGCCGTCAGCGCAGGCCAGAGTGTCACCAAGGGCGACGTGATCGGCTACGTCGGAACCACCGGGCTGTCCACCGCCTGCCACCTCCACCTAGCCCTCTACGAGAACGGCAAGGGTGCCGACCCTGTGCCCTACCTCGTGAAGGACTGAGCGGTGGCCATCTCCCAAGCTCGGACTTCTCCGACCACCAGTGCCGGCATCCAACCACCCCGCGACACCGGAACCTCACGTCGAGCACTGCTGGGCGGTGGATTCGCACTCGCCGGCAGCTGGCTTCTCACCGGATGCGTACCCGCGGCGAGCGACCCTGCGATTCCCGGTGGCTCGCGGTGGCCACGTGGATCGCTCACCGATCAACCCATCGTCCAGAAGACGCTGCGGGCAGCGCCTTCGATCATCGACCTCGGCGGCACGTTGGCCGAGGCCTGGGCCTACAACGACACCCTTCCCGGGATCGACCTTCGAGCCAACCCGGGCGATCTGCTGCGCCTCAACCTGGACAACCAACTCCCCAGCCCCACCACGATCCACTGGCACGGAATGCCCATTCCGAACGACGTCGATGGCGTCCCGGGACTCACGCAGAACCCGATCCAGCCAGGGCAACAGCATCTCTACGAGTTCACCGCACCCCAGCCCGGCACTTACTTCTTCCACTCGCACGTCGGAGTCCAACTGGACCGCGGCCTCTACGGGCCACTGATCGTTGATGATCCCGTAGAGCCGGGCCGTTACGACGCCGAATGGACCGTAGTCCTGGATGACTGGCTGGTCGTCGACGGTCAAACCCCTGAGGACATGTTCCGGCGCCTGAACGCCCGCCGCCCCTCGACCACCGGCACCCAGGCCGTTCAGCTGTCCTCCCGCAACGAGCCGTTCTTCGGCGACGCTGGCGACATCCCCTATCCGCTCTACCTGATCAATGGAGCAGTACCGACAGCGCCCGTAACCCACCAGGGCCGCCCCGGCGACCGTGTCCGGCTCCGCGTGATCAACGCCGCCTCGGACACGATCTTCGCCCTCGCCCTCGGCGGACATCGCCTGACCGTCACCCACACCGACGGCCACCCGGTCAAGCCGCACACCACCTCCGCGCTCTATCTCGGCATGGGCGAACGATACGACCTCCTGGTCACCCTCGGTGACGGCGTCTTCCCTCTCGTGGCCAAGCCATGGAACAAGCCCGGCCACGGCCTCGCGCTGGTACGCACCGGGTCCGGGAGCCCACCGGAACCACCGGTCCAGCTGGCCGAGTTCACAGGCCAACTCACTCAGGGGCTCGACCTGTACCCGGAGGAGTCGTCGTTGCTCCCGACCCGGCCGATCGATGCGCGCGCGACCATCGAGCTGGGCGGGCAGGCCAACCCCTACCGGTGGGTCATCAACGGTGCGCCCTTCGGCCAGAATCAACCCCTTGAAGTGGTCGACAACGACCGCCTCCTGCTCGAGGTCGTCAACACCACCACACGCGCACACCCGGTGCACCTGCATGGCCACACCTTCGCGCTGGACAACGGACTGAGGAAAGACACCCTCCTGGTTCCCCCATCCAGCACCACCGCCGTGCACCTGGATGCCACCAACCCGGGAACATGGGCACTCCACTGCCAAAACGAGTACCACACCAAAGCCGGCATGATGCTCACCATGCGCTACAAGGGCCGCTGACCCGCTCGCCGATTGCCTCCGCCAGGCCGTGTCGCCCAACTACACTGGGCGTGTCCGGACGAGGAGCGCTGATGAGGAACCGTCACCACAGCCTCTGGAGCGCTGCGCTGATGACGGTGCTGGGCGGGATCGGCCTGGCTAGCGCGGCCGGCAGTCTGGACGTGAGCGACAAGACCTGTTCCCCGCAGCTTCCGCTGCTCGCCTCCGTGGGCGTCCACCTGGACCTGTTCGCACAGGCTCGAAGCTGCCCCGAACACAGCTATCTCCCCGGCAGCAACTTCGACACCACGGTACGGCTGTGGGTGCTGGTCTCGACCTCAACCCTGGCCGCCGGCATCGTCGGCGTGCTGCTGGCGCTGGGCGCAGGACTATGGGTACGCCGCACCCTGCGGTCGGCGCGCGACTGGCTGCACCGAAGGTTCCCGACGCCGTCATTCACCAGGCCAGTCGTGGCCAAGCCTGTACTTGCGGCCGCCACCCCGCGGCCTTTCCACTCTTTCGAGCACTATCAGCCATCGCAACGTCGCGGGCCACCAGTTTCGTTCTGCTGACTAGCCCTCTTCGTTCGCCGCGCCCAGCCGGATCGCGGCACCGCTTCCGCACGCGGTTCATGCCTCCGACGCCGTGGGCGTGACGAACGAGCCATCCCGATGGCGAACTCAGCGGGCAACCCAGGTTCGCACACGACGGACTCGATGGTGTCCTTCGGCCCGCTCCGCAGTTCACCGTCCGCTGCAAATCGCGGGAGCCGTCACCATCGCTACGCAGTCATCAGGAGACTGACATCAGCAAGGATCAATCGACTCACCCAAGCGCTGGTGACGCCCGAGCGGCGCCGCGAGCCCCCATCAGGCTGAGGACCAGGACGATCGTGATGCTCCTCATCGGGGTCGCATTCATCGCTCTGTGGGTCTACCTCGGACTCCAGTTGACCCGTCCGGTACCGACGCCGGCACATTCAACGATCTCGGCAGTTCACTCCAGGTGAGCGAGATCCAGGCAGTGATCCCGAGAGGGATAGCCGACTTCGTGCGAACAGTGGCGAGTGACCATGGCGGTGAAGCGGCCTCGCACACTGTCGTCTCTGAGTTGGCCCACCAGGGCCAGCGCCGACCGCAGCCCGATCGGGCGCGCGCACGGCTCTACGCCTGCGCCGGAGTTGTCGTGAAGATACACCCCTTTGGGGCCGATACAGCACTCCTACGACGCCGGCTGCAGGTCATCACCCAACCCGGAGCAAGCCGCTTCTGGGTTCAGCCACTGCACGGCATTCCGATACTCGCGCCCGACGGACAACTCACCACGATCTGGCCACGAGTAGCCGTGCTGGCTCCCGACCACCGGCCACCGTGGACGCAGTTGGGAACCCTGCTTGCTGAGCTGCATCGCACCCGTCCCGCTGGGTCGTCATTCCCGCAGGCGGGCGTGCTTGCCCGGCTTGGCCGGGCGATTGACTATCTGCGCCGCCGTCCCTACGACGACCTGATCTGGCTGGTCGAACTCGGCGAGAACCTTGCCAGCCGGCTACGCCGGCCACAACGCACCGCGATGATCCACGGCGACCTCCACCTGGGTCAACTGGGCCGCCCCTCGCCGGCGGGCGACTGGTACCTGCTCGACCCCGACGACACGGGCGTCGGCGACCCGGCCTGGGACCTTGCGCGCCCAGCCGCGTTCTGGGCGGCAGGGTTGCTCCCTGACGAGCCCTGGACGATCCTCCTCAATGCCTATCGAGCCGCTGGCGGTCCCGCCGTGCCGCCAGCCGGCGACCCCTGGACCGACCTCGACCCACCGGCTCGCGCCGCGACCCTGATCGCGGCCGCTCGCTCTCTCCGCTCCGGCGAGTCCCCAGCCACGACCCGCGCACTGCTACAGGCGTGCCGCCGGATGCAGGACAGTTGACAGCCCCAGCAGAAACCACAGGTGCCGGCGGTTCACCGTGCCACGCCGACATCCGAGTCAGCGTCAGCGACCCGCCTCACTCCGACGCCCGGGTGCATCCGCACAAGCCACAACGGCGAGCGGGCCGGACGGCCCGCGACCGAGGCTGTCCTCGTGGTTGGCGAGCACCGCCCGCGTCGCCACCAGTCGATGAACGCAGGTCCGCGAGACTAGCTGGAAAAGAACAACCCCGCCAGGCCGCCTTTGCGATACCGACGATCACCGTGCTTGCCCCAAGCGGGGCCATAGCCGGGCGGTGGCGGTGCCTGGCTGACGAACCGGCCCTCCATCTGCGTGAGGTGCTCAAGTTCACCGAAGTCGAGGAAGAGCCCTCGACAACTTCCGCACTGCTCCAGCTGGATTCCGTTGCGCTCATAAGTTCGCATCGCGCCGTGACACTTCGGGCACACAATCGCCGCCCGCGGGGGTTCCTGCCCCGGATAGGGATCGTATGGACGCGGGTGGTTCGGATAGGTCATGCCACCAATCATGACGACCCGAGCCAAATCATCGGCCAGCTCATCGAGGCCGGGACGGAATGTGGAACGCGGGGTCTGGATGAAGACGAAACCGGCGTCTGGCTTGCACAAACGCCACGGAACAAGACGGGAGAGTTGTGTGACTCCTCCAACACCAAGTTGTGCATAGACACACCAGGGAGCCGTCGGAGAGGGTGGAACTCGAAGGGGAGTAGTTCCGTCCAGGCCCTCGGTTCGGACGCGGTGCGTCGACATGCTGGCGGTCATCCTGATCCGCCCGGCGTAGCACCTCATTTTGCGAGGCGAACGAGACCTTCGGCCACGGCCTTGACCTGGAGTGCCCAATGCCTGCTGCCCTGATCCGCCGCGTCCTGCTGTGTCTACTCGTTGCAGGCCCAGCCGTCGCCATCCGTGTGTTGGGAGTTGAGTTCTCAGCAGTGGCTGAGGTAGTCGTCTTCGGCGCGGCTGTGGTGGCAGCAGCGTTCCTTCTCGCCTGGGCCGCCGAAGCCGCCCAGAAGGACATCTCGGGCGCCCTCGCCATTGCCTTGCTGGCACTGATCGCAGTTCTCCCGGAGTATGCCGTAGACCTGTACTACGCCTACCGCTCCGGTTCCGATCCGTCCTACCTCCACTTCGCGGCCGCGAACATGACCGGCTCGAACCGGCTGCTACTCGGCTTCGGCTGGCCCCTCGTCGTGGTCGTCGCACTCGTCGTCGCGCGCCGCCAGGCACGCCGGGACGATGCACCCACCCCCAATGCGCTGGAGCTGCCTGTTGCCAGCCGACGAGACGTCGGCTTCCTCGCTATCCTCGGGCTCGTCGCGTTCGTGATCCCGCTCATCGGGAGCATCCCGCTGTGGTTCGGGGTCGGTCTCATCGTCGTGTTCGGCCTCCATCTATGGCGAGCCGCGCAGACCTACGACGCTGACCAGGAGGAGTTCGTAGGCGCGGCAGCGCTGATTGCCGGGCTTGACGCCCGACCGAGGCGCATTCTCGTCGTGGCGATGTTCCTCGTCTCCGGGGCGGTGATCCTGATCTCAGCCGAACCGTTCGCCGATGCACTAGTCGCCTCAGGCTCGGGGGTCTGCTGCACGGATAGGTGTCAACTGATCTGCCTAGCTTTCGGGTTGGGCTGGGAGGATGTTGACCGTGTCCAAGAAGCCGTATCCCAAGGAGTTCCGCGACGACGTTGTCCGTGTCGCCAGGAACCGTGAGCCCGGTGTCGGGCTGGATCAGATCGCCAAGGACTTCGGGATCCACTTCACGACGTTGTACGACTGGTTGAAGAAGGCCGACATCGAGGACGGTGAACGCCCCGGCACCACCCAGGTGGCCTCGGCTGAGCTGCGGGAGGCGAAGCGGCGGATCCGGCTGCTGGAGCAGGAGAACGAAGTGCTCCGCAGGGCCGCGGCCTATCTGTCGCAGGCGAACCTGCCGGGAAAATGATGTACCCGCTCGTCACCGAGCTGGCCGCCGACGGGGTTCCTGTCACGGTCGCGTGCGGGGTGTTGAAGCTCGCCAGGGCGCCGTACTACCGCTGGCTGGCCCATCCGGTCACCGACGCCGAGCTGGTCGAGGCGCACCGTGCCAACGCCCTGTTCGACGCCCACCGCGACGATCCGGAGTTCGGCTACCGGTTCCTGGCCGATGAGGCACGAGAGGCCGGCCAGGTGATGGCCGAGCGCACGGCGTGGCGGATCTGTGCCGACAACGGCTGGTGGTCGAGGTTCGGGAAGAAACGCGGCAGGAACGGCAAGAAGCCGGGCCCGCCGGTCCACGACGACCTGTGCGCCGTCACTGACGAGAAGGGCCGGACCCGGCACGAGTTCAACGCCGAGGCGGCGAACCAGCTGTGGATCGGCGACATCACCGAGCACTGGACGAACGAGGGCAAGCTGTACCTGTGCGCGTTCAAGGACGTGTACTCAAACCGGATCGTCGGCTATTCCATCGACTCCCGGATGAAGTCCCGCCTCGCCGTCACCGCATTGAACAACGCCGTCGCCCGCCGCGGTGACGTTGCCGGCTGTGTGGTCCACACCGACAGGGGATCTCAATTTCGCAGCAGGAAATTCGTCGGCGCGCTCAACCGCCATTCCATGGTCGGATCGATGGGGCGGGTCGGCGCCTGCGGCGACAACGCCGCCATGGAATCCTTCTTCTCCCTGCTCCAGAAGAACGTCCTCAACCGACACACCTGGGCCACCCGTGACGAGCTCCGGATCGCCATCGTGACCTGGATCGAACGCACCTACCACCGGCGCCGGCGCCAAGACGGGCTGGGCCGATTGACCCCCATCGAGTACGAGACCATCATGACCACGACAGCCACTCAGGCTGCGTGACCAACCACTGTCACCTGATCGTGCAGCAGACCCTACCGTCACCGACGTCAGCCCCGCGGCTGCGGCCGTCCGGGTCACCGTCGACGACACTACGATCGACCTCGGCCTCCCGGCCGCCATTGCAGTACGCGTCAGCCCCCGAACAGACCCAGAAGCACACACCCCTGGTCCCGCCTAGGTTCCGCCAATGAAGGGCCTCGGCATGGACAGCGCTCAGCCGGGGCTCACGGGAGCACACAGAGAGCACTGCACATGGCTTATCCCAGCAATCAGCCGGACCCAGACAGCAGGACGGACAAGACCTCGCCCGCGCCGCCGGTCACCTACGCTGAGCAGCTCAGCTGCCAAGCAGGACGACCCGCAGCGCTGCTCGGCATCCTCATCGCGTTCGCGTTCTACTTCACTCTCACGCCATGGATCTCGCTGGCGATCACCGCCGTCTCCCACTACGTGACAGCACCCGACGTGCCTTTCACCGACTTTCAGAGTTATGCCGCCAGCTACCAGATACCCACCGGACTCGCGGCGAACGGCATCGCCATCGCCGGGCTGCTCCTGTGCTGCTGGCTCCTGATGACCCGACTCCACCGTGCCCCGCTTGGACAACTCTCCTCGGTGGAACAACGTCTGCGCCGCGGCTATCTCGGGATATGTCTCGGGATAGCGACCATCCTCATCCTTGGCGGGAGCTTGCTGGTCGGCTACCTCCAAAGCCAGCCCTTCCAGTTCGCGCCGCAGCCGCAGTGGTGGAGCTTCCTTGTCGTCGTGGCAATCGTCACCCCGTGGCAGGCCGCAGCCGAAGAGTACCTCTTCCGCGGCTACCTACTACAGTCGATGACCAGACTCACCGCCAACCCCTGGATCGGGGCCGCCGCATCGTCACTCGTGTTTGCCTCACTCCATGGCGTCCAGAACGCCGCACTGTTCGTAGACAGACTCGCTTTCGGGCTGCTCGCCTCGACCCTCGTGATCCTCACCGGCGGTCTCGAAGCAGGCATCGCGGCTCACATCATCAACAATGTCGGCGCCTACTCCATCGCCGCAATGACCTCCAGCATCGCGCAACTCCGGGCAACGCAGGCGATCTCATGGACCGACGCCCTCACAAACATCACCATCTTCGCCGCCTTCGCCACGGCGGCGACACTCGTCATACGACTACACCGGCTACCCACGAGGATGGATAACGCGGACGCGTCATAGGCCCAACCCCTGTCAACGACTCCCAAACAGGCAACAAAGCGCGCTACCCCACACCTCTCAATCACCACCCACACCGCGGACCCCAGCACGCCGAGCGCCAACGGGCTCCTACTGCTCGCTGCCTGGCCGACCTACGAACGCAGGATCACCGCATCGGGGACACCCCCGCCGCTCACCCAGCGGAGTGATCGCGGCCGGCGGTCGCGTAGCCTCCGCTACCCAAGCGGCGAGAACGCTGACACGGCAGTCAGTGCGATCGCCGCTTGTAGAGGCAGGACCCCATTGCCAAGCGCCATCAGTTGCTGGTTCGGCGGAAGGCCATGTCGTGGATCGGAGAGCCAGGCGGTAGGGAGTCCCATGAGCCACTCCACGAACTCCGGTGCTGGACGCGGGCCATTCTCGTTCCTCAGGAGTGCGGGCGCTGGTGCGACTCGTCCGGTGATGTGCTCCCAACGAGCCACGGCGTGGGCATAGCGTCCCCAGCGGTGAAGATGTCCTCGGTCAGCGACCACAACGTCGCCGAGTCGCTGTGCCTGCTGAGCGAGCCATCCGGTCCGTGGAGCGCGAGGTCGATGATCTGGTGCGAGAGTGCGATCGTGCCCCGTCTCGCCTTCACCTTGTCCAGGGTCTCTCCACCTCGAAGCGAGTCCGACGCGAGCGGGGTTCGGAACAGCGTCTTGACGCTGGGCCAGGAGGAAGATGCGGAACCGGGGGTGAGGAGCGCCGACAAGGGAAGCAGGTAGACCGACCCATCGTGCATCCATCCGCAGGTCGGCCAAATCGCCGAGTACGGCGCCGGCTGCTCGTAGAGGTCGAGTTGCGCTGTCTCCCAGATGCCACGGGTCGGGCTCCAGAGCGCGAAGGGCTGTATCGTCGGGGGTTGCTGCGCAGGGGTTGCGCGGGGCATTGTCGTCTCCTTCGGTGATCGGTCGGATGGCTGGGGACGAGAGCAGACCGCGGACGTTTTCGATGACGACCCATTGGGGTTGCAGCACTTCGATGGCTGTGCCCATGTGCGCCCATAGACCTGAGCGGGTTCCGGGTGCGAGACCGGCGCGCTTGCCGACGGTGGACACGTCTTGGCAGGGGAAGCCGCCGATCAGAATGTCAACGGGCTCGACCTGCGACCAGCTGATCCTTGTGATGTCGCCCAGATTCGGGGCGTCGGGCCAGTGGTGGGCGAAGACCCTGGCCACGGGCTCATTGATCTCAGAGAACCAGACGGTCTCTCCGCCGAAGACATGTTCGACAGCGAGGTCGAGGCCGCCGTATCCCGAGAAGAGCGAACCGATCCTCAGCGGACTCGCGGGATCGGTCGGTGTGTCGTGCATGAATGCTCCGGCTGACGGGATGATCCCCGGCCAGAACTCGCGTGAGTCGTGTCGCCGGGCTGGTCACCTGTCAGGTGCACCACTACGTCGTGCTGACCTGTCCTCGCGGTCGCCGGCCCAGTGCCATCCAGTCCATCGACCAGCAACGTCCATTCACGACAGCCCGCACTCAGGAAGCTCCGCCACACCCTGCCTTTTCTGAGCTGACACGCCTCTTGCAGGTCGAGGTTGAGCCGGCCATGACCGCTTCAGAAGTCACCGGGTGAGGGTGCTCACCTGCCCGGCAGGAGCGGAGGTGGGCATGACGGTTTCGATGCGCGTGATGTCGGCAGGTGACGGCTACAAGTACCTGCTCAAGACCGTCGCGGCAGCCGACGGCAACAGGCCGCTCTCGACGCCGCTTACCCGCTACTACATGGAAGAAGGCACACCGCCCGGCCGCTGGCTCGGCGCAGGCGTAGCGGCCCTCGGCAAGGGCGAGATTCAGGTGGGCGACCGAGTATCGGAACACCAACTCCAGCTCCTCATGGGCACAGGCTGTGATCCGATCACCGGCGACAAGCTCGGCCTGGGCTTCGCGGCATACAAGAACCAGGAGCAGCGAATCGAAGCGCGGATCGCCGACCTCGAACCGACCATGACCCCCGGCGCCAAGGGAGAGGCCGTCGCGCAGATCGTTGCCGAGGAGACAGCCCGAAGTACACGGCGTGCTGTGGCGGGCTTCGACTTCACCTTCTCGATCCCGAAGTCCGCGAGCGTGTTGTGGGCAGTCGCCGACGCCGGGGTACAAGCACTCATCGCCGAGGCGCATCATCGCGCGGTTGCGGAGGTGGTTGCGTTCATGGAACGCGAGGTTGCAGCCACGCGCACGGGCGCAACCGCCGGAGACGGCGCGGTTGCGCAGGTCGATGTCACCGGGCTCATCGCGACCGCCTTCGATCACTTCGACTCCCGCGCCGGCGACCCCCACCTCCACACGCACGTCGTCATCAGCAACAAGGCCAAGACCGTCCTCGACGGCAAATGGCGCTCGCTCGACGGCAGACCCATGCACACCGCCGTCGTCGCGCTCTCCGAACTCCACGAAGCCGTGTTCGCCGACCACATGACACGCACCTTCGGCGTCTCATGGGAGGCCCGAGAGATGGGCCGCGACCACAACCCTGCATGGGCGATCACTGGAGTGCCCGAGGAACTGATCGCCGAGTTCTCTACCCGCGCGCGTCACATCAACGCCGAGACCGATCGCCTCATCGCCAAGTACGTCGCAGCGCACGGACGACGCCCGACACCAGCGGCGATCATGAAATTGCGAGCTCAAGCCACACTCGCGACTCGGCCCGAGAAGCAGGTTCGGTCCTTGGCTGACCTCACCGTCGAATGGCGGGAGCGCGCCACGAAGTCGTTGGGGCGGGATGCGACGACGTGGGCGCGCGAGGTGACCGACAACGACAAGCCGCTCCTGCTGCGTGCCGACGACGTGCCGCTCGATGTCATTGGCGAGATTGGGCGTTCGGTCGTCGAGGTGGTCGGTGAGAAGCGCTCGACCTGGCGACGCTGGAATCTCATGGCCGAGGCATCCCGGCAGACGATGGGCTGGCGCTTCGCCACCATGCACGACCGGGAAGCCATCGTCGCCATGGTTGCCGATGCCGCCGAGTTCGCTTCGCTTCGCTTGACCCCGCCCGAACTCGCCGCCTCGCCCGTCGTGTTCCGTCGTCCCGACGGCACCTCGGTGTTCCGACCGAAAAGCTCGACGGTGTTCACCTCCGAGGCCCAGCTCGCGGCCGAGGACAGACTCCTCGAACGAGCCGCCAACCTCGGCGGGCCGACGGTGCCGCTGTCAACCATTGAGAAGATCACGCGCAGACCCGATGCGGACGGTCGGATGCTCGGCGACGACCAGGCCGACGCCTTGACCCGGATCGCGGTGTCGGGACGGATGCTCGACGTACTGGTCGGTCCCGCCGGGGCGGGCAAGACTACCGCCATGAACGCGCTCCGCCGCGCATGGGAAGCCGAGCACGGCTCCGGTTCCGTCGTCGGTCTCGCGCCGTCAGCGGTTGCTGCTCAGGTTCTCGCTGACGATCTCGGGATCGCGACCGAGAACACGGCGAAGTGGTGGCAGAACCACCTTCTCCACGGCACCACGTTCGAGGCGGGCCAGCTCGTCATCATCGACGAAGCCTCCCTCGCTGGCACCCTGTCACTGGACCGCCTCACCCACCTCGCCCAGGACGCTGGCGCGAAGGTGCTGCTGGTCGGCGACTACGCCCAACTGCAATCCGTGGATGCGGGCGGTGCGTTCGCGATGATCGCCAGAGACCGGGCCGACACCCCCGAACTGGTCGATGTTCACCGCTTCACCCACGCCTGGGAGAAGACCGCCTCGCTCGAGCTGCGTCACGGGCGCACGGCGGCTATCGACACCTACCTCGCTCACCAGCGCGTCACCGACGGCGATGGCGAGGCCATGACCGATGCCGCCTACAACGCCTGGCGCGCCGACCGCGACGCAGGACTGGTCTCGGTACTGATCGCCGAAACCCACGAAGACGTGACCACGCTGAACCGTCGCGCCCGAGCAGACCTGATCCTCAACAAGACGCTGAACCCCGACCGTGAAGTCGAGCTGCGCGACGGCACCGCCGCAGGCGTCGGCGACACCATCATCACGCGACGCAACAACCGGAACCTACGCACCCTGACCGGGCGTGACTGGGTGCGCAACGGCGACATCTGGACCGTCACCGCCGTCGGCGACGACGGGACCATCACCATCGCACGCGACTACGGAACCGGCACCACTGTGCGCGACGACGGAACCATCAGGGCTCGCAGGCGTGGACGCAGGTTCGGCGGCAGCATCGTGCTTCCAACGTCGTATGTGGCCGAGCATGTCGATCTCGGCTACGCAGTCACCGCGTACCGCGCCCAAGGCATCACGACCGACACCGCGCACGTCCTGGTCGAACCGACCTCGACGAGAGAGACCTTCTACGTCGCGATGACCCGAGGACGGCACGCAAACCACGCCTACGTGACCCTCGACCGCTCCGACGACCATGCCCAGCCGCACCCTGGCGACGACCCGCATGCCACCGCGCGAAGCGTGCTCTACGGAGTTCTGCAGCACAGCGGTGCCGAACTCTCGGCGCACGAGACCATCGTCGCCGAGCAGGAGCAGTGGGGCTCGATCGCCCAGCTCGCCGCCGAGTACGAGACCATTGCCGCCGCAGCCCAACACGACCGCTGGGCTGCCCTCGTCCGCTGCTCCGGGCTCACCGACGAACAGGCCGAGAGCGCCATCGAATCCGAAGCATTCGGCCCCCTTGCCGCTGAACTTCGCCGCGCCGAGGCCAACCACCACAACCTTGATGCGCTCTTGCCGCGCCTCGTGGCCGCGCGAGGATTCGATGACGCCGACGACATCGCCGCCGTCCTCCACTACAGGGTCGAGCGGACGACCGCACGTCCAGCAGGCTCAGGCCGGACTCGCAAGCCAGCCCGACTCATCGCCGGCCTCATCCCGCAGGCGCACGGCGTCATCGACGTCGAGATGCGAGCCGCTCTCGACGAGCGAGAGGAACTTATCGAGGCACGCGCCGACGCCACACTCGAAGCCGCACTTGCCGAGGGTGCACCGTGGACGAAGACACTTGGAACGCCGCCCACCGACCGACGACGAGCCACGACCTGGCGCAAGGCCGCCCGCGTAGTCGCGGCCTACCGAGACCGGTACCGCATCACCGACGACGCGCCCATCGGTGCCCCGCCCGAGTCGGCCGCGCAGAAGATCGACGCCGCCCGAGCGCGCTCCGCGCTCGACAAGGTACGTCAGCTGGTCGCTGATGAGAGCCGTCAGGCAGAGGTCGATCTCCAGGCCGTCAGGCGCGACCAGCCCGGGCCTGGGCGCAGCATCTGACCCTTCCCAATGTCATGACTGGGGCGTAGCCTTGAAGGTGAGGCGGATTTCTCCTTACCTTTGGGCCGCTCGCGGCAGACCTTCGGGTCACTCTCCACGCACCGTCTCGACAACGACTCGCGTGTTGAGAGGAGCCCATCATGATCCGCCTACTGTGGACAGCCAGCGCCGAGGTCCGCTATTTCCTGCGTCGCTACATGCCGAGCAACGTCCTGCTCGACCTGATCCGCACCAGGAAGGGGCTGAAGTGGGGCATGCCAGCGATGCTGCTCGCCGGCCCATATCTGGCCATCGCCTTCTGGTGCACCACACTCATCGAGAACGGCCGCCCAGGATGGCTCCACCTCGTGGTCCTGCTCTGCATCTGGAACGCTCTCAAGATGCTGGCCATCGGCCCCGTGAGTGTCGTTCTCCTCGCAAGGGCTCGTGCCCATGAGTATCGCGCGCAGCGGCAGCAGCAGGAGCTCTCCGAGGGTGTGCCACTGGGTGAGCTCGCTCGAAGCTCTCGCTGAGTTCAGGGCCAGTCGTCCTAACTACCGACTGGCCCGCTAGAGCGTGCGAGTCGGAGCAGGCGAAGGCAGACGGACATGCTCCCTGTCGAGTCGCTCTCGTGACACCTGGCACCGTTCCACCAGCTTGGTGAGGTCCGAAGTGTCCGCCACCAAGGACGCGATGCCATCGCGCAGCAAACGATGCGGCCCAACACTCGCGGCGCTCGTGACTGGACCGGGGACGGCACCGACACGTCGGCCGAGCTCGGTGGCCCGCTGGGCAACCAGCAGTGACCCTGATCGCGCGCCCGCCTCGACGATGACCGACGCGGAGGACAGCGCAGCCATCAGTCGTGCGCGGGCGATGACCCGGTGTCGGGTTGGAACGGCACCGGGCGGAACCTCGCTAACGAGAAGGCCGACATCGGCGACGCGATCGAGCAGGTCGCGATGGCCGACAGGGTACGGGCGATCAACTCCGTTGGCGAAGATGGCGATCGTGTCGCCACCTGCGGCGAGCGCGGCCTGGTGCGACGCGCCCTCGATCCCGTAGGCGCCTCCCGCGACGACAACTCGTTCGTCGGCGGCAACGGAGCTGGCGAGTTCCCCGGCGACGTATTCGCCATAGGAGGTACAGGCCCGAGCGCCTGTGATCGTGACAAGATCGCTCACCGGGCGCGAGAGGAAGGACGACGCGCCGCGAGTCCACAGAACGTAGGGGGCGACTTCACCGAGATCATCGACGGCGGTGGGCCAATCGCTATCGCCTGGGATGAGCGCGCGAACGCCCGATTGCTGCACCTGGTCGATGCGCGCGGTCAGTTCCGTTGCGCCTGGCGCGCTGAGGTGGTCGCGCCAGACCTGCGCGTCCACCGGGCTCAGCCCGCCTACTGCACCGTCGTGTTCAGCCAGCCAAAGCGTTTCGACTGCTCCGAGCCTGGACAAGATGCGTCCTGTCACCGGGTCGTTGGGCTCGACGAGCATCGACAGCACCATCCTCGCGGTGCGCTCGTCGCTCGCGACATCACTCAAACTGGCCATCTTCGGTTCCTCTCGGCGTTCGTTACCGACGAGGTGCGCGGACCGAGCCTCGCGGACACCCACCCTGCTCAGGGGTCCTCTCCCGAGTGAGGCGAAACGGGCGCAGCTACGGAGATTCACCCGGCGGACTCCGAAGAACGGCCTATTCGCGGGAGCGTCCGCGTGGCGAACCACGATGTGATCTGTAACGAGTACTATCCGTAACATGAAGCGTCTAGGCAGCCTGAGTGACGTGGGGCTCACCGAGCTTGATCGCGCGTTACGCCATGAACGCCTACGCCGCCGAGAGGCATGGCGAGATTGCGAGCACTGCGACCAAGCCTTCCTCGGACGAGGTGACGCTCGCTTCTGCTCAGCCCGCTGCCGTGTTGCCGCACACCGGGCAAGGAAGGACTCCAATGACTGACAGCCTGCGTGTCATCGGGTCACGCCGATACGGCACACTCTCACCATTGCGATACCCCGGCGGAAAAGCTGCGCTCGCTGGCTTCTTCGCTGACATCATCGACATTCTTGGCATCAAGGACGCCCGCTACATCGAACCCTACGCCGGAGGTGTGGGCGCGGGGATCGCGCTTCTGCGCGAGGGCATCGTCCAACACTTGGTAGTCAACGACATCGACCCAGCCGTCCACGCCTTCTGGAAGTCCGTCGTTGGCAACAACGCAGAGTTCGTAGAAATGGTGGCGTCAACACCACTCACGATCGACGAGTGGCAGCGCCAGCGCGACGTATATCGCTCACGGGACGAGCGCGATGCACTGCGCCTGGGCTTCGCGTTCTTTTTCTTGAATCGAACCAATCGCTCCGGGATTCTGAACGCCGGCGTTATCGGCGGCCAGCGCCAGGAGGGAAAATACAAGATTGATGCGCGATTCAACCGGCTCACACTCGTCGAGCGGTTGACTGCGATCGGTGCTCTAGCGGATCGAATCACGGTCTCTGATCTGGATGGCCGGACTGTGATCCAGCAGTACTCTCACGATGACCGGTCATTCATGTACATCGACCCGCCCTACGTGCAAGCAGGCTCGCAACTCTATCTCAATGCCTTCGACGGACGAGACCACAAGGCACTCTCGACGATCGTCAACTCCGTTGAAAGTGCACACTGGTTGATGACCTATGACACAGCCCCGCTGATCGAGAAACTGTATCGAGATCAGTTCCAGTGCCGACTGGAACTCACCTACTCCGCCAGGTATCCGGGCCAGGCGGAAGAGCTGCTCGTGGCATCCCCGTCTGTCGCGCGGGCGATCAAGTCGTTGCAGACGACGTCTGCGATGGCGGGCGCAACAAGCGCCTAAGCAGCGGGTTCACGACCTTCCATGCCTGCCGGACGTCATCCGCACTCACGGAAGCATCGGCACTGTGCGCGATGAGGTTGAACCACTGGATCGATCCGTGCTTGTGCGCGTTACCCGACTGGATAGCACTAATGCCTGACTTGAGCGACTTCTCTTGTCCATAGGCCTGCACCACGCGCTTGAATACATCGCTCAACTGTCCAGTGGCGGGGGTTGGAGAGCCCTCGAAATGGACCTTGATGGTGGCCTCCAATACTGAGCGCATGAGGATCGCGGCCGCGATAGGGAGATTCGAGAGGCTGATCTTGCGCAACTCGAAGTATCGCAGCTTGAGATTCAGCGGCGCGTTCTCGTAGTCCAGCCCCGACAGATCAAGCGTGTCCTTCGTGTCTGGATGGTTGGGTCCACGGCTGCCCGTGCCGCCAGGAGGGCCGGGTGGGTTCGGAGCAGCACCACTCCCGCCAGTGTTGGGGCCACCGGGCGCGCCGGACGCGCCACCTTGGGACGGCCCGGATGGCGTCGGTTGCACGGGAGGAGTGGGCGGCGCTGGTTGGGGCGGAGCCGCAGTCGATACGCCGTTGAGGCGATCCACCAGGGACTGATACTCCTGGTTGCGCTTCTTGAACTCTGGTGAGCGAGTGTTGAGACGCCCTGCACGGAACTCGCTGACAAGGTACTCCAAAGCATTGAGCTTCTTCTTCGTCAACTTCACAGCGATCTTCTCAGGCGTCGAGGCCCGCGGCAGAAGCATGCCATCCTTGTCGAACTCGACACCGATCGCGGAGGCAATCTCCTTGCTTCGGTAGGCATACTCGAAGGCCGACATCGCCAGGTCGTCACTTGCGGCGTACTGCCGGAGGGTGTGATCGGAGAATGGCGCTGCGCTGAGGAAGCGCCGCATCACGGCCATCCGCATGAACCTGGCAACCTCGACATCCGGGTACTGTGCCTTCACATCGTCGACCGTGGTCTGCTCGTCGACGAGCGAATAGTAGAAGGTTGCCTGCTGATCGCGACTCCAGCGCCTCTTCGAGATGCCGGTGTGCAACCTCGCGACGTGAGGTGCAGCCGTCGCCCGGTCGGGAGCGACGATGACACGGATTCGTTCGGGGAGATTCTCCGCCTCCACTGCGTACCGCTTCAGCAGCGCGCGAATCTCTGCCTCATGGCCGGGCACGATCGTCGGGTCCTGAAGCGCCTTGAGCGCGCTAACTCGACGGTTGCCTTCCAGCACGGTGTATGGGGAGCTACCGCCGGACGCTGATGCCGACGTCACGATCGGGACTTCGTTGTCGAAGTAGCCGTCACGGAGGATCAGGCGCGCCGCTCCGAGGACGTCCTCGGATGCAAACAGGTACTTCAGCGCACCTGCTTCGTCGTCGCGGCGTGTCGGTATGCGGTAGTTCTCCAGGTCGAGAAGGAGCTGTTCGAGGTCGACCTCGACTATCGGTAGCTGCTCGTAAGCCATATCCAGCCCTGCTCTCGTGCTCCGTCCGGCGATCCACGCCCTCGGTGCCGAACTGGCGAGAGCAGTCGTTCGTCTCCAACGGTAGCTGCACGCCTCGCTCTCCGGGCTGAGACACGTCGGGAGCGACGATGTCCGCCGAAACCCTCTGCGCCATCAGCGGCCCAGAGCGGCGCTACGAACTGCTGGCGGACTCATCCGCAATGAGTCCAGCCTCGACCAGTGCTGCGCGCACGGCCTTGCGGTCCACGCCCATCCGGCGGCCGATCGCGCGCATCGAGACGCCCGCGCGTGCGAGGCGCACGGCCTCGGCCTTCTCGTCGATCCCGAGCCCTGGTCGGCGGCTCGGCACGTTGCGGCGACGTAGGTGAGCGAACACGGTGGCGCGGTGGATACCGTACCTCTCGGCGAGGGCCTTGACGCTCATCCCGGCCAGGTAGTCGCCGACGAGCGCATCCACCTCGGAGGCGGTGAGAAAAGTTTGAGCCGTCTCGACAGTCCTCACGACGGGGCCACGATCGTCCTTCGGAGCGGTATCCTGGGGACGTCGGGAGACCTCGTAGACCCCACGGTCTAGGCGGCTGACCAGGATTTTTGTCTTGGGGGCGGAGTTGCCGAACGTGCTACTCAGGCACCCGTCAGTCGGAAGGGCCGTCCCGCTCGGGGCGGCCCTTCTGCGTTCCCGGCGCAGCGCCCACGGCCGCGCGAACCCGATGCGACGGGCTATCGTTGAGCGGTCACCCACGCGCACTGTGCGTGCGCGGAATGGAGGTAGGGATGCTCGCAGCGCTCACCGGCGCGGGCCTGTCCGCCGCGGCAGGTCTCAATGCATTCATCCCGTTGGTGCTGGTGGGCGTCTTCGCCCGGTTCACCGAGTTCATCCAACTCCCCGCACACCTCGAATGGCTTCAGTCCTGGCCGGCGATCATCATCTCGCTCGGCCTGCTGGTCGCCGAGCTGATCATCGACAAGATCCCCGGGGTGGATCACGTCAACGACCTGATCCAGACCGCCGTGCGGCCCGTCGTGGGCGGCATCATCTTCGCGGCCACCGCCGCCTCGACCGTGGTCGACGAGTCGAACTTCTGGCAGGACAACCCGCTGGTCGCTGGCGTGGTGGGCGCAGTCGTCGCGCTGTTGACCCACGTCGCCAAGGCCGCCTCACGACCCGCCGTGAACGCCACGACCGGCGGCACCGGCGCCCCGCTCGCCTCCTTCGCCGAGGACGCGATTGCGGTCGCGCTGGTGCTGATCGCCATCTTCGTGCCCGTGCTCGTCGTGTTCGTCTTCGTAATCATGGGGATCGCGGTGTACCGGATCGTCACGACGGGCAGGCGCAGACGGCGGCACCGGGAGATGCGACAGGCCGAGGAACGCCTGGAGCGCGAGTCTCAAGAGGCCGAGGGCGGCATGGTCGCGTGGTGGCGGTCCAAGTGGCGCGAGCCGCGACGGCTGTCACGCTCCTCGAAGCACTCGTGGATCGACGGCTCCGATGACGACCCCGGGCCCGATGCCAGCGCCGGCAGCTCACGCACGCCCGGATCCCCCCAGAGCCCCAAGTAGGCAGCACCCGCCGAGCCGGCCCGCGCATCGGCCGTCGGGGCCTGCGTGGACTAGCCGGCGATCGCGCCGAAGTCCGCGAGGAAGTCCTTCACGAACTCGTTCGCTGGCTGCTCCGTCACCTCGGCGGGAGTGCCGATCTGCTCGATCGCGCCGCCCTCCGAGAACACCGCGATGCGGTCAGCGAGGATCACGGCCTCGCGAATGTCGTGCGTCACCATCATCACGGTGAGGCCCAGCTGGCGCTGCAGGTCGCGGAACTCCTGCTGCAGGCTGCGGCGGCGCTGGGGATCGACGGCCCCGAAGGGCTCGTCCATCAGCAGCACCGGCGGCTCGACCGCGAGCGCGCGGGCCACGCCCACGCGCTGACGCTCGCCGCCGGACAGCTCGTGCGGGTAGCGCCCGCCGTAGGTCGAGTGCGGCAGGCCCACCAGGTCGAGCAGCTCCTCGGTGCGGCTCTGACGGCGCTCCTTGTCCCACTTGAGAAGGCTCGGCACGGTCCCCACGTTCTGCGCGACCGTGCGATGGGGAAACAGCCCCACGTGCTGAATCATGTAGCCGATCGATCGCCGCAGCTGCACGGCGTCCTGGCTCATGATGTCGACTCCGTCGACGGTGATGGTGCCCGAGCTCGGCTCGACCAGCCGATTGACCATCCGCAGCGTCGTGGACTTGCCGCAGCCCGAGGGGCCGACGAGGCACATGATCTCTCCTGGAGCCACGTCCAGGCTGAGGTCCTCGACGGCGACCGTGCCGTCCGGATACTCCTTGCGGACGTGCTCGAACGCGATGCCGGCGTGTTCCATGCCGCCACGCTACCGTGCGGGCGGCTGGTCGCCGGGGCCCGCGCCCTGTAGCGTCTGGGAAATGGACGCGCCCGAGAATCCGTGGCTCTCCCTCGACTACCTCGAGCGCAACTGGGAAGAGGTGTCGGAGCAGTTCCTCATCCACACCACGCTCACGCTCCAGGCCCTTGCGATCGCCGTCGCGATCGCATTGCCTCTCGCCGTCATCGCGAGGCGCATGCCGCGCCTGTCCGCCCCGATCATGGGAGTGAGCGGGGTGCTGTACACGATCCCGTCGTTCGCGCTGTTCGGGCTGCTGGCGCCGTTCACCGGGATCGGCCGCACCACCGTGCTGATCGGGCTCGTGGCCTACGCGCTGCTCGTGCTGGTGCGCAACATCGTGGTGGGCCTGCAGGGCGTCGACCGGGACGTCACCGACGCCGCTCGCGGCATGGGCTACACGCCGATGCGGCTGCTGTTCCAGGTCGAACTGCCGAACGCCCTGCCGTCCATCATCGCGGGGCTGCGCATCGCCGCGGTCAGCACGGTCGCACTCGTGACCGTGGGTGTGGTGGTGGGCTACGGCGGGCTCGGCCAGCTGATGTTCCGCGGGCTGCAGTCCGACTACCGCGCGCAGATCATGACCGCGACGCTGCTGTGCCTCGCGCTCGCGCTGGTGCTTGACCTGCTGCTCGCGCTCGCCGGCCGGCTGGCGATGCCGTGGGCGCGACGGAGGGCGGCGGCATGAGCACGCTCAGCGAGGCATGGGAGTACCTCACGACGGCCCAGAACTGGATCGGCGCCAACGGCATCACCACCGCCACGTTCGACGGCGGATGGCGGTTCGCGCAGGATTCGATCATCGCGCTCACCCTCGAGCACCTGTGGATGAGCTTCGCGGCCGTGGTGCTCGCCGTGGCCGTCGCGCTGCCGCTGGGGGTCTTCCTCGGCCACGTGCGCAAGGGCGGCGCCGTGACGGTGGTGTCCTCGAACGTGAGCCGCGCGATTCCCACGCTCGCGCTGCTCACCCTGTTCGCCGCATCGGCCATCGGCTTCGGCAACAACGCCGTCATCCTGGCCGCCGCGATCTTCGCGTTCCCCCCGATCCTGTCCAATGCCTTCACCGGGATGGCGGACGTGGACCCCGACGTCCGCGAGGCCGCTCTCGGCCAAGGCATGACCCGTTTCCAGGTGGCGACGAGGGTGGAGCTCCCGCTCGCGGTCCCGCTCATCGCCGCGGGCCTGCGCACCGCGACCGTGCAGACGGTCGCCACCGTGCCGCTCGCGGCTCTCGTGGCGGGCGGCGGCATGGGCGTCATCATCAACACCGGGCTCGCGACGCAGCGCTACGGTCAGGTGCTCGCGGGGGCGGTCCTGGTCGCGGGACTCGCGCTGGTGACGGACGGAATCATGTCCAGGCTGCAGCACACCGTGACCGCCGCCCCACTGCGGGAGGCGGCGGCCGCAACCGCCTGAACCCGCGCATCGGCCGAACTCACCCTCGCGCCCAGGCCACTGTGCGCCTAGCCTGGTAGACACCGTCAGCCGGGAACATCCCGGGCTCCCTGGTGGTTGCTCATCCTGATTGACCCCGACACGAGGAGCAGACATGCGCACCCGCAATGCCACTTTGGCGGCCCTGGCCGTCGCGTCGCTGACGCTCGCCGGCTGCAGTTCCGGCGACTCCGACGACCCCACGCCCACGCCCGACGAGTCAACCGAGCCGACGACTGCGGCCTCGGAGACCGCCATGGCCCAGCAGTGCCTTCCCGTACCCGGCGAGCAGTTGGTGGTGCTCGAGGACGACATGATGCTCCAGAACTCCGACAACATCATTCCCGCGCTCAATGCGGACGTGGCGACCGACGACGTGATCGCGGCTCTCGATGCCGTCTCCGCCGCGCTCGACACGGAAGGGCTCATCGAGCTGAACAAGGCCGTCGACATCGACCGTCAGACCTCGGAAGAGGTGGCCGAGGCATGGGTCGACGAAGCCGGCATCAGCGTCGAGGAGACTGGCGACGGCAGCACCATCACCGTCGGCGCCGCGAACTTCACGGAGAACATCACCCTCGCCGAGATCTACGCCGAGGTGCTCGAGGACGCCGGCTACGACACCGAGGTCCGCGAGATCGGCAACCGGGAGACCTACCTCCCCGCGCTCACGGGCGGAGAGATCGACATCGTGCCCGAGTACGCCGCCACGTTCGCGGAGTTCCTCGACGGCGACGTCGACAACGTCGTGGCCTCCGGCGACATCGAGGAGACCGTCGCGGCTCTCGAGCCGCTCGCTGAGGAGCAGGGACTGGTCGTGGGCGCTGCGGCCGATGCGCAGGACCAGAACGCCTTCGCCGTCACGCAGGGCTTCATCGACGCCTATGGCGTCACGTCGCTCTCGCAGCTCGCGGAGTCGTGCGGCGAGATCGTGCTCGGCGGACCCCCGGAGTGCCCCGAGCGCCCGTTCTGCCAGCCGGGGCTCGAGAGCACGTACGGCATCGACATCGCGGAGTTCCGCTCGCTCGATGCCGGCGGCCCGCTGACCAAGACCGCGATCACCACCGGTGAGGTGGCCGTGGGACTGGTGTTCTCGTCGGACGGCGCCCTCGCGACCAGCTGACGCACCCGGACGCACAGAAGGCCCGGTCCCTCATGGGACCGGGCCTTCTGCCGTTGGTACACCCCCCGGGACTCGAACCCGGAACCCACTGATTAAGAGTCAGTTGCTCTGCCAATTGAGCTAGAGGTGCTCGCGGCGCGCATGCCATGCCGCGCGGTGCGAAAGACAACTTTAGCAGGCGCAGGCGAGCGAAGCGAAATCGAGCGGGCGCGGGAATGGTCCACGGGCCATACGGCGTTAGGTTGTCACCATGACAGACAACCGACTCGCTGCAGGCGACCCCGCCCCCGACTTCACCGCCGTCACCGACCAGGGCACGTTCACGCTGTCCGAGCACCGCGGCCGCCACGTCATCCTCTACTTCTACCCCGCCGCCATGACGCCCGGCTGCACCACGCAGGCGTGCGACTTCCGCGACTCTCTGGACGCGCTCAAGGGCGCCGGATACGAGGTCGTGGGCATCTCGAAGGACGAGCCCGCGAAGCTCGCCCAGTTCCGCGAGCAGGAGGGCCTGACGTTCACGCTGGTGTCCGACCCCGACCGCGAGGTGCAGAACGCCTACGGCGCGTGGGGCCTCAAGAAGCTCTACGGCAAGGAGGTCGAGGGGTCGATCCGCTCGACCGTCGTGGTGGGGCCCGACGGAGACGTCGAGCTGGCCCAGTACAACGTCAAGGCGACGGGCCACGTCGCGAAGCTGCGCCGCGACCTGGGGCTCGACTGACCCACTCACCCGCAGTCGCCCAGATTGGCGCTGCTGGGTATCCAGCACGGCGCTGGCGCTCAGGATTGGCCGTGCTGGGTATCAACGGGGCGTACCGGGCCCCAGTATCCTGATGGCCGCGCGCGAGTGGCGGAATTGGCAGACGCGCTGGATTTAGGTTCCAGTGTCCTCGGACGTGGGGGTTCAAGTCCCCCCTCGCGCACGTCGAGGCGATGCGGCCATCCGCCCCTTGGTGCGGGGAGGGTGGCCGCATCCCCCCCTCACGGCACGGCCCCGGCGCGCCCGATTAGGGTGAGGCCATGACGCCGGACGAGCACCAGCGAGGATTGCTGCTGGAGCAGCAGGCGCGGCTGCGCGCCCGGGTGGTCACGCTCGAGACGGAGCTGGACGCCCTGACCCAGGAGCGGCGCGGCGAGTTCGACGACGACGAGCATGACCCCGAGGGAGCGACACTCTCCTCCCAATGGTCGATGGCGGCCGGCCTTCTCGAATCCGCCCGCGCGCACGCGCGCCAGGCGGACGATGCGGTCCGACGTCTCGACTCCGGCGAGTACGGGATCTGCGTGGCCTGCGCGAATCCCATACCCCTCGCGCAGCTCGAGGCCCGGCCCCTACGCGAACGCTGCGTGGCCTGTTCCACCTGACCGCACGGTCGGCTCGGGGTGGGTCACCCCGCGGGGCACGCAAAGAGCCCCGGACCTCACGGATCCGGGGCTCGTCGCGTGACGCGGTTCGTCGACTACTCGGCGGCCTGCTGAGCGGCCACGTCGGCGCGGACCTTGTCCATGTCGAGGTCCTCGACGGCCTTCACGAGGTTCTGCAGGTCGGGGCCCGCGAGGGCACCGGCCTGGTTGTAGACCATGATCCCGTCGCGGAACGCCATCAGCGTCGGGATCGCGGTGATGCCGAACTGGGCACCCAGCGCCTGCTGGTCCTCAGTGTCGACCTTCGCGTGGGTGATCTCCGGCTTCTCTTCTGCCGACTGCTCGAAGATGGGGGCGAAGCGCTTGCACGGCCCGCACCACTCGGCCCAGAAGTCGACGAGGACGATCCCGTCCTTCGTCACGGTCTGCTCAAAGTTCTCGGTGGTCAATTCAACGGTTCCCATGGGGTTCCTTCCTCTTGTCGCTTCAGTGCCCCCGGTAACGCGAGTCCACTGGGGGGTATTCCGAACCAGGCTCCCACGCATCGGCGCGGTTGCGATGCAAGCCACCGCGAGACGGTAGAAAGGAGGTATGACAGACATGGCAGAGATGCCGCCCGAGCCTTCCGGGTGGTTGTCCGAGCGCGAGCTGCAACACGTCCGTGGGGAGCTCCCGCTGCTGTACATCAACGCGGTGCCCGTTCGGGTCGACGCCGCGGGCGAGGTCACGGAGGTGGGGCTGCTGCTGCGCGCGGACGATGGTGCGATCTCCCGCGCCCTCGTCGCCGGCCGGGTGCTGTTCCACGAGCGCATCCGCGACGCGCTGATCCGCAACCTCGAGAAGGACCTGGGCACCGTGGCGCTGCCTCGCATCCCCACCTCTCCCACGCCGTTCGCGGTGGCGGAGTACTTTCCGACCGAGGGGTTCAGCGCCTTCCACGACTCGCGTCAGCATGCGGTGGCGCTGGCGTTCGTGGTGCCGGTCGACGGTGAATGCGAGCCCAGCCAGAACGCTCTCGACATCGTGTGGCTCAGCCCCGAGGAGGCGGCCAGCGACGACGTCGCCCGCGACATGACCGGCGGTCAGCACAGCCTGCTGCGCCGGGCGCTGGCCCACTGCGGCGTCCTGGACTGAGCCCGGACCAGCGGTCCGGTGCGCCCAAGCCGACCCGCGCATCGGCCCCACCCCGCACGACGGACCGGACCAACTGAGCGGCCTCGCCGCAGCTATGCGGCGGACCAGGCGCCGGCGCTCAGTTGAACCGTCCGATCGGCCGCCGCAGGGGCGGGCCGGCACTCCCTTGCACTCACGCCGTGCGGTCGGCCGATGCGGGGGCCGGGAGGCGCGCGGGCGTCACCGCGATCGCGGCGAGGGTCGCAGAGCGCTCAGGCGCGGGGCTCGGCCAGGATGGCCGCCACGTGAGGAGCCATGGCCCTGAACGCCGCCCCCCGGTGCGACAGCTCGTTCTTGCTCTCGGGGCTGAGCTCGGCGTTGGTGACGCCCTGTCCGTCGGCCACGAACACAGGGTCGTAGCCGAAGCCGCCGTCGCCGCGTGGCTCTCGTGCGACCGTGCCGAGCATGCGCCCCACCTCGACGAACTCTCGGCCGTCGGGCGTCACGAAGGCCGCCGCGCACACGAACTGGGCGCCGCGGTGCTCGTCGGGCACGTCCGCGATCTGGTCCAGCAGCAGCGCGAGGTTGGCGGCGTCGTCTCCGTGGGATCCGGCCCAGCGCGCGGAGAACACGCCCGGGGCGCCGCCCATCACGTCGACCGCGAGACCCGAGTCGTCGGCGAGCGCCGGGGCACCCGTCGAGGCCGCGAGCGCCCGCGCCTTGATCAGGGCGTTGGCCTCGAAGGTCACCCCGTCCTCGACGGGGGACGGCGCGTCCAGGTCCAGCGCCGATGCGACCTCGTCCCGGTGCACGTGCGGCAGCAGCGGCGCGAGGATCGCCCAGATCTCGTCCACCTTGTGGCCGTTGCGCGTGGCGATGGCGAGGCGTGTCATGTCAGCCCGCCGCCTTGTCGACACCGAGCGCCCGCGCCTGCATGGCTGCGAGGTCCGCGTTGCCGGCGGTCGCGAGCGCGAGCAGCTCGTCCAGTTCCGCCTTGCTGAACGTCTCGCCCTCGGCCGTGCCCTGCACCTCCACGAACCCGCCGTCGCCCGTCATCACGACGTTCATGTCCGTCTCCGCGCGCACGTCCTCTTCGTAGGGCAGGTCGAGCATGGGCGTGCCGTCGATGATGCCCACCGAGATCGCGGACACCGAACCTGACAGCGGCTGCGCGCCGGGCTTGATGGCGCCGTTGGCGCGGCCCCACGCGATCGCATCGGCCAACGCCACGTAGGCGCCGGTGATGGCGGCGGTGCGGGTGCCGCCGTCCGCCTGCAGCACGTCGCAGTCCAGCACGATGGTGTTCTCGCCCAGGCCCTTCACGTCGATCACGGCGCGCAGCGAGCGGCCGATGAGGCGGCTGATCTCGTGGGTGCGTCCGCCGATCTTGCCGCGCACGGACTCGCGGTCATTGCGCGTGTTCGTCGAGCGGGGCAGCATCGCGTACTCGGCGGTGACCCACCCCTCGCCCGAGCCCTTCTTCCAGCGCGGCACCCCCTGCGTGAACGACGCGGCGCACAGCACCTTGGTGCCGCCGAAGGTCACGAGGCACGAGCCCTCGGCGGAATCGAGCCACGAGCGCTCGAAGGTTACGGGGCGGAGCTGGTCGGGGGCGCGCCCATCGGCGCGGGTGAGGGAAGTCATGCCCCGAGCCTAACGGCGGTGCGGGACGGGCAACGCGAGAAGCCCTGCTCAGAAGCCGTGCACGTGGCCCGGGCGCGCGAGGCACGCGAGCGGCACGTGACGACGCACGGCCGCGAGCGTGGGCTGGGGATCGATCCAGGATGCGACGTGCGTGACGATCAGCGACTCGACGCCGGCCTCCGCCGTCATGCGGCCCAGCTGGTCTCCCGTCATGTGGACCCCGTCGGGGTTGACCTCCCGCGTCCCCCATCCGGCCTCGCCGAGGATCAGCCCGGCGCGCGCCGCGAGGTCGTCCACCTCGTCGCAGCGGTCGGTGTCCCCGGTGAACAGCAGGTGCGAGTCCCCGGCCGAGACGAGGTACGCGAGGGCCGGCACGGGATGGCGCGCACGCGCGGCGGTGATGGTGAACGGGCCCAGGTGGGTCACATCGGAGTGGGCGAGCGGGCGGTAATCGAACACATCCATGTCCGCGCCGTCCGGGTCCCCCGCAACCTCGTGCACGCGACGGTCCAGCCCCTCGGGGCCGAGCAGCGGAATCAGCGGGAGGTCCTCGTCGCGGGCCGGGCCATAGCGGCGCAGCACCGACAGCGCGCCCAGGTCCGCGCAGTGATCGGGGTGGCCGTGGGAGACGAGCACCCCGTCCACCCGGGCGGGATCGCAGTACCGCTGCAGCGGTCCGATGGCACCCGACCCCAGGTCCATCACGAGCCGCCACATGCGGCCGTCCTGGTCCTCGGCCTCGAGCAGGTAGCAGGACGCGGGAGAGTCCGGGCCGGCGGTGGAGCCCGCGCACCCGACGATGGTGAGTCGCATCGTCACAGCGCCTCCACCCGCGTCACGACGGGCCCGAGGAACCGCTGCGCGAGCGCCTCGAATCGCGCGGACTCCCCCGTGGCGAAGAACCGGTGATCGGCGACGCTGCCGGGGGTGCGCTCGATGCCCTGGGCGGTGAGCGCCCGATACACGTCGATCGCCGTCTCGGTGGCGGAGTCCACCAGCGTCACGTCGGGCCCCATCACGTAGCCGATCGCGCCCTGCAGCATCGGGTAGTGGGTGCAGCCCAGAATGAGCGTGTCGACGTCGGCTGCCTGCAGCGGCGCAAGGTACTCCCGCGCCAGCGCGATGACCTCGGGCCCCGAGGTGATGCCGGACTCGACCAGCTCGACGAACCGCGGGCACGCCTGCGAGTGGAGAGAGATGTCCGGCGCGGCGGCCAGGGCGTCGTCATAGGCCCCGGACGTGATGGTCGCGGTGGTGCCCACCACCCCGATGCGCCCGGACTTGGTGAGCGAGACGGCCCGCCGGACGGCGGGGACGATCACCTCGACCACCGGCACGCCCCGTTCCCTCGAGAACCTCTCGCGGGCGTCGCGCAGCACGGCGGCAGACGCGGTGTTGCACGCGATCACCAGCATCTTCACGCCGTCCTCGACCAGCGAGTCCATGATCGACAGTGCGTGCCTGCGCACGTCCGAGATCGGCAGCGGCCCGTACGGCCCGTACTTGGTGTCCCCCACGTAGTGGATGGACTCGTGGGGCAGCTGATCCATGATCGCGCGGGCCACCGTCAGCCCCCCGACCCCCGAGTCGAACACCCCGATGGGCGCGTCACTCACGTCCGTCCTCCTCGATCGCGAACTGCACCAGCGACTCCTGCAGCCACGTCAGCGCCTGGTAGAGCATCCCGAGCCAGACCCTCTCGGGGTCGACCTCCAGGTCGTCCTCGGCATCCGTCGCGATGGCGTGGGTCGCGAGATCGATCTCGTCGTGCAGCCGCTCGGCGTCCTCGTCGCTGTCGAGCCGCAGTCGCGACGCGAGCACGAGCCGCACGTCGGTGAGCGCGGCGGCCGTCGACATCGCGTCCGCGGCGGGGACCGCCCACTCGGGACCGTCCTCGCTCAACTGCTCCCACATGGTGCGCAGCCGCGCCACCTTGAGGTCGCGCAGGTCGCCCTCCGTGAGCCGCCGGAACTCGTCGGCGACGTCGCGGTCGTCCTTCGACGCCGTCGGCAGCAGCCGCAGCACGGCCGGGTCGTGCGGCTCAGCGAGCGATTCCTCGAGGCCCCGCAGGTGCCGGAAGATCTCGTCCGCCTCGTCCAGGCCCGCATCGCGGTCGATCGGAGAGTCCATGCCGAACTGCTCGCCGCCGAGCAGCAGCCCCACGTCGGCGACGATGCGCGCGATGACCATGCGCTCCTCGTCGTCCAGTTCCGCCACTGCGGCGTCGCCGCGGACGGAGAAGCCCTTCACTCGCCGCTCCTTTGCAGCGTCGCCCACAGCCCGTAGCCGTGCATCGCCTGCACGTCGACCTCCATCTTCTCGCGGCCGCCGGAGCTGACCACCGAGCGGCCCTTCTCGTGCACCTCCCGCATGCGCGCCTCCGCGTCGTGGCGCGAGAAGCCGAAGTAGGTCTGGAACACGTGGGTGACGTAGCTCATGAGGTTGACGGGGTCGTTCCACACGATGGTGACCCATGCATCGTCGGTGCGGGTCGCCACAGCGCCTTCGCGCTCGAGCTCTCCCTGCGTGGACACGTCTCCAGCCTAGGGCCGATGCGCGGGCGGGGTGGGGAGGCCAGGCGTCAGGACGGGGTTTGCGAGGCTGGGGCGGTCAGTCGTCCCCGTCGTCGCTGCCGAAGCGGCCGTCGATGATGTCCTTGCACGCCGGGCACACGGGGAACTTGTTCGGGTCGCGTCCCGGGATCCACACCTTGCCGCACAGCGCGATCACGGGGTCGCCCGACATTGCGGACTCCATGATCTTCTCCTTGCGCACGTAGTGCGCAAAGCGCTCGGCGTCGCCGGGCTCGGAGAGCTCGCGGGTGTCGACGCGCTCGATGGTCGCGGTGCCGCCCTGCGGGGAGCCGGGCTCCGACTGGGGGTCGAGGGTCTCGCTCATGACGACCATCCTACGACGGCGCTCGGGCCGCCGGAAGGCCCCCGTGGCGTCAGGAGACCGCGGCCAGCAGCCGTCCCGACCGCCGGTCGAAGAGCGTGCCCGCGGCCCTCACGCCTGCGATCGCGCCCGCCGTGCCGAGACCCACCCCGGCGACGAGGGCCACCCAGCCCCAGCGCGCATCGGCCGTCAGAGAGAGCACGAAGGCCGCGGTCACCAGCGGAAGCGCAGCCGCCATGGCCACCCCCGACACCAGCTGAGCGACGAGGCTCGCGCCGACCGATCCCACCTCGGCGCCGAAGGGATTCTCTCCCGGTCCTGGCGCGCGATACGGGAGCAGCACGGACGTCACCGCCGAGATGCCGAGCGTCACGCCGAGCGCGCCCACGCAGGCGCCCACCAGTCCGGGCGCCGCGTCCCATCGCCCCGACCAGGCCAGCACGCCGACGGCGGACAGGACGAGCAGCGGAGCCGCCCACGACAGCACGGCCTGCATGCGCCCCATCATCGATGCCCGCCCGATTCTGCCCGCGACGATGTCCATGTGCAGCGCCGTGGAGTCGTAGGCGACGTCGTTGTGGCGGCCCCAGCCGATCGACGCGGCGAGCATGACCGGTGCGGCGAAGGCCCAGCGGTCGTCGAGACCGAGGATCGGGACCACGAGCAGGAAGAACACGACGGGCAGGGTCACGACCCCGATCGCGCTCACGATGTAGCGGGCGTCCGTGCGCCAGTACACGAGCGACCGGGCACGGACCGCCGCGGCGACGCCGTCCTCGCCGCCGTGAGCGCCGCGCGCGTCGAGGATCGCGTCTGACCGGCGCCGCGCGCCCGCTCCCCTGAAAGTGGGGTGCACGAGCGTATAGGCCACGTTCGCGCGCCACGCCGCGTGCACGATGACCACCGTGAGCGCGAGCACGCCGAGTCGCCACGCCGCGGCCACCGGGTCGCCCTGAGCGAGCGCTCCCGGCGCGGCCATGCCGGCACCCACCGGGGTCCGGCCGAGCCACTCCAGGATCACCGGGATCTCATACGCGAGAGCCGAGTCGAGTCCCGACCGCAGGGTGATCCACGCCGCGGGCGCGAGCAGCGCGACGGCCGCCGCCGCACCCGCGGCGCCCGCCGCGCGCGCGCGGCGCGAGGACAGCAGCCGGCCGGACCACGCCACCCCCACGCGCGCGCTCACGATCATGAGGGCGACCGTCAGCACGCCGCCCACGGTGGCCACAGCGACCACCGCCGCGCCGTCGTGACGCCACGCCCCCGCCAGGATGACGAACACCGCGACGAAGAACAGGGTGGGAAGGGTGAGCGCCGCGGCGATGGTCAGTCCCGGCATGAGCCGTCGTGCGGGCACGCCGAGGCTCGCGAACCGGCCCGGGTCGAGGGTGTCCTCGAGACCGGTCACGAGCAGAGGCACCACGACCCAGCCCGCCACGCACACGGCGGCGAACGCGACCAGGATCGTGGCCCGGGAGTCGGACGTCTCGAGGGACAGGAACCGCTGCACCCAGAACGTCGCGGGGATCAGCGACAGCGACCACACGGCGCCGCCGATGAGCAGCAGCGCGCGCCACCACTCGCGCCGCAGCTGGTGACGCATCACCCGGGCCTTGAGCCCTAGGACTGCCGCAACCACGTCAGATCCCGCGCATCGGCGCCGCCG
Source organism: Demequina pilifera (assembly GCF_048814985.1). Taxonomy (NCBI): domain Bacteria; kingdom Bacillati; phylum Actinomycetota; class Actinomycetes; order Micrococcales; family Demequinaceae; genus Demequina; species Demequina pilifera. The sequence goes on from NZ_JBMDTW010000002.1 coordinate 415,275, forward strand.
CCCACCAGTCCCACGAACCGTTCCTCCAGGTCCACGCCTCCACGCACCTCGTCGACGGTGCCCGCGGCGAGAATCCGGCCAGCGCCCACCACCGCGACGTGGTCGCACAGCCGCTCGACGAGCGCCATCACGTGCGACGACAGCACGACGGTGCCGCCGGTGTCCACGAACGACTGGAGGATGCGGCGGATCGCTCCGGCGCTGACCGGGTCCACCGCCTCGAACGGCTCGTCGAGCACGAGCACGCGCGGCGCGTGAACGAGGGCGCACGCGAGCCCGATCTTCTTGGTCATTCCCGCAGAGAAGTCGGTGACGAGCGTCGAGCCGGCGGACCCCAGGTCGAGCGCGGCGAGCAGATCGTCGCGGCGTTCGCGCACCACATCCCGCGGCATCCCGCGCAGGAGTCCGGCATAGCTGATGAGCTCGGCGCCAGTGAGGCGGTCGAACGTGTGCAGTCCGTCCGGCAGCACGCCGATCAGGGGCTTGGCCTCATCCGGCCGGGACCACAGGTCGATCCCGTGCACCGACACGGAGCCGGAATCGGGTTCGAGCAGGCCCGTCGCCATCGACAGCGTGGTGGTCTTGCCCGCTCCGTTCGGCCCCACGACTCCGTAGAACGTGTGGGTGGGGATGTCGAGGTCGATCCCGTCCACCGCGAGGGTCGCGCCGAACCGCTTGGTCAGTCCGCGCAGCGACAGCGCGGTCGCCCTGGCATCGGCCCCGGTCACGAGGGGTTCAGCACGAGGTAGGCGGTGTAGCCGAGCCAGAGCACGAGGAACGCCGCCCCTTCGAATCGGTTGATGCGCCCGTCGCGGTGCAGCCGGAACCCGAAGATCAGCAGCAGCACGGTCATGAGCATCACCATCGACAGGTCTCGATAGAGCAGGTCGGTGCCGACCGCGGCCGGGGCGATGAGCCCGGCGATGCCCACCACGCCCAGGGTGTTGAAGAGGTTGGAGCCGATGATGTTGCCCAGCGCCAGGTCGTTCTCGCCCTTGCGGGCGGCGGCGATGGACGACGCCAGCTCGGGTGCCGAGGTGCCGATCGCCACCACGGTCAGGCCGATCACGAGGTCCGACCAGCCGAGCTCCACGGCGATCTCGGTCGCGCCCCACACCAGCAGGCGCGACGACAGCACGAGCAGCACCAGCCCCACGCCCAGCCAGATCCATGCGGCACGCTTCGACAGCCCGCGCGAATCCGTCTCCTGATCCACCTGATGGGCGTAGTCCTCGTCGGGCTCCTGCCGGGACTGCAGCACGGACCACGTGAGCAGCACCACCAGCAGCAGCACCAGCACGCCCGAGTCGCCGCGCGAGAGCTGCCCGTCGCTCATCAGCAGCCACGCGACCAGGGTCACCACGATGAGCAGCGGCATCTCCTTGCGGAGGATGCCGCGGCGGACGATGACCGGCAGGATGATCGCGGTGACGGCCAGCACCAGTCCGATGTTCACGATGTTCGAGCCGAACGCGTTGCCCAGCGCGATCTCGGGTGTGCCCTGCGCGGCCGCAAAGGACGACACCACGATCTCCGGCGCGGACGTGCCGAAGCCGATCACGATCATGCCGATGAGCAGGGGCGCCATTCCCAGGAACCGGGCGACGGTCGCGGCTCCCATGACGAATCTCTCCGCGCTCCACGCGAGGATGCCGAGTCCGACGACCGTGGCGATGATGGGGGCGATCATGGGCACGACAGTACCGGCGGGAGGTGCAGGATTCGCTGAGACATCCCCCACGTGGGGGTGTGACTCGGAACCTACGGTCGCGTAGGGTTAGTGGATCAATACGTTCAGCTTCCGCTCGAACTCGGCTGAAGAGCCGCACCGACGACAGACCTCAGGAGTGACATGACGGACACGCCGCGCAGTGCGCCCGCCCACTTCCCCAGCAACCCCATCACGCACCGATTCGCAGAGATCGCCGCGACAGTCCGGGACACCGGGCTGCTCAGCCGCGCCTACGGCTTCTATGCCGTCTTCGGGGCCGCCCTGGCGCTCGCGCTGGGCGGGGTCATCACCGCGTTCATCCTGGTGGGCGAGTCCTGGTGGCAGCTGGCTGTCGCCGCAGCGCTGGGCCTCGTGCTGACGCAGGTGGCGTTCCTCGGTCACGAAGCCTCGCACCGCGCCGTGTTCGTCTCCGGGCCCGCGAACGACCGCCTGGGCCGCATCCTCAGCACCATCATCGTGGGCATCAGCCACCAGTGGTGGATGTCCAAGCACTCGCGTCACCACGCGAACCCCAACAAGCGCGGCTCCGACCCGGACATCGAGCAGGACACCATCACCTTCATCGAGGAGGACGCCGCCAAGACCAAGGGCGTCATCCGGTGGATCAACCAGCGTCAGGGCTGGCTGTTCTTCCCGCTGCTGACGTTCGAGGGCCTGAACCTCCACTACCGATCCGTCGCGTCGCTCGTCACGCAGGGCTCGCGCCGTCAGCGGTGGATGGAGCTGCCGATGATCGCGCTCCACTTCGGCCTGTACCTCGTGCCGGTGTTCCTGATGCTGCCGCTCGGCATGGCGTTCGCCTTCATCGGCGTCCAGATGGCCGTGTTCGGCGTGTACATGGGCGCCTCGTTCGCCCCGAACCACAAGGGCATGATGATCGTCCCCGACGACGTCAAGATGGACTTCTTCTCCAAGCAGGTGCTCACCAGCCGCAACATCCGCGGCGGATGGGGCATGAACATCTTCATGGGCGGGCTCAACTACCAGATCGAGCACCACCTGTTCCCGAACATGTCGCGCCCCAACCTGGCCCGCACCCGCGTCATCGTGCGCGAGTACTGCGAGACGCACAACGTCCCGTACACGGAGACCGGTCTCATGGAGTCCTACGGCATCGTCATCGAGTACCTGAACCGCGTGGGACTGGCCGCCCGTGACCCGTTCGACTGCCCCGAGCGCTCCGCGATGGGCCGCTGAGCATCTCTCGGCCCTGACGTACCGACCGCGCGCGGGGCGTGCGGTGCGGACACACTGGGACCATGTCCTACCTGAGCGACTTCCGCGCCACGCCTGAAGCGGTGGCGCGCATGCGCCAGGACGTGCTGTTCGAGCACGACGACAACGCCCGGCGCTACTCCAAGTTCTGGGTGCTGATGATCCTGTCGTCCGCGCTTGCGGCCGCAGGCATCCTCACGGAGTCCGTCGCGGCTCTCATCGGCGCGATGATCATCTCCCCCTTCATCACCCCGATGACCGGGGTGATGCTCGCGGCCGTGCTGAGCCAGCGCGCCAACATGCTGCGTTCGGTCGGACTCGTGCTCGCCGGCGCCGCGGCTGCGGTCGCTGTGGGCTTCTTGCTCGGTCTCATCGTGGACGCCCCGGTCTCCCCCGAGACCAATGCGCTCGTCGCGGGCCGCGTGGTGCCCATCGGATTCGACGTCGTGGTCGGAGCGCTCACGGGGGTGGTCGCGGCGGTCGCGCTCGTGCGCGAGGACATCTCGAACTCGGTGCCCGGCGTCGCCATCGCCGTCACGATCATCTCCGCGCTCGCGGTCACGGGACTGCTGCTCGAGTCCGGCGCATACGCGCCGGCATGGGACGCATTCGTGCTGTTCGTGGCGAACGCCACGGCGACGCTCGCCACGGGGACCCTCACCATGGTGCTGTGCGGCGTACGCGCGTCGCTGGGCTTTCCCAAGGACGTCGAGTCAGGGGACGTCAACGCGAACGACCCGCGCCACGTGGACAGGGGTCCGTGGAGCCGTGTGGTCACCCTGGGCGCCGTCGCGGTGGTGATCGCCGCACCGCTGATCGCCTCCGCCATTCACCTCTCGGAGGAGCAGGGCACTCAGGACGCGGCGCGCGAAGCTGCCGTGGAGTGGGCGCAGACCCGCGACGTCGAGTTCGTGGGGATCGACGCCGCCGGGGAGCACCTCACCCTGAGCTTCGAGGGGCCCACTCCCCTGCCGAGCACGGACGCGCTCGCGACCGCGCTGTCCACCGCAGGAGTCGACCCGTCAGGGGTCGAGGTGCGGCTGGTGCCCGTCACGACGCAGCTGCTGCGCGACGAGCCAGCCGTCCCCGACCCGTGAGAGCTCGCGGTCTCGACAGGCCCCGTGCTCTCTACACCTTCCGCGCTCGCTACAGCCCCTGTGCCAGTCGGTAGTACGCGGCGTTCGCGCGCATCTCGGCGGCGAAACCCGGCAGGGTGGTCGACTCGTCGATGACCAGCAGTTCGACCTCGCTCATGGTCGCGAAGTCCCGGAACACCTCGAGTCCCACCTGGTTCGACATGACGGTGTGGTGCGCCGCACCTGCCTGGATCCAGGCGGTGGCGGAGGTGTGGAAGTCGGGCTGCGGCTTCCACACGGCGTGACCGACCGGGAGGTTCGGCATCGGCGCCGGGAGGTCCACGTTCTCCACAACGTTGGCGACCAGGCGGAACCGTTCGCGCATGTCGCTCATGGCGACCACGATGGCGTCTCCCGCATCGGCCGTGAAGACCAGGCGGACCGGGTCCTCCTTGCCGCCGATGCCGAGCTCGGCGACCGTGAGGCGCGCCTTCTGGCTGGACAGGGCGGGGTTGACCTCGAGCATGTGGGCGCCGAGGATCAGCTCGTTGCCGGGCTCCAGGTGGTACGTGTAGTCCTCCATCAGGCTCGCGCCACCCGGCAGGCCGGCACCCATGACGGCGGCGGTGCGCACCAGGATCGCGGTCTTCCAGTCACCCTCGGCGCCGAACCCGTATCCGTCGGCCATGAGGCGCTGCACTGCGAGGCCCGGGAGCTGTCGCAGCTCGCCCAGGTCCTCGAACGTCGTGGTGAAGGCCGTGAAGCCTCCCTCCTCCAGGAACGAACGCAGGCCGAGCTCGATCGCCGCGCCGTAGCGCAGGGAGTCCGCCCGCTCGCCTCCGGGGCGCAGGTTCTCGTCGACGTCGTAGGTGTCGACGTACTCGGCGACCAGGGCGTCGATGTCCGTCTCGGACTGCGCGTGGACGACCTCGGCCAGCTCGTTGACGCCCCAGGTGTTGACCTGGACGCCCAGCTTGATCTCGGCCTCGGTCTTGTCCCCCTCGGTGACCGCGACGTTGCGCATGTTGTCGCCGAACCGCGCCAGGCGCAGGTTCCTGCTCGCGTGACGACCGGCGGCGGCGCGCACCCACGTGCCGATGCGCTCCTGCGTGGCGGTGTGCGAGGCGTGGCCCGCCACCGTGGTGCGCGGAATCGACATGCGGGTCTCGATGTACCCGAACTCGCGGTCGCCGTGCGCGGCCTGGTTGAGGTTCATGAAGTCCATGTCGATCTTGTCCCACGGCAGGTCCACGTTCGCCTGCGTGTGCAGGTGCAGCAGCGGCTTGTCGAGGGCGCCCAGGCCGGCGATCCACATCTTCGCGGGGCTGAAGGTGTGCATCCACGCGATGACGCCGATCACCCTGTCGTCCGCGTTCGCGTCGAGCATCGCCTGACGGATCCCGTCACGCGACTTCACGACCGGCTTCCACACGATGCGAGCCGGTACCGCGCCGGCGCCATCCAGCGTCGCGGCAACCTGCTGCGACTGCTCGGCCACCTGGCGAAGCGTGTCCTCCCCGTAGAGGTCCTGGCTACCGGTGAGGAACCAGACTTCGTACTCGGCGAGGTCGGGGATGACTGAACGGGTGCTCACTTCGATTCTCCTTCTGCGGCGGCGTCGCCGCGCTGTCCGTAGACGTTCTGATAGCGATCGAAAAGTGCATCGATCTTGTCCTGGGGAAGCGGGATGAGGTCCCCTCCCTGGCGTGCGATGTGGGTGGTGCGAGCCACGTCCTCGCACATGACGGCGGCCTTGACGGCGGCCTTCGCGTCCTTGCCGATGGTGAACACGCCGTGGTTCTGCATGAGCACCGCGGGCGAGCGGTGGCCCTCCAGAGTGGCGACGATCCCGCGGCCGATGCTGTCGTCGCCGATGATCGCGAACGGGCCCACCGGGACGGGTCCGCCGAACTCGTCCGCCATTCCGGTGATGTGACAGGGAATCTCCTCGCCCCGCGCGGCCCACGCCGTCGCGTACGTCGAGTGCGTGTGCACCACGCCGCCCACGTCGGCCATGTGGCGATACACGTACGCGTGCGCTGCCGTGTCGGACGAGGGGCTGCGCTCTGAGCCGGGCGAACCAGGCACGGCCTGTCCGTCGAGGGTGCACAGGATCATGTTCTCGGGGGCCAGCTCGTCGTAGCTCACGCCGGAGGGCTTGATGACGAACAGCTCTTCACCCGGCACGCGCCCGGAGATGTTTCCGCCCGTCCACACCACGAGCTCATAGCGGGTGAGCTCGCTGTGCAGCCGCGACACGTCCGCCCGGATGCGATCGATGGTTTCCTGAACGGCAGAGCTGAACTGGCTCACTGAGGTGCCTCCCGGCAAGTGGTCGTGGTGCGGTGCGGGACCGCGCCGCAGTGGCGCTCCCCCCACTCACGGAGATCTCGGATTCCACGGTACCGCGCGCCGCGGGCTCGACCCAGGACGGAGGTCTGGGTAGCGGCACCGGCAAGGAATCCACATCGGCCGGGACCGTGCCCGGCCGCGCGGGCGACGCTCGCGAGCGCGCCTGCGTGGCGCGCGCCTGGATCGGGCGTCATGGCGTGAACGTTAACAGCATCACCGGGCCCCCAGCAACGCGACACGCCCGTGGAGAACGTTTTCGGCGACCCCTTGAAAACTCGCCTTGCTGTGGCCAGGACCCGGCCCCGTCAGCGCCCCCGTGGCCCGCCTCAGGCCGGGAACAGCGCCTCGATCAGGGTGACCTGGTCCGGCTCGGGACGCCATGCGGCCGAGGCCGCGTTCTGCGCCACCTGCTCGGGCCGCGTCGCGCCCGCGATCACCGAGGAGACGCCTCGACGCGCCAGGAACCACCCGAGGGTGGCCTCGAGCATGGACACGCCCCAGTCGTCGCACAGGCGCTGGTAGGCCTCCATCGCGTCCCAGTCGGCGTCCTGAGCGATGTGGGGCCGCTGTCGGGCGATGCGGGAATCCGCAGGCATCTCCGTGCGCGAGAACTTCCCGGTGAAGAGCCCGTTGGCCAGGGGAAAGAAAGGCAGGAACCCGGCGCCGATGCGCTCGGCGGCCGCGAAGCGGCCGTCGGCATCGACGGCGCGGGCGACGAGGCTCAGCTCGTCCTGGCTCGACGCGATGCCGGGCGCGCCGACCGACGTGGCCCCCGCATCGGCCGCAGTCAATTGCTCAGCCGTGAACTGCGAGACGCCGTAGCTGCGGATCTTGCCCTCGTCGATGAGCTCCGCGAGGGCGCCGATGGTCTCCTCGATGGGAGTCGCGGGATCCGGCTGGTGCTGCTGGAAGAGGTCGATGCGATCCGTCTGCAGGCGCTCGAGCGAAGCCTCGCACGCGGCGCGCAGGTAGGCGCGCGACCCCTTGGCGCCGCGGTCGTCGAGCGGCGTCGCGACATCGATGAAGCCGAACTTGGTGGCGAGGACGGCCTCGTCGCGGCGGCCGCGCAGGGCATGGCCCATGAGGGTCTCGCTGAGGCCCCACTCGCCGCCGTACAGGTCCGCGGTGTCGAAGAACGTGACGCCCGCATCGAGAGCCGCGTGGATGACCGCGTCCGTCCCCGCCTGGGACTCCGAGGCAGTGCCGGCGCGACCGAAGTTGTTGCAGCCGAGTCCCACCGCGCTGACGGTGAACGGGGCGGGGCCGAGAGTGCGCTGTTCCATGCCACCACGCTAGGCCACCACGCTAGCCCGCGTGGGCCGCGCGCACGAAAGGCCGCCGCGCTTCACAGACGGGAGCACGGCGGCCTTTCGGTCACCTACCAGGGATGAAAGCGTGGAGATGGCGGGAATCGAACCCGCGTCCGCGTGCACGACGACAGGTATTCTCCGGGCGCAGTCTGAATTATCAGTATCTCGGACCCGCACTGCCTTCAGACAAGCTGTGCGATAGCCCCAGTCACCTAAGAGTCCCCCACCCCCCGGTGACGAAGGGGTGGAGCAAGTTCCCTAGATGACGCCAGGAACCAAGCCGGGAACGAGCCTGGGCTGACGGACTTCTACGCTCGCTTAAGCAGCGAGGGCGAAGTCGGTGCGCTTGGAATCGGCACCTATTGGTTTGCCACGATCGTTAACGAGATAACGTGACGTCCTCGGCCCGCTTCCCCTGAAGAAAGCACACACGTCGAAACCGATCATCCCCTGTGCAGTTGTCCCTCCAGTGTACGCCGCCGCACCGACACGTATCAACGGCCGATGCGCGGGCCGGCTTCACCGGCTCCGTCACCGAGGCCCGTACGGATCGGGCGGGCCCATGATGATGCGCCACACCCACAGCGCGGCATCGCTCACCGGCGCGCGCGGCTCGCGCTCGAGCCAGGCCCCGATGACGCCCACGATGGACCCCGCCACTCCCGCCGCGATGACGTCGATCGGCACGTCGCGGTCGCGCTCGGCCACCGTCTGCGCGGAGTCGTACACGGCGTCGTGCACGTGCTGACGCAGACGCGCCAGCACCACGCCCGAGCCCGGCTCCGAGAACACGCGGCGGTAGAGCTCGGCGTGCTCGTCGATGTGGCGCAGGAACGTGACGAGCACTGCGGGAGGCTCACGGGTCCACTCGTCGATGCATCGCAGCTCCGCGCCCGCCTCCTGAGCAACCCGGTCGAGGGCGTCCGCCAGCAGCGTCTCCTTGTCGGAGTAGTGCTGATAGAAGGTGCTGCGGTTGACCCCGGCGCGCTGCGCGATGTCGCTGATCGACACGTGGTCGACCCCGCGCTCCCGCGCGAGCGCGAAGAGCGCACCCTGCAGGCTGCGGCGGGTTCGTGCGATGCGTGCGTCCACCCGGAGATTGTGCACCCTCGGGAGCGACTTCACCAACCGATAACCGACACCTGTCGTGTAAGTCACCGATGCGGGTTACACTTTTCGCAGGCATCGTCGCCGCTCACTCGTCCCCTCACCTGAGAAAGGCTCTGACGTGGCCAACCTTCTGTTCCGCATCGGTCGTGGCTCCGCCGCGAGGCCGTTCGTCGCCATCATCGCGTGGCTCGTGGCGCTCGCCGCGGCCGTCGGCGGGTTCTTCGCCTTCGGCGGCACGCTGACCGACAGCTTCACCATCCCGGGCACCGAGACCCAGCGCGTCTCCGACCAGCTGTCCGAGGAGATCTCGGGACTCGACGGCGCCTCCGCCCGCGTGGTCTTCGAGTCCGAGGACGGCTCGGAGCTGACGGCGGACCAGCAGGGACAGGTCAGCGCGGCGCTGGAGTCGGCCACCGACGTCGACACCGTGTCCGGGGTGGTCGACCCGTTCACGACGGCCGCCGAGCTCGACGCGCAGGTCGCCCAGCTCGAGGCGGGAGCCGAGCAGATCGAGACCGCCCGCGCCGAGATCGAGGCCGGCCAGGCGCAGATCGACGCGGGGCTGGCCGAGCTCGAGGCCGGCCAGGCCCAGTTGGACGAGGGCCAGGCACAGCTCGACGAGGGTCAGGCACAGCTCGACGCCGCCATCCAGCAGGCCCAGGACGCGGGCGTGTACGAGTCTCAGCAGCAGCAGTTCGAGGCGCAGCAGGCAGAGCTGGATGCCCAGCAGGCCGCCCTCGACGAGCAGCAGGCGCAGATCGACGCCGGGCTCGAGGAGATCGCCGCACAGCAGTCCGAACTCGACGCGGGCCTGTCGGAGCTGGAGGTGCAGGCGACGCAGGTCGACCTGGGTCGACAGCTCGCGGAGGACGCCTCCGGGATTCGCACGGTGTCGGAGGACGGCTCGACGGCCCTGGGCGTGGTGCAGTTCAGCGCCAGCGGGTTCGACCTCCCGCAGGAGGACAAGGAGGGCGTGATCGACGCGATCGAATCGGCCCCGCTGGACGGCGTCGACGTGTACTTCTCCGCTGAGATCGCGACGTCCGTCGACGGCATCCTGGGGATCGGCGAGGTCGTGGGCGTGATGCTTGCGCTCATCGTGCTGCTGGTGATGATGCGCACCTGGCTGCCCGCCATCCAGCCCATCATCACGTCCATCATCGGCGTCGGCGTGGGCGTCGCGACCGCGCTGTCCTTCTCCGACGTCACCGAGATGTCCTCCGTGACCCCCGTGCTGGGCGTGATGCTCGCGCTCGCCGTGGGAATCGACTACTCGCTGTTCATCGTCAACCGTCATCGCAAGCAGCTCAAGCGCGGCATGGAGACCTACGAGTCGATCGGCCTGGCCAACGGCACGTCGGGCAACGCGGTGGTGTTCGCCGGCTCCACGGTGCTGATCGCCCTGCTCGCCCTCAACGTCACCGGGATCCCGTTCCTGGGCGTGATGGGTTCCGTCGCCGCCTTCTGCGTCGCGATCGCCGTCCTGGTGGCGGTCACGCTCACGCCCGCCCTGCTGGGCCTCACCGGCACGCGGGCCATCTCCAAGCGATCCCGCGACAGGATCGGCCACCCCGAAGAGGCAGAGAAGCCGCTGACGCCCATGCGCACCGGGCGCGCCGTGGCCGCTCTGGCCGTCTCGGCCGTGGCCCTCGCGGTCATCGCCATCCCATCCGCGTCCATGCGGCTCGGCCTGCCCGATGGCACCCAGGAACCCGAGGACTCGACGCAGTACCAGGCGTACACCACGATCGACGAACGGTTCGGCGAGGGGCTCAACGGCACCCTGCTCGTGACGGCCGACCTGCCCGAGGCCGTCTCCGAGGACGGCGTGCTCGCGACGCAGGTGGCGATCCAGGACGCGATCACGGCGCAGAGCGACGTCGCCGCCGCCGCGCCCGCCGGGGTCTCCGACGACCGGGACTTCCTGGCCTTCCAGGTGATCCCCCAGGAGGGGCCGTCCAGCCAGTCCACCGAAGAGCTGGTGAACGCGTTGCGTGCGCTGTCGCCGCTCGACGTCGAGGTGGAGGGCGCCGACCTGAGCGGCACAGCAGATCTGAACGGCACAGCGATCGGAGTGGCCGGGTCAGCATCGGGCAACATCGACGTGTCCGAGAAGCTCGACGAGGCGCTGCCCCTGTACCTCGCGGTGGTGGTGGGCCTGTCGCTGGTGATCCTGATCGTCGTGTTCCGCTCGCTGCTGGTGCCGCTGATCGCGACGGCCGGGTTCGTGCTCTCGCTGTTCGCGGCCTTCGGCGTCGTGACTGCGGTCTACCAGTGGGGCTGGCTCGCCGACATCTTCGGGGTGCATTCGCCCGGCCCGGTCCTGAGCTTCCTGCCCATCCTGCTCACGGGAATCCTGTTCGGGCTCGCGATGGACTACCAGCTGTTCATCACCTCCGGAATGCGCGAGGCGTACGTCCACGGGGCGAACGCTCGCCAGGCCGTCGTCGCCGGCATGCACAACGGGCGCGCGGTGGTGACCGCAGCGGCGATCATCATGGCGTCGGTGTTCGGCGGCTTCGTGTTCTCCCACATCTCGATGATCAGGCCCATGGGCCTGGGGCTCGCGATGGGTGTGCTGCTCGACGCGTTCGTGGTGCGCATGGTCATCGTGCCCGCTCTCATCCACGTGGCGGGCGAACGCGCCTGGTGGCTGCCGGGCTGGCTCGACCGCCTGCTCCCGAACGTGGATGTCGAGGGTTCGGCGCTCGAGCGCTCGCACCCGATCGCCCACACTCAGGAGCCGGAGACCTCCGGCGGCCGCTGACGGCAGGCTGACGCTCTCGTGGGGGACGCAGACCATCGTGTCCCCCACGAGATGTCACCTCAGACCGTCCTCACGGCCGATGCCGGCCCCACGCCGAGCCGCCTAGCGTGGACGGCATGGCACCCGATATCGACGCGATCCGTTCCCGGCTGAGCGATCGGCACGACCGCATCCTCATCGCCGCCGTCGCTGCCGGCGAGGGTGCGCACCGCACGTACGGCGCGCCGGAGGATGTGGATGCCGAGATCGGCTCGGTCTCCAAGGGCATCACCGGTCTGCTCTACCGGGACGCGGTGGACCGCGCAGAGGTGACGCCGGAGACCACCCTCGGCGATGCGTTGAAGCGCCCCGAGGGCAACTACGCCAAGGTGACGCTGGGGGCGGTCGCCACCCACGCATCGGGCCTGCCGCCGCAGCCGCCGTACGGCGGACCCCGCACGCTCATGCGGCGCACCTGGCACATGTGGCGCCACGGCGAGAATCCATACGGCGACAGCGTCGACGCTCTGCTCGACGAGGCCGCCGACGTCCGGCTCGGGCGGCCCACGTTCAGGTACTCCAACCTCGGCTTCGAACTGCTGGGCGCCGCGCTCGCGCGCACGGCGGGGATGACGTTCGAGGACCTGGTGCGCACCCGGATGGCCGAGCCGCTGGGGCTCACCGGTGTCACGGTGCCGTCGTCCGCCGCACGCCTGTCGCCATCCTCGCTGCGGGGCCGCGCGAAGGGCGGGCGGGCGCATGAGCCGTGGACGGGCGAGGCCATCGGGCCCGCAGGCGGAGTGCGCGCGACGGCCGCCGACCTCGAGGCCCTGCTCACCGGGCTGCTTGAGGGCCACGCGCCCGGCATCACCGCTCTCGACCCGGTGGCCGACGGGCCAGGCAGGTCCCGCATCGGCGCCGCCTGGCTCACCACTCCGGTGGCCGGCTCCTCGGTGACGTGGCACAACGGGCGCACCGGCGGCTTCGCCTCGTGGGTGGGGATGGACCGCGAGGCCGGAGTGGGTCTCGCCCTGGTGTCCGCCACCGCGGTGAACGTCGACTCCGCGGGCTTCGCGGCGTTGGCCCGTCTGCGAGACGAGTCGGTCGCCACATAGCCGTCCCGACCCTTCAGGCCGGCGTGGGTCTCACCAGCCCCCGCCGCCGCCTCCGAAGCTCCCGCCGCCCGAGAAGCCGCCGCCGGAGGAGAACCCGGATCCGGTGCTCGAGCCGGCGGTCGGCGTCGAGATCGCGGAGTCCGCGCGCGACGTGAAGTCCTGCATCTGGGTGCCGAAGCTCTGGTGGTAGAGCCAAAACCCCGCGCCGTAGTGCGCGCCGTACCACGTGGGCGATGGCACGTCGTAGCCCTCCTTGGCCAGCGCCGCGAACTTGTCGGACCACTTGTCGGCGATCCCGAACGCGATCGCGTACGGCAGATACGCGCTGAAGACGTCGTGCCCCTCCTCGAAGCGCAGCCGGTGGGCGTCGGCCGTCTCGAGGAAGAGCTTGAAGCCCTTGGTCTGGGCGAGAATGCGCGTGCCCTCCGCCGTGCGAGCGGGCGCCTTGCCCGTGAGCACCAGCGCCACGATCGACACGATCACGACCGGCAGCCCCACGAGGGCCCAGCGACTGTTGGCGGCGATCACCAGCGTGCCGATCGCCCCGGCCACGAGCCCCACGAGTGCGGTCGTGGCCCAGGCGACCCGAGCTGACTGCGGATTCCGGTGGAACCAGCCACGGTCGGTGACGTCCGCGTACAGCTCCTTCTGGACCTTGGCGAGGTCCGCCGCGAACGTGGCCTTCAGGTCCGTGAGCGTCACCTCGTCGCGGCCGTCGAAGATCGAGTCGAAGAGCGTGCGACCGTACGCCGGCATCGCGTCGTCGCCCTCGCGGAGTTTGACCAGGGTGTAGTCGTCGGGGTCCTGATCATCGCCCACGGGGTCGATGCGGAGGTAGCCCCGCACGGCCTGGTCCACGATGGTCGCCGTCACGTCGCGCACGTCGGCCTTCTCGTCCAGCAGGGTGCCCAGCTGTCCCGGCCTGAGGCCCGCGGGCGGCTCGAACTGCACCGCGACCGGCTGTCCGCCGGTCACGTGACGCGTGGCCGCATCGGCCTCGGACACCGGGCCGAGCCCGGGGGTGAGCTCCGCGTACCTGCGGTCCACGGCGGTGCGACGGAAGTACAGCGCCAGCGCGCCGAGGCCCAGGGTGAGCATCGCGACCGAGATGCCCACCGTCGCCGGCGTGATGGCGAAGGCCCGCACGAGGTCGTTCTCGATGCGGGTGTGCTGCGTGGTGTCGAAGGACCCCTCCGGGTAGAGGGCGGCGACCGTCATGGGCTCTCCGGGCTCGAGTCCCGAGGCCGCGAAGGTGACGGAGTCGGCGGGCTCCCCCACTGCCTCACAGCCGCCGCGTCCGCCCTGCGGACCCGCGAAGCACGCGACCTCGGTGGCCGCCACCGGAGCCTCGACCGTGATCGACGCCTCGCGGATGGGCGTCTCCCACCCGGTGCCGATCGCGTCCCAGTAGAACTCGTCGCCGGCGACCGCCGCGTCCGTCTCGCTCGCCGCGGTCGCCCTCATCGCGTGGGCGACCGAGTAGGTGATCGCGTAGGTCTGGACTCCCGAGACGTCGTCGACGTCCTCGTCCCCGATCCGCACGACCAACGTGCTGCCCTGCGCGTCGACGTCGAGGTCGTCGGGCGCGCCGGATGGGCTGGCGGCGGTGATGCCGGTGACGTCGAACAGCCGCTCGTAGCCGTCCTCGATCGGCTGCGCGGTGGGCAGCGTGAACACCACGCCGTGGCCCGGCTCGTCGCCGAAGTCGAAGTCGATCTCAGTGCGCACGTCCACCGAGCCGTCATCGTGGAGCGAGTACGTCGCGTCCCACCGGAGCACTTGGCGCCCCTCGTCGCCGTCCGGGCCGACATCGTCGCCGGCCGATGCGGCGGCGGGCAGGGCGGACACGGCCAGCGCGAGGGCGCTGGCGCACGCGACGATCACGGCGCGCAGGATGGCGGCGGTCGCGGGGCGCGACATGATGCGGAGGGCAAGGGAGGGCATGCCTCCATTGTGCCGAGGGTCGCCGGCTGCGCCGACCGGAATCCTAAGTGTTGCGACGCAGGCTCATGGCCCGCTGTGCCTCACGGTCGTCCTGCTTCTGGCGCAGCGTCTGGCGCTTGTCGTAGAGCTTCTTGCCTCGCCCGATGCCGATCTCGACCTTGGCGCGACCCTTCACGAAGTACAGCCGCAGCGGCACGATCGTGAAGCCCTTCTCGCGGGTCTTGATCATCAGCTCGTCGAGCTCGGTGTGGTGCAGCAGCAGCTTGCGACGGCGGCGCGGAGCGTGGTTGGTCCACGTGCCCTGCGTGTACTCGGGAATGTGGATGTTCTCGAGCCATGCCTCGTTGTTGTCGACGTAGATGTATCCCTCGCCGATCGCGGCACGGCCCTGACGCAGCGCCTTGACCTCGGTTCCCTGGAGGACGATCCCGGCCTCGTAGGTCTTGTCGATGAAGTAGTCGTGACGTGCCGACCTGTTGGTCGCGACGATCTTCTGCTCGTCTGTCATGACTCACCTCCTCGAGTTCCGTTCGCGCGCATGCGGGGACGTTCGAGTATAGATGCCAAGCGGCGGGCGGAGCTCTTAGGGGAAGTTCGGGAGCAGGGTCTCCGGGTCCACCACGTTGCCGCTCACGTAGACCTCGAAGTGCAGGTGACAGGCCGTCGAGGAACCGGTGTTGCCGGAGTACCCGATCAGGTCCCCGCGCGACACCCGTTGGCCACCGCCGACCGCGAACCGCGAGAAGTGGTTGTAGTTCGTGATCACGGACTTGCCGCCGATGATCCCGTGGTCGATCAGCACCTGGTTGCCGTAGCCGGCCTTGTACGTCGCCCACTCCACGGTGCCCCCGGCGGAGGCGTAGATGGGAGTGCCGCAATAGGCGCGCAGGTCGGTCCCCGCGTGCAGGCGCGCGTAGCCGTAGATCGGGTGGATGCGGGTTCCGAAGGACGACGTCTTGTACGGAACCTTGGTCGGGAAGGCGAGAGACCCCTTGGTGAGTTTGTCGCTCTCGGCCGCCGCCTCGTCGCGCGCACGTGCCGCGGCCGCGCGCCTCGCGGCCTCGCGCTCCTCCGCCTCGCGCTTCTTGGAGTACAGGTTCTGCACCTGGTTGCGCAGCTGCTGCTGGAGCTCCTCGTTCTCCTGCTGCTGCGCGAGGAACGCGGAGCGCTGGGACTCGAGGTAGTCACGCAGCTCCTGCTGCTCGTCGAGCAGCGCCTGCACCTCGTCGCGAGCCTCCTCAGCGACGTCGCGCGCCGCCTGGAGCTCGATCACCAGCGCATCGGCCTCGGCCTTCAGCTCGACGATGTACTCGCGCACCGCCTCTTGACGGGCGCCCCGGTTGCGATTGACTGCAGCGATCTCCTCGAGCTCGCCCAGCGCGTTGCTCTGCACGCGCGCCGCCGACTGCTGTGCCGTGTACTCGTCGATGAAGTCCTGGGTGTCGGCCGAGCCGAACACGATCGCGAGTCCCGCCGAGCCGTCGTTGCCCTTGTACGTCTCGCGGGCGATGGCTGCAACGAGCGCCTCGAGGTTCGCGGTGCGCTCCTCGTCCTCGGAGATCTGGACGCTGATGGCGCGGTCCTGCGCCTCTGCGGCCGTCAGCTTGTCCGCCACGATGCCCTGCTCGATGATGGCCGAGTCGACCTCGCGCTCGGCCTCCTCGAGCTGGGCCTGCAGCACGGGGAGCTCCTCCTCGAGCGCACGCAGCTTGGCGTCCGCCTCGACGATCCGCGCATCGGTGTTCTCGAGCTCGTGCGCGAGCTCCTCGGCACGCCGCTCGGCGGCCTCGCGCTCACGCTCGGTCTCGTCGATCTCATCCTGATAGTCGTCGGGCGACGTCTGCTGCACGCTCTGCGGCGAGAGCGCCGAGGCGCCCACGGCGTAGCCGCCGAGGATGGCGGCGACGAGCATCGCGACGATGAGCAGGGACAGTCGGCGGGTGGCGGTCATGCGCGCGTGTACCTCCCGAGCGTGGCAAGTGAGGCGAGGGCGGCGAGGCCCACCGCGATCGCGAGCAGCCACGGGGCCACGGTCCACACATCGTCGCGGCCCACGTAGTCGACCCACGCGATCGAGCCGTGCAGCCAGTCCTCGATGAAGTAGCGCGCAGCGAGCCACAGACCCCCGATGGCCATGAACGCGCCCAGGGTCGCCGCAACAGCGCCCTCGAGCATGAAGGGCATCTGTATCAGGCTCTTCGATGAACCGACCATGCGCATAATCGTAGTCTCACGACGACGGCTCAGAGCACTCAACCGGATGGTCGTGGTGATGAGCAGCACCGCGGCGAGCATCATGACCGCGGCGAGGCCGGCGGCGATGAACGTGGCCGCGTTGAGGAACCGGAACAGCTCGTCGAACACCTCGCGCTGATCATTCACCTCCTCGACGCCGGGCAGGCCCTCGGTGGCATCGGCCACGACCTGAAACTGTTCGGGGTCGGTGAGCTTGACGCGGAACACGGGACCCAGGTCCGCGGGCTCGAGCTGCGAGTAGACGCCGGTCTCGTCGGCACCCACGATGTTCTCGAACACCTCTTCGCGGGTCTCGTAGTAGACCTCGTCGACGATGTCGGCGACGGATCCCTCCTCGAGCACCGAACGGATGTCGTCCTCCTGGTCGGGCGACACGGGCCCGGCGGCGCACTGCTCGTACAGCGAGTTCTCGGGGCACAGGAAGATCGACACCTCGACCTCGCCGTACCAGGCGTCACGCAGCTGCTGCACCTGCATCTGGGTGAGCGCAGCGGCGCCCACGAAGGTGAGCGACACGAACGTGACGAGCACGACGGACAGCGCCATCGTCGAGTTGCGGCGCAGTCCGCTCGCGACCTCGCCCAGGATGAACCGAATTCTCATGCCGCGCGCCTCACACCGTCTCCAGGCCGTACACGCCGCGGTCCTGGTCGCGGACGAGCCGTCCGCCCTTGAGCTCGATCACGCGCTTGCGCATCTGGTCCACGATCTCGTCGTCGTGCGTCGCCATCAGCACGGTGGTGCCCGTGCGGTTGATGCGGTCGAGCAGGCGCATGATCCCCACGGACGTGCCGGGGTCGAGGTTTCCGGTCGGCTCGTCGCACAGCAGGATCGGCGGGTGGTTGACGAAGGCGCGCGCGATCGCGACGCGCTGCTGCTCGCCGCCGGAGAGCTCGTGCGGCATGCGCCGCTCCTTGCCCGCGAGCCCCACCAGCTCGAGCATCTCAGGCACGTTCGTCTGGATGTCCCGCTTGGACTTGCCGATCACCTGCAGCGCGAACGCCACGTTCTGGTAGACGGTCTTGTTGGGCAGCAGCCGAAAGTCCTGGAACACGGCGCCGATCTCGCGGCGCAGGTGCGGCACTCGCCAGCTCGACAGCCGGTTGAGGTGGCGCCCCGCGACGAACACGTCGCCCGCGGTCGAGCGCTCTTCGCGCAGGATGAGCTTGAGGAAGGTCGACTTGCCGGACCCCGAGGAGCCCACCAGGAAGACGAAGTCGCCTCGCTCGATCTCCACGGAGATGTTGTCGAGGGCAGGCCTCGCTCCACGCGTGTAGACCTTGCTGACGTTATCGAGTCGAATCATGCCACCGGACGCGAGGGGTTGGACTCGCGCTTCCTGCAGGGTAAGAAGCCCCGCACGCCCCTTACCGTAGGCGCGCCGATGCGGTCGATGCGACATGGATCACACCCGTCCGGTCCAGCCGAGGGCTCGCACAGGGAGATCACCCCCGGATGGCATCGATCAACCAGGGACGGGAGGTTGCAGAGACGGTGAAGGCATCAAGCAATCCCCCACCCATCTCGGCAGAAGTCGAGGCCGCGATAGCCGACTATCCGGATCAGGTCCGCGGCTGCATCGGGCCCGCCGCTGACGGGCCGGCGGACGGCCCTCAGTCCGCGTCGACCTGCTGGCGGCGCCAGCGGATGCCCGCGTCGATGAACCCGTCGATGTCGCCGTCGAACACGACCTGGGGGTTGCCCACCTCGTGGCCCGTGCGCAGGTCCTTCACGAGCTGCTGGCCGTACAGGAAGTAGGAGCGCATCTGGTCGCCCCAGCTCGCCTTGATGTCTCCGGCGAGCTCCTTCTTCTGCGCGGCCTCCTCCTGCTTCTTGAGCAGCAGCAGCCGGGACTGGAGCACGCGCATCGCGGCGGCACGGTTCTGAATCTGGCTCTTCTCGTCCTGCATCGATACGACCAGGCCCGTCGGAAGGTGAGTGATGCGCACCGCCGAGTCCGTGGTGTTCACGGACTGACCGCCCGGCCCCGAGGAACGGAACACGTCGACCTTGATGTCCGTCTCCGGCACCTCGATGTGGTCGGTGCCCTCGATGAGCGGGATCACCTCGACCGCCGCGAAGCTGGTCTGGCGCTTGTCGGCGGAGCCGAACGGGCTGATGCGGGCCAGGCGGTGCGTGCCGGCCTCGACGGACATGATCCCGAAGGCGTACGGGGCCGAGATCTCGAACGTCGCCGACTTGATGCCGGCCCCCTCCGCGTAGGAGGTGTCGAGCACCTTGGTCGCGTAGCCGTGGCGCTCGGCCCAGCGCAGGTACATGCGCAGCAGCATCTCTGCGAAGTCCGTAGCGTCGTCTCCGCCGGCGCCGGAACGGATCGTGACGACGGCGTTGCGCTCGTCCCACTCGCCGGTCATGAGAGTGCGGACCTCCATCGCGGACAGGTCCGCGCGGAGCTTCAGGAACTCGTCATCGGCCTCGGCGAGAGTCTCGGCGTCGTCGCCCTCGACGGCCATCTCGACCAGCACCTCGAGGTCGTCGATACGCTGGCGGAACGTGCTCAGTCGGTCGAGCTCGGACTTGGTGTTGCTGAGCTTCTGGGTGACCGCCTGAGCGTTGTCCTGGTCGTCCCACAGGTCCGGAGACGCGGCCTGATCCTCGAGCTCTGCCAGTTGAGAGCGCAGGGTGTCGGGATCGGTCACGGCCTCGATCTGGTCGAAGGTCGTGCGCAGTGCTGAGATCTCTGCAGGAAAGTCGGTAGCCACGACGGTCAAGTCTACTGGCGGTGGCACGGCCGAGAGAGTTCAGCCACGCCACCGCCGCCGACCCGGTGCCCGTGAGCGGGCCACCGCACCCGTCAGCACGACAGGTCGAAGGATCCCTCTTCGGTGTCGCCGTCCTGGTTCTCGAAGGTGGCCTCCCCGCTGGCACGGCTCCCCTCGGCGTCGACGTCCAGCGACGTGATCTCGCCAAGGTTCTCGCTCGCCTCCCAGTACACGTCGTCCACTTCGACATACACGTGGTCATCGTCGCCGCCGAGGGTGGCATCGAGAACGTCGACGTCGGTGCCGATGCTGCTCACCATCAGCACACCGGGTTGGTCTGGGTTCTGGGAGCATAGGAGCTGGACGTCGAGCTCATCGGCCCCCACCGTGATATCGGGACCCGAGGCCTCGCCGCCGGACGCGTCTGCTCCGTCCTCGGAGTCTCCCGCGCCGCAGGCGCCGAGAGCGAGCGCCGCTCCCGCCACCATCACCGTGCCCCGTGCAGTTGCCCTCATCGACATGCTGTTCTCCTCCTCCGGCGCGTGCCAGCGCCTCTCCTCTCGTGTTCATATGGAGTGACGGCCGGTGCCGTCACGGCTTCTCGGGTCGTGTCAGCGGTCATCCGCCGGTCGACGTCGGAGCGGCGCCGCCTGCTCGCATCAGCAGAAGAACTCGAACCGGCCGGACTCAGACGCGGGGTCGATGTCGCCGCCCATGTGGAAGGCGAACGTGCCCTCTCCTGATGCCCCGGCGGCGTCGTAGCTCACGCCCGAGAGCGACCCGATGCTGAACCCTCCGACCTCGCTCATCGCGGACCACTGGCCGCTGTCACCGGCATCGAACATCGCGAATGCCACGTCCGGCGGGTCCTCCGCCGAACCCACGCCGAACACCCCGCCGATCGTCACCATGCCCGCATACGGTCCCGTCGCGTCGCCGCCGAACTCGAAGCCGCCGTCATTGCGGCTGCACTCCATCGATTCGGCCTCGTAGCGCACGTCCCCGAACTCGACGTAGCTCACCTGGCCCGAGCCGGAATCCGCGCCGGCCTCCGCGCTCGGCGCGACGGCCCCGCCGCCGGTGGGAGTGGGTTCGGGTTCGGGAGAGGCGGGCTCCTCCGGGGCGGGCGTGGACGTGGTGTCAGCCGTGGGGCTGGGGCTCTCGCTGATCTCGGATCCTCCCGCGCCCACCTCTGCGGAATCATCGGTGCCGCACGCGGCCAACGCGAGCACCAACGCCACCGCGCCCGCTGCTCTGAAGGTGCGGCCGATGATGTGGTCAGGTGGATGCGACATGTCGTCCTCGGTGTAGGGCGGGCGGGTGAAGGGTCGTGCGGCTCAGAGACCGGTGCAGACGAGGTCGAAGGTCCCGTCCGCGGTCTGTCCCGTATCGTCCTCGAAGACGGCGGAGCCGCTCGCGGCGCCCCCATCGACATCGACGTCGAGGCTCAGCAGCTCCCCGTAGTCGCCGTTCGAGTCTGTCCGCCACGTGGTTCCATCAATCGCGAGAGAGATGCTGTCGACGGGGTCGCCCGCGCCGAAAGCGGCGGTGAAGGGGCCCGGGGCGGCCGCGCCGGTCATCGCGAGGTCGACCACGTCGCCCCCAAGCGTGCAGAGAATCGTGTACTCGTAAGTGGCGCCCGCGAGAACCACCGTGCTGTCGTCGGGAAGCCCCTCGCCCGTCGAGTCCGACCCCTCGGCGGCGTCCGCGCCCGCCGTACCGGGATCGGCATCCGTCTCGGTCTCGGCGCTGGTCTCGATCTGCAACGCGCCCTCATCGCCGTCGTCTGCGTCGTCGCCTGCGCCACACGCGGTCAGCAACAGGGCGGCCCCCGTCAGCGTGACCATTGCGGCGGCTGAGGTCCGAAGTGCCATGTTCGTGCGCTCCATCCGGTCGGAAGTCGTGCGAAAGCGTGAGCCCTGGCCCGCCACCTTTGCGGGTCACCGCGCGTACCGCAAGCCCGGCGCTCACACGGCGCTCACATGCGACTGGCCCCGCCCCCTGACGTGGGGGCGGGGCCAGCGGCGCGGAGGAGGCTAGTCCTCTTCGTTCACTTCTTCGTCGAGCTCCTCGACGCCTTCTTCAAAGCCCTCTTCGAGTTCCTCGGCGCCCTCCGACACCTCGGCGGTGGACTCGTCGACCACGTCGCCGGCGTCGGCGTCTCCGCAACCGGTGAGACCGAGCGTCAGGATGCCGGCCCCGACCAGAACTGCTGCGTGCTTGCGTATAGCGATCATGCTGCACCCCTTTCGTCGGTACGCCACCGACAACCGCATCGGCCGTACCCGCATTCCGCGAGGCACAGGGCCGATGCGGGACATACGAAAGCCCCGGCGCTTGGGAATCGCGCCGGGGCTGTCGCTCGCGCCGGGTGTGTCCTGACCGGCGACGGTTCACGGATCACGCTCGCGGGGCGACTGCCCCGCGAGCGCTCCGACTACTTCGCGGCCTTCTTGGTCTGCGCCTTCTTGGCGGCAGGGGCCTTCTTCTCGGCGCCTGCGGCCGAGGGGGCCTCGGCGACCACGCGGCCCTTGGCCTCCTCGTAGGTGATGCCGTAGTAGGCGGCCTCCATCATGACCTTCATGTCAGCGAGCATCGGCACGCGCGGGTTGGCCGGTGCGCACTGGTCCTCGTAGGCGTTCATGGCCAGCGTGTCGAGCGAGGACATGAAGTCCGTCTCGTCCACGCCCACCTGCTTGAAGGACCGCTCGATGCCCACCTTGTCGCGCAGCTGCTCGACGGCGACGGCGTAGGCCTCCACGGCCTCCTCCGGGGTCGAGTGCGCGAGACCGAGCATCTTCGCGATCTCCTGGAACCGCTCCGGCGCCACGTAGGACTCGTACTTGGGCCATGAGGTGGGCTTGGTGGGGACGCGACCGTTGTAGCGGATCACGTGCGGCAGGTAGATGGCGTTGGTGCGGCCGTGCGCGACGTGGAACATCGAGCCGGTCACGTGGCTCATCGCGTGGACGAGCCCCAGGAACGCGTTGCCGAACGCCATGCCGGCGATCGTCGCGGCGTTGTGCATCTTCTCGCGCGCCTTGACGGCGCTGCCGCCCACGGTCACGGACTCCTCGATGTTCTCGAACACCAGGCGGATCGCCTGCAGCGCCATGCCATCGGTGAAGTCGTTGGCGTAGACCGAGACGTAGGCCTCGGTCGCGTGGGTGAGCGCGTCGAATCCGGAGTCGGCCGCGACCCGCGAAGGCAGGTTCGCCGTCAGCACCGGGTCGATGATCGCCACGGTGGGAGTGAGCGCGTAGTCGGCCAGCGGGTACTTGCGCCCGGTGTCCGTGTCGG
Organism: Demequina pilifera; assembly: GCF_048814985.1. NCBI lineage: Bacteria > Bacillati > Actinomycetota > Actinomycetes > Micrococcales > Demequinaceae > Demequina > Demequina pilifera. The sequence continues at coordinate 438,154 of NZ_JBMDTW010000002.1, forward strand.
TGATCACCGCGAACGGCGTCACCTCCGCGCCGGTGCCCGAGGTGGTCGGGATGCACACCAGCTTGGCGAGCTCGCCCAGCTTGGGGAACGTGAATGCGCGCTTGCGGACGTCGAAGAACTTCTCCTTCAGGTCCGAGAACACCACGTCCGGGTGCTCGTACATGAGCCACATGACCTTCGCGGCGTCCATGGGTGAGCCGCCGCCCAGGGCGATCAGGGTGTCGGGCTTGAAGGCGCGGAGCACCTCGGCACCGGCCTTGACGGTGTTGATGGACGGCTCCGGCTCGACGTTGTCGATGATCTGGACGGACACGCCGTTGCTGCGGCGGTGGAGCACGTCCAGGATCTTGTCGACGAGGCCGATCTGCGTCATGGTCGCGTCCGTGATGATCGTGACGCGCTCGACGTCCGGCATGTCGCGCAGGTACTGGATCGAGTTGGGCTCGAAGTACGTCTTCGCGGGCACCTTGAACCACTGCATGTTGTTGTTCCTCCGGCCGATGCGCTTGACGTTGATGAGGTTCACGGCGGTGACGTTGGAGCTCACGGAGTTCTTGCCGTACGAGCCGCAGCCGAGCGTCAGCGACGGCATGAAGGCGTTGTAGATGTCGCCGATCCCGCCCTGGCTGGAGGGCGAGTTGGTGATCACGCGGACCGCCTTGACGCGACGGCCGAACTCCTGGATCAGGTCCTTGTCCTCCGCGTGGATCGCGGCGGAGTGGCCAAGGCCGTGGAACTCGACCATCTGCTCGGCGAGCGACACGCCCTGCTCGGTGCTCTCGGCACGCAGGACGGCCAGAACCGGGCACAGCTTCTCGCGGGTCAGGGGCTCGGACTCGCCCACGAGGGAGACCTCGGCCAGGATGATCGAGGTCTCCTCGGGGACCTCGAAGCCGGCCTGCTCGGCGATCCACTGGGGGCTCTTGCCCACGACGGCGGGGTTGAGCTTGGCGCCGGCGCAGTTCTCGCCGTTGGCCTGGACTCCGAAGATCAGCTCCTCGAGCTTGGCCTTCTCCTCCGGGGTGACCCGGTAGGCGTGCAACCTGTCGAACAGCGCCATGGCGTCGTCGTAGATGGACGCGTCGAGGATCGCGGCCTGCTCGGAGGCGCACACCATGCCGTTGTCGAAGGCCTTGGAGACCACGATGTCGTTGACGGCGCGCTTGAGGTTCGCCGACTCGTGCACGTAGGCCGGCACGTTGCCGGCGCCGACGCCCAGAGCGGGCTTGCCGCAGCTGTAGGCCGCCTTGACCATCGCGTTGCCGCCGGTGGCCAGGATCATCGCGACGCCGTCGTGGTTCATCAGGGCGTTGGTGGCCTCGAGCGACGGCACCTCGACCCACTGGATGCAGTTCTCGGGGGCGCCGGCCTCGATCGCCGCGTCGCGCACGATGCGGGCGGCGGCCACGGAGGACCGCTGCGCGCTCGGGTGGAAGGCGAAGATGATCGGGTTGCGGGTCTTCAGCGCGATGAGCGACTTGAAGATCGCGGTCGACGTGGGGTTGGTGACCGGGGTGACGCCGGCGACCACGCCCACGGGCTCGGCGATCTCGGTGATTCCCAGGATCGGGTCCTCGTTGATGACGCCCACGGTCTTCATGGTGGCCATCGAGTGGGTCACGTGCTCACACGCGAAGATGTTCTTCACGGCCTTGTCCTCGAACACGCCGCGGCCGGTCTCCTCGACGGCCATGACGGCGAGCGCGCCGTGCTGGTTCAGCGCCGCGACGGACGCCTTCTTGACGAGCAGGTTCACGTCGTCCTGCGTGAACGTCGCGTACGCCGCGAGCGCCTGCTGGGCGTTCTCGACGAGTTGGTCGATGGCGTCGGCGACCGCAGTGACGGTGGCCGGCGACTCAGTGGTGGCGGTCATCTCGATTCCTTCCGAGGGAGGACGCGGGGTGCGCCCTGATGCTTAGACGCTATGCCCGCCGATCGCGATTTCTCAGGGGCAATGGTCCCGGGGACCTAGGGCCCACGGCCGATGCCGGGGCTGGGTTGTCTCGGCGCGCGGAAAGGGCGGCACTTCCGTGAGGAAGTGCCGCCCTGTGCGCCTTGTGCGCCCTGCAAGGTGTTCAGTGCCCGGATACTGTGGTTTTGGACACCGAGGACCTGATGAGGCGCGCGATGGGGTCTCCGGTCAGCCGGTGAACAGCGCCGCGGCCTTGATCGCCGTCTGCGTCACGCCGTAGATGAGGCCGGACCCCACCACCACCCACAGCCCGAGGGCCAGGGGGTTGTTGCGGGTCGGGGCCGTCTTCTTGGTCGTCATGATCATCCCTTCGTCTCTGCGAGCGTGGGCAGCTCGGCGGCGTCTTCTGAGGCGTCCTTGGACGCGTCGAGCTCGTGGTCGGGCACGGCGTCGGCCTTCTCGTGCCACTTCGCCGCCACGGGCTTGACCAGCAGGTTGGCGATGAAGCCCACCACCAGCACGCCCACCATGATCAGCAGCGACGGCCGGTACAGCTCGCCGCCCTCAAGCCCCTGCGCCTCGAGATTGTCGAGCACCGAGTTGACGATCAGCGGCCCGGCCACGCCGGCGGCGGACCAGGCGGTCAGGAGCCGCCCGTGGATCGCGCCCACCTCGAACTCGCCGAACACGTCCTTGAGGTAGGCGGGGATGGTGGCGAAGCCGCCGCCGTAGAAGCTGATGATCAGCACCGCCAGCGGCACGAACAGCACCATCGCGGAGGGGCCCGCGATTGCGATGATCACGTACGCGACGGCCCCCACACCCAGGTACATCACGTACGTGAGCTTGCGTCCCATGACGTCCGACAGGCTCGACCAGCCGATGCGGCCGGCCATGTTGGCCAGCGACAGCAGCCCCACGAACCCGGCGGCCGCCGCAGCGGTGATGGCGGGGAAGAAGTCCTCCACCATGGGCTTGGCGTTCTCGAGGATGCCGATGCCGGCGGTGACGTTCGTGAACAGCACGATCCACAGCAGCCAGAACGCGGGGGTCTTGATCGCGTTGGTGGCGCTCACCTGGCCGCCGCTGGAGAGACTCTTCCGGCGCGTGGAGGGCACGTAGCCGGCGGGCGCCCAGCCCTTGGGGGGCACGCGCACCACGGCGGCGCCCGCGAGCATCAGCAGGAAGTAGATCCCCCCGAGCGTGAGGAAGGCCGGAACGAGCGCATCGGCCGGTGTGGCCGCGTAGGTGCTGAGCAGGTACTGCGAGAGCGGAGCGGCGACCATCGCGCCACCGCCGAAGCCCATGATCGCGAGACCAGTGGCGAGGCCCGGGCGGTCCGGGAACCACTTGATGAGGGTCGAGACGGGCGAGATGTAGCCCATGCCGAGCCCGATGCCGCCGAGGACGCCGTAGCCGAGGTAGACGAGCCACAGTTGGCCCATCGAGACGCCCAGCGACGCGACGGCGAAGCCTGCGCCCCAGGCGAATGCGGCGAGCACCATCGCGGCACGGGGGCCGGTGCGCTCCATCCACCGGCCGCCGAAGGCTGCGGACAGGCCGAGCATCACGATCGAGATCGAGAAGATCATGCCGATCTGCGTGTGGCTCGCGTCGAAGCGCTCGATCAGCGCGTCCTTGAAGACGCTGAAGGCGTACACCTGGCCGATGCTCAGGTGCACGGCGAGAGCGGCCGGCGGCACCATCCAGCGGTTGTATCCGGGCGGAGCAATCGTGCTCTCGCGACTCAGAATGGACATCATCGTTCTCCCTCCGGGGAACTGGTTCGATGCCCACCATCGTTGCCTGCCCGCGGCCCTTCTCCCAGGGACTTAGGTCACTTCGAGCGGAGCCTGTGCGGGCAGGCGCGCTCGCACGCGACGTACCGCCTGGTGCATAGGCTGGAGTCGGTCCCGGTGCCGAGAGTTCGGCACGTCCCGTGAGGAGAACCGATGCCCGACGTCAGCCGCCCGTCCGTCGCCCACCTGCCCGTGGGGGCCTTCGCCATGGTCATGGGCATAGGCGGGCTCGCCGCCGCCTGGAACCGTGCCTCAGACGCCTGGCCGGTGCCCGGCGCCATCGGTGCCGTCCTGGCGTGGACCGCGGTCGCGGTGCTGGCAGCGCTGCTCATCGCGTACGGAGTGAAGACCGTGAGGCACCCGCAGGTGGTCGCAGCCGAATGGCGCCACCCCATCCGCACGGCCTTCACCGCCACGATCCCGATCGCCACGCTCGTCACCGCGGTGGGGCTGCAGCCCCACCATGGACCCACATCCGCCGTGCTGTGGTGGGCAGGCGCCGGCACCATGCTGCTCGTCTCCGTGTGGGTCATCCGCACGTGGTCCACGGACGCCCAGCTCACGCACGTCCATGTCCATCCGGCATGGTTCATCCCGGTGGTCGGCAACCTCGTGGTGCCGCTCGCGGGAGTCGAGCACGCACCCGTCGACATTTCGTGGTTCTTCTTCGGCGTCGGGATCCTGTACTGGCTCGGCCTGCTCCCGATCGTGCTGACGCGGCTGTTCGTCCACGGCGTCATCCCGCCGCGACTCGCCCCCACGCTGGCCATCATGGTCGCGCCTCCCGCGGTCGCGGCGATCGCCTGGGTGCGCCTGGGCGGGGAGTGGTCGGACCCGTTGGGTCGCATCCTGCTGGCCGTGACGCTGTTCAACATGATCACGCTGGCCGTCCACGCGGGAGCGCTGCGCGCGGCGCCCTTCGCGCTGCCCGCGTGGGCCTACACGTTTCCCCTGGCCGCGGCTGCGGTCGCGTTCATCTCCGCCTTCCACGAGGGGTCGGGCGATTTCTACGCGTGGGCGGGCGGCGTCACGCTGGCGCTGGCGAGCGCATTCGTGCTGGCGCTCGCGGTGCGTACGGCCCATGGCTTCCGTACTGGGGAGCTGCTTCAGCCCGAGCCCTGAGCCCTGGCGGGCGCGTCAGCTGGCCAGGTCGCCGTTCCAGGCGAGGATGCCGCCCTCGAGCCCCACGGTGCCCGTGAGGCCCGCCTCTGCCATCTGGTCGATGGCCACGCGGGAACGGTTGGCGGACTGGCAGTAGACGGCGTAGGCGCCGTCCGAGTCCAGCTCAGCGACCGCATCGGCGAAGGTGGGCGACGACACGTCGATGTTGACCGCGCCGGGAAGGTGGCCCTCCGCGAACTCACCCGGCGTGCGCACGTCGACGACGGTGACGCCCTCGGCCTCCGCGGCCTCCGCGAAGGCCGTGCTTGCCACGTGCGCTCCGTCGAACGCGACAGGACCGTCGGTGCCGGCGTCCTCACCGGTCGTGCATGCGGACAGGGCAAAAGCGGCGAGCACGGCAACGATGGCCGCGCGCATGGTGCGAGTGTTCATGAGGTGAAGTATACCCCTAGGGGTATATGTCTGCGCAACGCCGTCACGCCACCGTGACCGGCAGGTCGTAGGACTCGAGCTGCGCCTTGACGCGCGCGATCAACTCGTCCGAGGGGGGCTTGGCGTCCGAGAGCAGGTACGGCTCGCCGGTCGCCTCCCACTTGTACTCGCCCATCTGGTGGAAGGGCAGGATCTCCATCCGCTCCACCCCGTCGAGAGTCGAGACGAACTCGCCGATGGCGTCGACGTTGTCCTCGGCGTCGGTGAGGCCCGGCACCAGCACGAACCGCACCCACATCTTCTTGCCCAGGCGCGACAGCCGCTCCGCGAAGTCCAGCGTGGGCTGCAGGGGCCGGCCCGTGACCTGCTTGTAGGTCTCCGGCAGGCCCGACTTGATGTCGAGCAGCACGAGGTCGATGTCTTCGAGGTCCTCGTCGGTCAGGCGCGAGCCGAGCAGGCCCGCGGTGTCGAGCGCGGTGTGGATGCCGAGCTCGTGAGCCTGGTGGAAGACATGCGTGACGAACTTGGACTGCAGCAGGGGCTCGCCGCCGGAGATGGTGAGCCCGCCGCCGGTCACATCCATGACCTTCTGGTAGCGAGTGAGGCGCTGCATGACCTCATCGACGGTGTGACGGACGCCGTTCTTCATGCGCCACGTGTCCGGGTTGTGGCAGTACTGGCAGCGCATGCCGCAGCCGGCCATGAACACGGTCATGCGGGTGCCGGGTCCGTCGGCGCCGATCACCAGGTCCCACGAGTGGATGGAACCTGCCGTGTGGTCGACGATCCTCTCGGATTCGGCCATCTCGGCGTCCGCAACCTCCATGGGCGGTCCTGGCTTGATGTTGACCGATACGGGGCTGTCGGTCATCGTGCACCTCCTCAGGCGCGAGTCGGGGACTGTTTCGTTCGAGGTGCACCGTCCCGGCGTCGGGACGGTGCACCTCTCCCGGCAACGGCTCAGAGGCCGCCGTGGAAGGTGCGCGAGAGCACGTCGAGCTGCTGCTCGCGGGTGAGCCGCACAAAGTTCACGGCGTATCCGGAGACCCGGATCGTCAGCTGCGGGTACTTCTCCGGGTGCTCCATGGCGTCCTCGAGCGTCTCACGGTTGAGCACGTTGACGTTCATGTGGAAGCCGTGGGAGACCGAGTACGCGTCGAGCACGCCCACCAGGTTCTGGATCTGCTCCGGCTTGTCGCGGCCCAGACCGGCGGGCACCACCGTGGTGGTGAGCGAGATGCCGTCCTGAGCGTCCGCGTACGGCAGCTTCGCGACCGACAGCGCCGAGGCGACGATGCCGTGAGTGTCGCGGCCGTTCATCGGGTTGGCGCCCGGAGCGAAGGGCTCGCCCAGACGGCGACCGTCGGGGGTGTTGCCGGTGTGCTTGCCGTAGACCACATTCGAGGTGATGGTCAGCACCGACTGCGTGTGCTTCGCGCCGCGGTAGGTGGGCTGCTCGCGCACCTTCGACATGAAGCGCTGCACCAGCTCGACCGCGATGTCGTCGACCCGGTCGTCGTCGTTGCCGAAGGTGGGGTACTCCCCCTCGACCTCGTAGTCGACCGCGAGTCCGGTCTCGTCCCGGATGGGGCGGACGGTCGCGTACTTCATCGCGCTGAGCGAATCGGCGGCCACGGACAGGCCGGCGATGCCGCACGCCATGGTGCGCAGGATCGAGCCGTCGTGCAGCGCCATCTCCAGGCGCTCGTAGGCGTACTTGTCGTGCATGTAGTGGATGCAGTTGAGGGCGTCCACATACGTCTGCGCGAGCCAGTCCATGAGGCCGTCGAACGCGGCGAGGGCCTCGTCGTAGTCGAGCACCTCCCCCGTCAGCGGGGCGCTCACCGGGGCCACCTGGTTGCCCGAGATCTCGTCCCGGCCGCCATTGATCGCGTAGAGCATCGCCTTGGCGAGGTTGACGCGGGCACCGAAGAACTGCATCTGCTTGCCGACCTCCATCGCGGACACGCAGCACGCGATGGCCGCGTCGTCCCCGCACTGAGAGCGGATCAGCTCGTCGGTCTCATACTGGATCGACGAGGTGTCGATCGACACCTGCGCGCAGAAGTCCTTGAACCCCTGGGGCAGCTTCTCGGACCAGAAGACCGTCAGGTTCGGCTCGGGGGCGGGGCCCAGGTTGTACAGGGTCTGGAGGAACCGGAACGAGCTCTTGGTGACCAGCGGCCGGCCGTCGTCGCCGATGCCGCCGATCGACTCGGTGACCCACGTGGGGTCGCCCGAGAACAGGGCGTCGTACTCGGGCGTGCGCAGGAACCGGACGATCCTCAGCTTGATGACGAAGTCGTCCACGACCTCCTGGATCTCGGACTCGTCGAGCGTGCCCTCGGCCAGGTCGCGTGCCGCGAAGACGTCCAGGAACGTCGAGGTGCGGCCCAGCGACATCGCGGCGCCGTTCTGCTCCTTGACCGCGCCCAGGTAGGCGAAGTACAGCCACTGGACGGCCTCGCGGAAGTTGCTCGCCGGGCCCGAGATGTCGTAGCCGTAGCTCGCCGCCATCTGCTTGAGCTCCTGGAGAGCACGCACCTGCTCGGCGTTCTCCTCGCGGTCGCGGATCACGTCCTCGGTGGAGCGGTCCATGTCGAGGCCCATGCGCTCGGCCTTCTTGGCCGCGATGAGCGCGTCCACGCCGTACAGCGCCACGCGGCGGTAGTCGCCGATGATGCGGCCGCGGCCGTAGGCGTCCGGAAGTCCAGTGATGATGTGGGAGCGGCGAGCCGCGCGCACGTTCGGCGGGTAGACGTCGAACACGCCCGCGTTGTGGGTCTTGCGGTACTCGCTGAAGATCTTCTCGAGCTGAGGGTCGACCTCGTAGCCGTAGGTCTCCAGGGCGTTGGCGACCATGCGCCAGCCGCCGTAGGGCATGATCGCGCGCTTGAGCGGCGCATCGGTCTGGAGGCCGACGATGACGTCCTCGCCCTCACGCACGTAGCCCGGACCGTGGGCGGTGATCGAGGAGGGAGTGGTGGCGTCGACGTCGTAGACGCCCTTCTCGCGCTCCTGCGGGAACAGCGCCGTGATGGACTCCCAGGCGCGAACGGTGCGCTCGGTGGGGCCTTCGAGGAATGAGGCGTCGCCCTCGTACGGGGTGTAGTTGGCCTGGATGAACCCACGCACGTCGATGCCGTCGGACCACGGTCCGCGCGCGAACGAGCGCCATTCGGCCTCGTGTGCGGCGGAGTCGGCGGCTGCGGTGGTGGGGATGTCGGTGGCGGTCATGGTGTTGTCCTCCCTGGTGAGACTCGTCCCGTGGGTGGCGGTGCGAGCCGGTCCATGTACTGCGCCGTGGCGTCCTGGTCGGGTGCCATCGGCGATACCTCGACGCTACGCCTGCGCATGGACCCGTGCCTGGGACCTACGGCCCTCGCCGCGCGCGAGCCACTGCAGCAAGGCGCCTTGCCGTGCGAGACTGTCGCTCGTCCCCCTGCCCGCGTCGACCCTTTCCGGAGCCGCCGTTGTCCGCCGTCACCTTCGTCTCCAATCCCATCCATGAGGGCTGGACCCTGACGCATACCGGCGGCGACGCCCCCTCAGTCGTGGAGCGCGCAACCGTGCCAGCCCAGGTGCCCGGGTCGGTGCCGCTGGACCTCGACCGCGCAGGGCTGCTCGCCGACGGTCCCCGCGAGGACGGCACCGCTGCGGACTGGATGGCCTGGTGCGAGTGGCGCTACGCCACCGAGTTCGCGGCCACCCCGGCGACGCCCGGCGAGCGCGTGGACGTGGTGTTCGACGGCCTCGACACGGTCGCCGCGGTCAGGCTCAACGACATCGAGATCGCGCGCACCAAGAACATGCACCGCTCCTACCGGTTCGATGTGCGAGAGCTGGTGCAGGGCGGCGCCAACACCCTGACGGTGGACTTCGTGTCGGCGCTCGCGTACGCACGCGGGATCGACGCCGATGCGCGGCACGGCGACGTCTCGCGCGCCTACCGGGGCGTGCGCAAGATGGCATGGGGATTCGGGCCCTTCGGTGGGCCGCCCGCCCACACCGCCGGCATCTGGGGCGGCGTACGGATCGAACGCTGGCGCGTGGCGCGGCTCGACGAGGTGCGCCCGCTCGTGACCCTCGACGGCGACTCCGGCCGGGTGCAGGTGCACGTGCGCGTCGAGCGCGCGTCAGGCGAGCCGCTGACCGTCTACGCGACCGTCGCAGGCGCGGAGGCCAGCGCGCAGATACCGCCTGGCGAGGTCACGGGCGTGGTCACGGTCGAGGCGCCGCATGTCGAGGCCTGGTGGCCCCACGGCCACGGCCCCGCTCGGCTGTACGACCTGGTGGTGGACCTGCACTCGACCGACGAGCGCCTGGATACGCACGTGCGACGGATCGGGTTCCGCTCCGCCGTGCTGACCGGCGCGGTCAATGTGGCCGATGCGGGGGTCGAGTCTCCCGAGACGCCCCAGGTGTCTCCGCGCACCGAGCAGGTGAGCGTCACGGTCAATGGCCGCCCGCTCGACCTGCGGGTCGAGCGGTGGATGCCACTCGACACCGTGCTGGCCCGGATCGCCGCCGAGGACGTCCGGGCGCGTGTCGAGGAGCAGCGCGACGCCGGGGTGGGCGTGCTGCATGTCGACGGCGTCGGGGTGTACGAGTCTCCCGCGTTCTACGAGACGTGCGACGAGCTGGGGATGTTCGTGGTGCAGGACCCGCCGTTCGTGGGCGACGGCTACCGCGCCGGTGCCCCAGTGCAGGGTGAGGCGATCGAGGAGACCCGCGAGCACGTGGCGCGGCTCGCGCCGCACCCGTCGCTGCTCACGTACGGCACTGTCGAGGATCGTGCGTATGGGTCGCTGGTCTCCGGCATCATCGCGGTGCTGGACCACGACCGGCTCACGACCTAGCGCCAACCGACCCGCTGACCCCTGCCCGGCTGCCCACCTCCGCGCCGGCCCGGCCACCTACCTCCGCACCGGCCCGGCTACCCACCTGCCCACCCCGCCGCAAGTGTCGATTTCCGTGCACTCTCGGGCCCCAAACCGCACGGAATTCGACACTTGCGATGAGTGGTTGGGCGGCGAAGGGGGCGCGGCGGGCGGCTGGGCGGCGAAGGGGGCGCGGGGTGGCGCAGGGCATCGGTGAGGAGCACGGACGCCACGGTCAGCCGGCGCGGGCACGACCCTCTGCAGTCAGCATGATGCCGTCGCCGAAGGCCGCGAGCGCCTCGATGTCGAACAGCGGCCGCACGCGCCGCGCGACCGCGACCGTCGCGGTCCCGTCGGGCGACGCCGACACGTCCACCACGCCGACCTCCTCGACCCAGGGGCGAGGGTCGGCGACGAGCCATGCGGCCGCCGCTTCCCTCATCGCGCCTTCGTCCAGTGCGACCGACGTCGCGGTGGCCGAGTAGTAGCTGCCCACGTCGAGTTCATCCGCCGCCGCGAGCGCGAGCTCGTCCGCGAGCGAGGCCAGCCGCATCCGGTCCACGTGCAGCTGCGTGGCCGCTGCCATGACCAGCAGCGCGACCACCGCGATCAGCACCCACCCGAGGGTGAGCAGCGAGATGCTGCCCTCGTCGGCGTTCATGCGCTCGCGCACCAGCCGAATCCGCGACCTCATGGGTCGAACCCCTCGACCGGCGACCGCCCCACCGCCGTCACCTCGACGGCGACCGGCAACAGCTCCACGACTGCTCCTGGCATGCCCGCGAGCGGCACATGGACGCGCACCTCGGCGGTCACTGCGGAGCCGGGCTCGAAGCACGGGTCCGAGTCGCAGCCGAGATCGACCGCCGGGTCGCCACGCACGGCGAAGTCATCCAAGGCCATCGCCACCGCCGCGTCCGCGCGCGCGACCGAGGCGGCCCGCGCATCGGCCGTAGTGGCCCCGCTCTCCAGCGCGTCGAGGCCCGCGACCACCGCCCCCCGCGCCGCGGCGCGGCTCGCGCCCTCCACCGCGAAGGCCGCCGCCTGCAGTTGCGAGGCCGCGATGACCACGTAGATGACGGGCACCAGAATCATCACGGTGATCCCGAGGAACTCCACCAGGGCCGCGCCGGAATCGTCGCCGCCCAGGCGCTCGCGCCTAGTCACCGCCGGCCTCGTCGAATGCGCGCGCCTCGACCCGCATCGTGCTCGGGCCCCACAGCCCCACCAGCGGCACGGCGGCCTCGATCGACACGACCACGACGTCGGCGCCGTCCGCAGATGAGCGGGCCGCAGTCGCAACGATGTCTGTCGCGCCGATCGATGCTCGAGCCATCTCCTCGCTGCGCGCCACGCCATCCGCGAGCGTCTGGTCCGCCCGTGCCCCGTGGCGCGCCCCCTCGTACGCGCTCGAGGTCAACGTGTTGCGCACGTGCAGAGCCAGCACGAGTTGCAGCACCGCGAGCCCGATGAGCACCACCAGGGTGCCCACCAGCACGAACTCGACTGCCGCCGATCCCTGCTCGCGGTCAGCCGCCCGTGACGGATTCGATCGCATCGGTGAACAAGCCCTCGAGCGCCGGGCCGGCGAGCGCCCAGATCGCGGCCACGAGCCCCGCCGTCATGAGCGTGATGAGCACCCAGCCAGGCACATCACCACGCTCCGGATCATCGTCGGCCAGTGTCGTCATCAGTCGTTGGATCACGCTGTCCCCCCTTGTCATGTTTCCTTTGCGCCATCGTTCAGCCCCCGAGGTCGATCGCGACCAGACCGGGGAACACTGCGAACACCACCGTCACGGGAAGAATCAGAAACACGACCGGCACCATCATCGCGATCTCGCGCCGACCGCCCTCCTCGACCAGGGCCTGGCGACCCTGGGAGCGGGCGTCCTGTGCCTGTGCGCGCAGCACCTCGGCGAGCGGCGTGCCGCGCTCGAGGGCCGTGGCGATGCCTTCCGCGAACCGCTCCAGAGCCGGCACGGACATCTCTCTGGCCATGCGCGTGAGCGCCGCCGGCAGCCGCTCCCCCGCCCGCGCATCGGCAAGTGCGATCGCGAGCTCTCGGGTCAGCTCTCCTGACGTGGTCCGCGCCACCCTCTCGAGCGCCGCCAGGGCGCTCTCCCCCGCCGCGACCGACAGCGCCAGCAGCTCCGCGATCGTCGGAAGCTCGGCGACCAGTCGCCGCTGCCGCCTGGTGACCGCGTGGGACAGGGCGGCGTCGCGCCCGAGGACCCCCGCTGCGGCAAGCACCAGCGCGAGCACCGCCGACGCCAGCACGGGGGCGCCCCGTGTGGCCGTGAGCAGGAGGGCCAGCGCAACGCCCGCGGCGAGTCCGGCAGCACCCCACACCACCTGCTGCGCGCGGAACTGCTCCACCGACAGCCCGGACCCGGACCGTCGGAGCCGCCGTGAGACGTCGGCGGCAGGTGACCCCCACCGGCTGATCATCCGGCCGGCATCTCGCACGACGGGAGCGAGCAGCCGTTCGAGGGCTGGCATCGGCGTGACGGTCTGCTCGCGTCGCGCGACGTCGTCCGCGACTGTGGTGCGCAGGTACGGCGAGATCCGGGCCTCGAGGGTCGCGCGGCGCGCCCCGCCCCACGCGAGCACCAGCGCGGCGCCCATGCCGAGGGCGCCGCCAAGCACGAGCGTGAGCCACGTCATCGCAACACCCGCGCCTCGTCGGGAAGTCGCCCCACCCGCATCATCAGCCGGTACGCGATCACGGTGCTCGCCCCACCGAGGGCCAGGACCGCCACGCCCGCCGCCGAGTTGTAGGCGGCCGCATTGCTGCCCTGCGTCGCGAGGAGCGCGAGCACCACCCACGGCGCAGCGACCGCCAGTCGCGCGGCGTTGACCGTCCACGACTGGCGAGCCTCGAGCTCTCCGCGCGTGCGCGCGTCGTCTCGGAGGAAGTCGGCGAGTGTGCGGAGCACCCGACCCACATCGCTGCCGCCCACGTCTCGCGTGATGCGCAGCGTCTCGACGAGCCGGTCCGCCACCGGGTCCGCCAGCCTCAGCTTGAGGGCGTCAAGACAGTCATGAAACCTGCCTGACGCCCGGTAGTCCTCGGCGAACAGCGCGAACGGCTCGCGCAGCGGCTCGGGGCCTCGCTCGCCGAGCTGCCCGACTGCTTCCGGGAGCGCGAGTCCAGCGCGGATCCCGGACGCCAGCGAGTCCACCACGTCAGGCCACAACTCGCGCGTGGCCTGTGCGCGGCCGCGCGCCCGGGCACCGACCAGAGCGAAAGGTGCGCGTGCTGCCAGGATCGCGAAGCATGCGCCGATGGGGGCGGACTCAGACAGGCCTGCGACGACGACGAATGCGACGAGACCAAGGCCCACGGCGACCCCCACGAGCGCTGCGGGGGTGACGCCCGTGACCCCCGCGCGGACCAATTGATCCTGGGTGCGGGCCGTCCAACCGTCGCGCGGCCCTACCGGCGTCGCCTGCATCGGCCAGAACGACCACCACACCAGGAACAACCCCAGGCCGAGCACCACCCCCCACAGTGCGTCCATGTCATGAGCCCCGCAGCAACTCGCTGAGCCGGTGTCCGCGCTGCTCGAAGAGCTCGTCGCGCGGCGGGTGGCCCTCGGCGCGCGCGAGACCCGACGCGCCCTGCCGGAAGATGGTCGACAGCTCGACCATCCCCGCCTCGGCGCGCCCAGAGACGCCCACGATCTCGCGCACCCGCCGCGCGCCGTGCGCGTCGATCCCGAGGTGCACCACCAGGTCGATGGCCGATGCGACGGTCGGCACCACGAATCGATCGGAGACGTTCTCGCCCGCCAGCAGCGGGAGCGTGCACATCTTGGTGATGGCGTCCCGAGCACTATTGGCGTGCACCGTGCACATGCCTGGGATTCCAGCGTTGAGACCGATCAGCATGTCGAGCGCCTCGGCCTCGCGCACCTCCCCCACGATGATGCGGCTGGGACGCATGCGCAGCGCCTCCTTGACCAGCCGGCGCAGCGGGATTTCCCCGGTCCCCTCGAGCGAGGCCTGCCGGCACTGCAGCGCCACCCAGTCCCTCGTGGGCACCGCGACCTCGAACACCTCCTCGCACGAGATGACGCGTTCTCGGGACGGAATCGAGCCCGCGAGCGCGCCCAGCATGGTGGTCTTGCCCGCCTGCGTCGCACCCGAGATCAGCACGTTCAGCCCGGCGTCCACCGACGCCGCCAAGAAGTCGGCGGCCTGCTGCGTGAGGACCCCGAGCCTCACCATGTCGTTCACGTGCCGCGCGCGCACCACGAACTTGCGGATGTTGACGCTCCAGTGCTCGCGCGTCACGTCGGGGATCACCACGTGGAGCCGCTCGCCTCCCGGAAGAGTGGCGTCCACGAATGGCGAGCTCAAGTCCAGGCGCCGGCCGGACAGCTTGAGCATCCGCTCGACGAGGTCGCGCACCATCCCGTCCGTGAGCAGAGTCGGGGTGAGTTCCGGAACCCCGCGCCGCGCGACGAAGACCTGCGTGGGCGAGTTGATCCACACTTCCTCGATCTCGGGATCATCGAGATAGCGCTGCAGGGGCCCCAATCCGGACACGTTGTCCATGAGCGATCGCGCCGCCGACCCCGGATCGCTGAGCGCGGGCACCGAACCCGCGAGCGCGCGGTGCTCCCATGCTGAGAGGGCGTCGTCGACCAAGACGCGGACCGCATCGGCCTCGCGCACGGGATCGAGGCCAGTGGTGCGGATGCGCTCACGCACCTGGCTCTCGATCTGTCGCAGCGCGTCACTGCTCATGCGCCTTGAGAGTAGAGGCAAACGCCCCGGTGCGGTAGACCCTGTGGACAACCGGAGCTGCACCCCGTGAGGCGCTGAGTGCCCAAAAAGTCCGAATCTGGGCACTGAGACCCTCGCGGCGCACAAGACGGGCCGATGCGGGGGTTGGCTGGGCACGCAACGATCACCCCAGGCACAATGGCTCGTATGTGCGGCAGGTATGCGAACTTCCTCGCGGAGCAGGACCTCATCGACCACTTCGCCATCGCGACCGTGGCCGACGACGCCCGCCTGCTGCCTCCCAACTGGAACGTCGCGCCGACCCAGCTCGTGCCCATCGTCGCGCCTGGCCGCGCAGAGGACGACGACCAGGGCCGCCGCCTCGAAGCCGCCAAATGGGGGCTGGTGCCGTCGTGGGCGAAGGACCCCGGCATCGGCGCTCGCATGATCAATGCGCGCTCGGAGACCGTCGCGGACAAGCCGTCATTCCGCACCGCCTTCGCCAAGCGCCGCTGCATCGTGCCAGCGAGCGGCTACTTCGAGTGGCACACCGAGGACGGGGTCAAGACGCCGTACTGGATCCACCCTGCGGACGATGCTCCCCTCGCCTTCGCGGGCCTGTACGAGTTCTGGAAGGACAAGGCCTTGGGCGATGACGCCCCGTGGCTGGTGTCGACCACCATCGTCACCACGGCCGCCCGCGACGAGATGCGCGACCTTCACGACCGCCAGCCCGTGATGCTGGTGCCCGAGGGCGTGGACGCGTGGCTCGATCGCGACAGCGACCAGGGCACGCTGTTCGACGTCATCGCCGCGCCCGCACCAGACCTGACGTGGCACCAGGTGGCCAAGGCGGTCGGCAATCCGCGCCACAACGACCCGTCCACCATCGAACCGGTGGAGTGACTGCACGCACGACAATCCCACGTGAGGAGCGACGTCCATGGTTGAAGCGACAGGCACGGTAGTCGACGGCGAGCACGGCCCCGAGCTCGTCTTTCAGCGGGTCTACCACGTGCCCGCCAAGACCGTGTGGGCACATGTGGCCGAGTCGGACCATCTTCAGAAGTGGATCGGCCGCTGGGAGACCGACCAGAGCACGGGCCGGGTGCTCTTCTACATGACCGCCGAGTCCGACGAGCCCGAGGGCGAGGAGTGCCTGGTGCGCGCCTGCTCTCCCCCGCATCGGCTGGTGGTCGACACCCGCACGCCTAGGGGCACCTGGCACCTGACGGTCGGAATCCAGACGACCCTGGACGGCACGGTGCTGACGTTCGCCCAGCGTCTCGGCTCCGAGGGCCTCGACAGCATCGGCCCGGGGTGGGAGTACTACCTGGACCGGCTGTCCGCGGTGCTCGGCGGCGAGAGCGCGGACGACATCAGGTGGGACGACTACTACCCCGCGATGGCCGACCACTACGCCGCTCTCGCGCCCGAGGGCGGCGTCGCGCCCAACCCGCCCAAGGACGGCCTCGAGCACTAAGGTGACGCCCGGGCCCTGAGGCGTCGCCCGGGTGCCCGGGCGGTGGTCGAGCACTCCCACACCCCCGGGAATGCCCGCTTGTTTCCGTTTATCTGTTGACAGCCTTCCCCGTCAGCGCTAGCGTGCGGAATTAGTTCCACCGGAACGGGCCCAAACGGGCACAGGATGGGAATCTTCCGCAAAGAAGCGGGGGGGAAGGGTAGGACACCGATGTCCTTCAGCGACGCCCAGGACAAGGCCAGGGCGAACAAGAACCGCACCGGAGCCGGAATCGGCACCCAGGTGCAACGACTCGGCCGCTTCATGTCGGCCATGATCATGCCCAACATCGGCGCCTTCGTGGCGTGGGGCCTGATCACCGCACTGTTCATCGAATCGGGCTGGCTCAACCTCGGCGGCGACGGCAACGTCGCACCCGACAGCTGGATCGCCAGCGTCGGTGGGTGGGGCGACTTCGCCGGGGCGGGGATCGTCGGCCCCATGATCACCTACCTGCTACCCCTGCTGATCGGCTACATGGGCGGCCGGCTCGTGTACGAGACGCGCGGCGCCGTCATCGGCGCCGTCGCCACCATGGGCGTCATCGTCGGCTCCGACGTGCCGATGTTCCTGGGTGCCATGATCATCGGCCCGTTCGCCGCGTGGTGCCTCAAGCGCGTCGAGGCGACCTGGCAGGGCAAGATCAAGCCCGGCTTCGAGATGCTGGTGGACAACTTCTCCCTGGGCATCCTCGGCGGCCTGCTCGCCGTGCTCGGCAAGATGATCATCGGTCCCATCGTGTCGAGGCTCGTGGAGTGGGCGGGCGAGGGAGTCGACTTCCTCGTCGAGAACTCGCTGCTGCCGCTCGCCTCGATCGTGGTGGAGCCCGCGAAGATCCTGTTCCTCAACAACGCGATCAACCACGGGGTGTTCACACCGCTGGGCACCGCCGAGGCGGAGGACTCCGGCAAGTCGCTGCTGTTCATGATCGAGTCGAACCCCGGACCGGGTCTGGGCATCCTCGTCGCGTTCATGCTGTTCGGGCCGCGCATGCTGAAGGCCGCGGCTCCCGGCGCGGGCATCATTCACTTCTTCGGCGGCATCCACGAGGTGTACTTCCCGTTCGTGCTGGCCAAGCCCAAGCTGATCGCCGCCGTGATCCTGGGCGGCATGACCGGCGTCCTGGTCGGAGTGATGTTCAACGGCGGGCTCGTCGCGCCGCCCTCGCCCGGATCCATCTTCGCGTGGATCGCCTTCACTCCCCCAGGAGTCGGCAACTACGTGGTGATGTTCGCTCAGGTGCTCCTGGCGGCCACCGTGTCCTTCTTCGTCGCGTCGATGCTGCTCGGCTTCGGCCGCGAGGCACGCCGCGAGGACGCCCCCGAGGACGATTCGTCCGCCGAGGCCACGTCCAAGTCCACCACCCCCGCGACCGTCTGACGACGACCGCACCCCCACGAAAGGACAGATCCCATGCCATCGATCAACGGCTCGGACGTGAAGAAGGTCGTCATCGCATGCGACGCGGGAATGGGCAGCTCGGTGATGGTCGCCAGCACGCTCAGGTCCAAGCTCGCGCCCCATGGCGTCGAGGTGGTCCACACCCCGGTGAACGAGATCCCGAAGGACGCGGCGGTGGTGCTGTGCCATCAGGGCCTCGCGGCCAGGGCGCAGTCGACGGCCCCGGAGGCCGTGGTCGTGCCGTTCGCGATCTTCATGGGGGACCCCGCATTCACCAAGGTCGAGCAGGCCATCAAGAACGGCGAGACTCTTGAGTCCTGACCGGGCCCTGCTAGACGCCGGCGGCGTCCGCCTTGGTCTCACGGCCGAGGACAAGGCGGACGCGCTGCGTCAGTGCGGCGCTGTGCTGGTGGAGATCGGCGCCACCACCGAGGACTACGCGGCGGCCCTGCACGAGCGGGAGAAGTCCGTCTCCACATATGTGGGCGAGGGCGTCGCCATCCCCCACGGCACCAACGAGTCACGCGAGCACATCTCGCGGGCCGCGCTGGCGGTGCTTCAGTTCCCCGATGGCGTCGACTGGGATGGACAGGACGTCACCGTGTGCGTCGCGATCGCCTCCAAATCCGAAGAGCACGTGGACATCCTGTCCTCCCTCGCCCAGGTCCTCATGGACCCGGACAAGGCTGCGGCCCTGCGCGGCGCCTCCGCCCCCGAGGACGTGCTCGATCTGCTGTCCCCCCGAAACACCGAGGAGTGAGAAATATGAAAGCCCTGGTCTTCTACGCCCCTGAGGACGTCCGCATCGAGGACGTGCCCGAGCCCGACCCCGGCCCCGGGGAGGTCAAGATCCGTGTGCGCAACTGCTCGACGTGCGGCACCGACGTCAAGATCTTCCATAACGGCCACCAGAACCTGTCGCCGCCACGCATCATCGGCCACGAGATCGCGGGCGAGGTCGTTGGCCTCGGCGAAGGCGTCGAGGGCTGGGCCGAGGGTGACCGGGTGCAGGTCATCGCGGCCGTGCCATGCGGCGAGTGCTACGAGTGCTCGCGGGGCTGGATGGAGGTCTGCCAGAACCAGACCTCCATGGGGTACCAGTACGAGGGTGGCTTCGCGGAGTACATGATCGTCCCCCGCGAGGTCATGAAAGTCGACGGGCTCAACCGCATCCCGGACGGCGTGGGCTTCGACGAGGCGTCGGCGGCCGAGCCGCTCGCCTGCGCCATCAACGCGCAATCGATCCTCGGGATCGAGGACGGCGACACGGTGGTCGTGTTCGGCGCCGGCCCCATCGGGGCGATGCACATCCGCCTGGCCCGTGCGAACGGTGCGGGCCGCGTGTTCCTCATCGACGTCAACGCCGAGCGGCTCAAGATGACGGCCGATGCGGTCCACCCCGAGGAGGTCATCGACGGCTCGGTCGTAGACGTGGTGGAACGCGTGCGCGAGCTCACCGATGGGCGCGGCGCGGACTGCATCATCACCGCCACCGCCGCCAACGTCGCACAGGAGCAGGCGATCGAGATGGCGGCGCGCAACGGACGCATCAGCTTCTTCGGGGGTCTGCCCAAGTCGAACCCCACGATCACGTGCGATTCGAACCTGGTCCACTACCGCCAGCTCAGAATCTTTGGGGCGAACGGCTCCGCACCTCACCACAACAAGGAGGCGCTGCGGCGCATCGCCTCTGGCGAAGTGCCGGTGAAGGACCTGATCACCACGCGGGTGCCGTTGGCAGAGGTGCTCGACGCCTTCGGTATTGTCAGGCGGGGCGAGGCCATCAAGGTCACCATCGAGCCGTAAGGTCTCGACCCTGCCGCTGAGGATCGTCACGAGGAGCCCCCCGCCATGTATGCGCAGGAACGCCAGCAGTCCATCCTTGCGACGGCCCGTTCGCGGGGGCGGGTCGAGGTGGGTCTGCTCGCGGAAGAGTTCGGGGTCACTGTCGAGACCGTGCGCCGCGACCTCACGTCCCTCGAACGCTTGGGGGTGCTGAGGCGCGTGCACGGCGGTGCGCTGCCCGTCGAGAGGCTCACGCTCGAGCCCAGCCTCGAAGCTCGCCAGACCCAGTTTGCGGAACGCAAGCGTCGCATCGGCGCGCGCGCGGTCGAGGAGCTGCACGAGGGCGACACCGTGCTGCTCGACTCGGGCACCACGACCCTTGCGATCGCGCACGCGCTGCCGCCGGACCTGCGCCTCACGGTCATCACCAACTCGATCGACATCGCGGCGCACCTGGCGAGCCGAGAGCGCACCGAGCTGATGATGCTCGGCGGCCGTGTGCGCCGCCGCACCGGTGCGGCGGTCGGCGAGTGGCTCACTCGCGCCCTCACCGACGTCACGGTCGACGTGGCCTTCGTCGGCGCCAACGGCTTCACCGTGGAGCACGGCCTCACCACCCCGGACCAAGCCGAATCCGCGGCCAAGCGAGCGATGGCGACGGCTGCGCGGCGGCTCGTCTGCGTCTCCGATGCGTCGAAGGCCGGGCAGGTGCACCTGCACCGGTTCGCGCACACGGAGGACCTGGCGCTCGTCATCAGCGACGATTCGCTGGACGACGACACGGCGCAGGACTTCGAGGATGTCGGGGTCGAAGTGGCGCGCGCGTGATCGTCACCCTCACCCCCAACCCGAGCCTGGACCGCACGATCTCGCTCGAGCAGTTGCGGCGCGGCGGCGTCCATCGGGCCCTGGCGCTTCGCGATGATCCCGGCGGCAAGGGGGTGAACGTGTCCCGGGCGCTCGCCGCCAACGGCGCGTCCACGGTCACGGTCGTGCCGGCGGGCGGGGACATCGCGGCGACCTTCTCCGCGCTGTTGGACGAGGCCGGCGTCGCGCACCACCTCGTTCCCTTGGCCGGAGCAGTGCGCACCAACATCACGCTGGTCGAAGACGATGGCACCACCACCAAGGTCAACGAGCAGGGTCGCTACTCGACGGCCGCCGACGCCGCGCTCATGTTGGATGCCGCAGATGCGCGCCTCGACCGCGCCTGCTGGGCAGTCGGCTGCGGGTCGCTGCCGCCTGGTCTCGACGGCGAGGTGTACGCGGAGCTGGTGGCTCGGGCACGCCGTCGCGGAGTGTCGGTGGCGATCGACACGTCTGGCGCCGCGCTCACACGGGCGATCGCCGCTGGCCCCGACCTCGTCAAGCCCAACCTGCACGAACTCGCCGACCACGCAGGCCGCCCGCTGACACGGCTCGCTGAGGTGGTGGATGCGGCCCGAGAGATCGTCGACGCCGGTGTCGCGACCGTGCTCGTGAGTCTCGGCGCCCAGGGAGCGATCGCGGTCACGCGCGACGGCGCGATCCATGCGAGCGCCCACGTGACCGCTCCCCTGTCCACAGTGGGCGCCGGGGACTGCCTGCTCGCCGGATGGCTGGACGCCGTCACCCAAGGCGCGCCCGCATCGGCCGCTCTCGAGCAGGCGGTGCGCTGGGGAAGCGCCGCCGTCGCCCTGCCGGGCTCCTCCGTGCCCGGGCCGCGCGAGGTCGCCGCGGTGAGCGTCGAGTCCACGTCGGTGCTCGACCCGCAACTCGCCATGACCGGGGACTGACGCAGGTCGAGCACACGCTCGACCGCCGCTGTCGACGCCTCGCTAGAGGATCCGCGTGAACTCCTGGTTCGCGGCCTCCCGCACGGCTTCGATCGCGAGGCCAGCTTCGCGAGCGCTGCGGGCCACGTGCGCGAGGCGCTGGCAGTCGGCGAGATCGTGCATGCTGAGCGCGACACGCACGGCCGGCACCTTGCTCGGCGCCATGGACAGGCTCGTGATCCCCAGTCCGACGAGCACCAGCGCGAGCAGCGGTTCCCCCGCGGACTCCCCGCACACGCCGAGCGGCCGGCCCGCGCGCTGAGCGCCCTCCGCGGCGTGCGCGATCATGTCGAGCACGGCTGGCTGCCAGGGGTCCAGCAGGTCCGCGAGCTCGCCCTGCATCCGGTCCGCCGCCATCGTGTACTGAGCGAGGTCGTTGGTGCCGAGGCTGCCGAACTCGACCTCTCCGAGCACGTGTTCTGCGCGCAGCGCCGCCGCGGGCACCTCGATCATCACGCCGGCCTTCGGCAGCCCGTTCTCGTGAACGCGGCGCGCGAACCACGCCGCCTCCTCGGCCGTGGCGACCATGGGCGCCATGACGCGCACGTCCGCGGTGGTCTCGCGGGCGGCGATGGCGAGGGCCTCGATCTGCGCGTCCAGCAGGTCGGGACGCTCCGCGGACATCCGCAGGCCACGGCGGCCGAGCGCGGGGTTCTCCTCTTCTCCGAGGTCCGCGAACGCGAGCGGCTTGTCGGCTCCAGCGTCGAGAGTGCGGACCACCACGCGCCGGCCCTCGAAGGGCGCGAACACCCGGCGGTAGATCTCGGTCTGCTCCTCGACTGTGGGGGCGGTGTCGGCGGAGAGGAACACGAACTCGGTGCGGAACAGGCCCACACCCTCGAGGTCGAGTTCGCCTGCGCTCTCGGCGTCGTCGACGCCGCCGATGTTGGCCAGCAGCGCGACGGGGTGGCCGTCCCGGGTCGACCCCGGTCCCGTGGCCCGGCTGAAGGCGTCGAGCCTCAGTTCGCGCTTGCGCTTGAGCTCGTCGAGGAAGTCCTGGGGCGGGTCGATGGTGACCGCACCCGTGTCCCCGTCGAGTGCCACCAGGGTGCCGGCAGGAATCTCCGTGGCGCGCGGCACCTGCACCGCGGCCGGGATGCCCATCTGCGCCGCCAAGATGGCAGTGTGGCTTGTGCGGCCGCCGCCCTCGGTCACGATCCCGACCACGAGTGCCCGGTCGAGCACCGCGGTGTCAGCAGGGGCGAGGTCGTGGGCGACGATGACGCTCGGGGTCGTGAACGACGGCACCCCTGGCGCGGGCACGCCCAGGACGGCCGCGATCGCGCGGGCGCCCACGTCGCGCAGGTCGGTCACGCGCTCGGCGAAGTAGCCACCGAGCTGCTCGAACTGCGCGGCGTAGGACTCGACGGCGGCCGCGATGGCGTTCGCCGGCCCCACGCCGGCACCGACCTCCTTGGTCGCCGCCTTCATGAGCCCCTTGTCGCGCGCGATGAGCGCGGTGGCCTTGAGGATCTGCTGAGCGTGTTCGTCGGCGCGGGCCGCACGCTCCTCGAGAGAGACCGCGACGGACTCCAGCGCC
The DNA here is from genome assembly GCF_048814985.1 of Demequina pilifera. Lineage (NCBI taxonomy): Bacteria > Bacillati > Actinomycetota > Actinomycetes > Micrococcales > Demequinaceae > Demequina > Demequina pilifera. The sequence continues at coordinate 461,095 of NZ_JBMDTW010000002.1, forward strand.
GCACGGATGGCGGCGACCGCGGCGTCGGCGTCCGCTGGGGCCGGCTCGTCGGCGGGAGGCCTGACCGGCGGTGCGACCTGCACCACCGGCCCGGACGCGGAGCCTGGGCTGACGCCTATGCCGTGGCGACTCTCGGGAGCGACCATGACTGCTCTCCTACTCCGCGTCGAGGTCGCGCGACAGCAGCGCCACGAGCGAATCGAGGGCCTCGTCGGCGCCCTCTCCCTCGGCGCTGAGCACGACCTCCTCGCCGTGCTTGGCGCCGAGCGCCATCACGCCCAGGATGCTGGTCGCGTCGACCGGGTCCTCGCCGGGCCGGCCGATCTCGACGTCGAGACCCGTGGCACTCGCCTGGTCCACGAACAGCGCGGCAGGACGCGCGTGCAGGCCGACGGATGAGGCGATGGTGACTGTTTTCTGCGGCATGGTGATGCTCCTTTGTTGACGGGGTGTCAGGCGACCGCGGGGGCGGTCTCGTTCTCGGACAGCAGCGGGTCGTGGACGCCCTTCCGGTCGCGAGACTTGAGGGCGAGCACGATCGCGGTGGTGACGAGCACACCAGCCGCGAGCGCGACGAGGAACAGCAGGAAGTTGCCGATCAGCGGCAGCACCCAGATTCCTCCGTGAGGTGCGCGCAGCGTGGCGCCGAACAGCATCGCGAGGCCACCCGTGATGGATGAGCCGACCACGGAGGACGCGATCACGCGGACCGGGTCGGAGGCGGCGAACGGGATGGCGCCTTCGGAGATGAACGAGGCGCCGAGCAGCCATGCGGCCTTGCCATTCTCGCGCTCGGGCTCGGAGAACAGCCGCGGTCGCAGCGTGGTCGCCAGCGCCATCGCGAGCGGCGCGACCATGCCGGCCGCCATCACCGCGGCCATGATCTTGAGCTCGGGGGCGTCGGCCACCGCGCCGGCGGCGGCCAGTCCGGTCGTGGCGAACGTGTACGCCACCTTGTTGACCGGGCCGCCGAGGTCGAAGCCCATCATGGCGCCCAGGATCGCGCCCAGGATGACGGCGCTGGTGCCGCCCATGCTGCCCAGGGCGTCGCTCAGTGCGTCGCTCAGCGCCGCGATCGGGCGGCCCAGCAGCGTGATGAACAGGCCTGCGGTGATGAGCGTCGAGATCAGCGGGATGACCACGACCGGCATCACCCCGCGCACGCCCTTGTGCACCTTCCAGCTGGACACCCACTTGGCGAGAAAGCCGCCGAGGAACCCGGTGGCGATGCCGCCGAGGAACCCGGCGCCCATGGTCACGGCGATCGAGCCGCCCACGAGTCCGGGCACCAGGCCGGGACGGTCCGCGATGGCGAACGCGATGAACGCGGACAGGATCGGGACGAGGAAGCCGAAGGACGCCCCGCCGATCACGAAGAGCAGCGCGGCCCACGAGGTGAGGCTCGCGACGGAGAAGCTCTGGGCGATGTCGTACTCGCCCTCGGCGCCCAGCCCATACTGGACGATCTCGATCGCACCCTCTTCTCCCATGGCGACCTGCGCCAGCATGAAGGACAGGGCGATCATGATGCCGCCCGCGGCGACGAACGGGATCATGTAGGAGACGCCGGTCATGAGCCACTGGCGGATCTTGACGCCCGTGCTCATGCTGCTGTCCGCCTTCGAGGTGAGGCCGCTGGCGGCGACGGGACCGCTCGCCTTTGCAGCAAGCGACGGGTCCTTGGCCCACTCGTCAGCCAACTCTGCCGCGCGGGCCACGAGCGCCGGGGCGTCGGAGATGCCCTTCTTGACGCCGACGTCGACCGTCGGCTTGCCGGCGAAGCGGCCCTTGTCCTTGACCTCCAGGTCGTGGGCGAGGATGACGGCATCGGCCGAGGCGATGACGTCCGACGGCAGCGGGTCCGAACCTGCGGAGCCCTGCGTCTCGACGCTGATGGTATGGCCCGCGTCCTTGGCGGCGCGTTCGAGAGCCTCGGCCGCCATGTAGGTGTGGGCGATGCCCGTCGGGCACGAGGTGACGGCGACGATCGACAGCGGCTTCTTCTCGGCCGATGCGGTCGAGGCCTTCGCGGTCTCCGCCGGCGCGGCGGGGGCCGGCTTGGCGGGTTCCGACTTGGCGGCAGCGGCGTCCGCGGGCGCAGGGTCGAGCGCCACCTCGTCGTTGACGAGGCGGACCACTTCGGCCTCTGTCGTGGCGGCCGCGAGCGCCTGCTTGAACTCGGACTTCATGAGGGCACGCGCAAGCTTGGGAAGCATCTGCATGTGCGCATCGCCGCCCGCCTCGGGCGCGGCGATCAGGAAGACCAGCGTCGCTGGGCCGTCCTTGGCGCCCCAGTCGATGCCCTCGGACGCCCGACCGAACACGAGCGACGGCTCGGTGATCGCCGCGCTCCGGGCGTGGGGGATGCCGATGCCGCCTGGGAGGCCGGTGGCCATGGTCTCTTCGCGGGTGCGGACGTCGGCGAGGAATGCGTCGAGGTCGGTGCAGCGCCCGGAGGCGACGAGGCGTTCGGCGAGCACACGCGTCGCTGCGTGTCGATCTGCGCCGATCAGGTCGAGTACGACCTGGCTCTCATTGATGAGGGGCATGAGTGCATCCTTTCGGGTCAGTGACCCAGGCGATAGGTGAGGGAGGGCGAGGTGTCGACGGTGACATCGACGTCCCGAAGATCCTCCGGTCGGGGAACGCCGCTGCCCGGGAGGGCGACGGCTGCGGTTCCCCAGCGGACGGCAACGGCGAGGGAGTCCGCGGCCGAAAGTCCTTGGGTGAGCGAGTGGAGCAGGCCGGCGAGCATGCAGTCGCCCGCGCCCACGGTGGAGAGCGGTGCCCGCGCCCGAGCATGTGCGTGCACGACCTCGTCGCTGGTGACCAGCAGCGCGCCGTCCTGGCCGAGGCTGACGGCCACGATCTCGATGCCGGCATCCACGAGGGACCGCGCCGCGTCGCGCACGTCCTTCAGGGTCGCGAGGTCCCCGCCCACGAGCTCCTCGAGCTCCTCATTATTGGGCTTGATCAGGTGGGGCCGTGCGGCCATCGCTGCCGACATCGACGGACCCGACGAGTCGATCGCGACTCTCACCTCGCGTTCACGCGCGGCCATGACCAACGAGGCGTAGAAGTCGGCTGGCACTCCCGGCGGCAGGCTGCCGCAGCCGACGATCCAGTCGGCGCCGCCCGCGAGACCCAGCGCGGCCTCGAGCAGCGCCTGCACCTCGTGAGTGTCGAGATCGGGGCCTGGTTCGTTGAGCTTGGTCGTGGTGCCGTCGGGTTCGAGGATGCTGATGTTCATGCGCACGGCCCCAGAAACGGGGACGCTGCGCCGTGGGACGTCGTCGTGGTCGAGAAGCTCCTCGAGGAGGTGACCCTCGGGCCCGCCGATCGGCAGGACCGCCGTGGTCTCGGCGCCCTGCGCCGCGAGGGCGCGAGAGGCGTTGACGCCCTTGCCGCCGGGGTCGATGCGGTTGGCGGTCGCCCGGTGCACCTCGCCGGGGTGCAACGCCTCGATCATGACCGCGCGATCGATCGAGGGGTTGGGGGTGACGGTGACGATCATGACCTCACCACCTGCGGCCCGACGGCGCGCATCTCCTCCACGACGTCATCGGGAAGGCCCGTGTCGGTGACGATCACGTCCACCTCCGCGAGGTCCGCGAACCGATGAAGATGATCGTCGCCAGCCTTGCTCGAATCGGCGGCGAGCACCACGCGGCGTGCCGAGGCGATCAGGGCCCGCTTGACTTGGGCTTCGGCCTGATCCGGCGTGGTGAGACCACGGCGCACGGACATGCCATTGGTGCCGACAACGGCGACGTCGGCCACGACGCCGCTCAGGACCTCGGTGGTCCATTCGCCCACGGCGGCTCCCGTGACGCCCCGCACCCGACCGCCGAGGACATAGAGGGTGACCCCCGCGTGAGAGCTCAAGGCCTTGGCGGCGGCGACGGAGTTCGTGATGACGTTGAGTTCCCTGTCCGGCGGCAAGGCGTCCACCACCGCGAGCGCGGATGAGCCGGCGTCGAGCACGACGGTGGCACCGGTCGGGATGTGGTCGAGGACATGGGCGGCGATGCGTCGCTTGGTGTCCGCGAGGCGACCGGAGCGCGTGGCGAGAGTGGGTTCGATCTCGAGACGCTCGACGGGGATCGCTCCGCCGTGGACTCGACGCAGGGAACCGTGCTGTTCCAGCGAGGTGAGGTCGCGGCGCACCGTTTCGCTCGCGACTCCGAGGTCCTCCGCGAGTGCGGCGACGTCGACCCGGCCTGCAGCGCGTGCCTGGTTCAGGATGCGCTGTTGTCGCTCCGCTGCATACATCGGTTCCCCTGTCGCTCCCGTAGGCGCCTCATCGGGCCTCTTTCAACATAAAACCACTCATACGGGTACCCGTCAAGCCGAACGGGTGCCCGTTTATGTGGCATTGGCTGTGGGATCGAGAACGCTACCGCCCGGTCGGCGCATGTTTCGACACTCAAGGAGCGCCAGGACCCAGGCACGCCCAGACATCGACACGGAGTGGCCGCTGCCGCGCCAAGGCGGAGGGGACGAGGTCGAGTGGGGCGCAGGGGCGGGACCAAGGGGCGGGCCGAGCGGAGCGGGCGCGTTGATAGGATTTCTAGGCGGTCCCGACCGGCACCAAGCAACGAGAGAGCGGGAGAGTGACGTGATCCGCGTTGGCATCGTGGAGGACCAGCGGTCCAACCGCGAGGACCTCCTCAATCACCTCGCGCGCTACTCCGAGGAGAACGGCGTCGAGTTCTCGACCCACGAGTTCGAGGACGGCGAGGACCTCGTTCACGCGTATCGACCCGAGTTCGACGTGCTGCTCCTCGACGTCGAGATGCCGCGCATGGATGGCTTCGAGGCGGCGCGCCGGCTGCGCCAGTCGGACCCCAACGTGGTGATCATCTTCGTCACGAACATGGCGCAGTACGCCATCAAGGGCTACGAGGTCGATGCCCTGAGCTACCTGGTGAAGCCGGTCCCCTACTTCGCGTTCGCGCAAGAGCTGCGCCGGTCCCTGGGCCGGGTTCGCCAAGCGATGCCGGAGACGGTGGTGGTGAACGTCGCCGGCACCCTGACGCGGCTCGATACCAGCCAGATCGTCTACGTCGAATCCATCAAGCATCGCATCACCATCCACACGCTGAACGGCGAGTACTCCTTCAGTGGCACGCTCAAGGCCATGGAGGCGGAGCTCGACGGCAAGGCCTTCTTCCGCTCCAACAACTGCTATCTGGTGAACATGAGCCATGTGACGAGCGTGGACTCCACCAGCTGCACGATGGTGGACGGGGACGTGCTCGCCGTGAGCCGCCCGCGCAGGCGCGCCTTCCTCGACGCGCTGGCCGACCACGTCGGCGGACGAGTGCATTGATCGAGGACGCTCTTCCGGACATCCCCCGGTCGGTCACAGCACTTGCGGAGTGGTCCGCGTGCGTGGTCTACATCATGCTGATGCGCAAGCGGCTTCCACGCGTGCCACTTGTCGGCGCGCTGACGGGCGGACTGGCGCTGCTGCTCGGAATTCAGTGGGTTGCCGGCCAGCTCCCCCTTGAACTCTGGACGCTCGGCATGGCCCTGGCCGTCGCGGCGATGTACGGGCTGATCATGCTGTGCGCGGACGCCAGCCCCCGCGAGGGCGGTGACCTGCTGGCCCGCGCATTCGTGCTCGGCGAACTGGTGGCGTCCCTCGAGTGGCAGCTGCACGTGTTCTTCTACGGAGACAGCACCGAGGGCGCCGGGTGGATCGTGATGCTGGCGTTCGTCTACGCCGCGGGGTTCGGCGGAGCCTACTGGGCCGAGACCCGACACTTTCCGCGCGATCAGCGCTTGCCCATCGACACCCGAGGCCTGGTCGGCGCGAGCGCGGTCGCCATCGTGACCTTCATGATGTCGAACCTGAGCTTCTTCACCACGTCGACGCCGTTCTCAGGGCGCCTGGACCCCGAGATCTTCTACATCCGCACCCTCGTGGATCTGTGCGGCTTCGTCATCCTGTTCGCCCTACGCGGCCAACGCCTGGCGCTCCAGCGATCCGCGGAGGTCAGCGCGGTGAGCATGATGCTGCGCCATCAGCGCGAGCGGTACCTGCAGTCCAAGCACGACATCGACGAGGTCAACCGCAAGTATCACGACCTCAAGCACTACATCCATGCGATCCGGGCCGAAGCGGATCCCGACCGCCGCGCGGGATTCGTGGACCAGCTCGAGGACTCGATCCGGGGATACGAGCAATCGATGCTCGACACCGGCTCGAGCGTTCTCGACACCATCCTCACCGCGAAGCAGCAGCAGTGCGACCGCTCCGGGATCACCCTCATGTGCGTCGCTGACGGCACCGCCGTGAACGGCATGGATCCCATGGACCTGGTCACGATCGTCGGCAACGCCCTCGACAATGCGATCGAGGCGACCGGTCGGCTGACAGATCCCGAGCAGCGGCTCATCCGCGTCGCGATCTACCGTCAGGATCGCCTGACGATGATCAAGATCGAGAACTACTTCGAGGGCCCGGTCACGTTCGTGGACGGACTGCCCCAGACCACCAAGGCCCAGGCCTCGCACCACGGCTATGGGCTGAAGAACATGCGCGAGACTGCGGAGAAGTACGGTGGGTCGCTCACCGCGCGCGCCGAGGACCGGTGGTTCTCGATGCGCGCCCTCATTCCGGTCAAGACCGATGCCACGACGGCCGCTCCGGCGGCGCGCGGCCGCTAGCGGGTCCGCCACCGACGGCGCCAAGGCGGCCGATGCGGGGGCAGGGTCACGCGGCTCCCTTCAGCGAGTGGTCGTGCTCGGTTGAGCCGAGGCGTCAGTTCAGCTGCAGCGCCCAGGCGGCACCCCGGTATACGGCCACGGACGCCCTGCGGCCAGGACGGCCGGGCAGATTCACCAAGTGGCCGAGCGTGGTGCGGCGCAGGCGCCGGTACACCGCAGGGTCGTCGTACCGGATGGCGCGCCACAGTTCGACCTTGCGCGCGAAGTCCTCGTCGCGGCCCGAGCGCAGCAGCATCGTGGACGAGATCACGCACACGATCTGCAGGTGATGCAGCATGTATCGGTACAGGGCGGGTGTCACCTCGTACGGGCTCACCTCGACGTCCATCATCATCCGATTGACCTTGAGCTGCTGATCGATGCGCTTGATCATCACCTGCTCGTTGACCGACTGGTCCGGACGCCCGATGAAGTATCGGTACAGGTCCACATCGAGGTAGTAGAGCGTCCTCACATGCGGGAGCGGCTCGTACACGTACAGATTGTCGACGTAGAAGGTGTGCTCCGGCAGGCGCAGGCCGCAGTCGCGCAGCACCTGTGTGCGGTACACCAGGGAGTGCATCATCAGGAACTGGCTGGTACGGAACCTGCCCACCTGATCCCACGAGAAGACCCGTCCCTTCGGCAGCACGTTGCCGTACCGCACGGCGCGCTTGCGCCGCCGGCCCACCTTCTCGTACACGAAGTTGCTGATCACCAGGTCCACGCTCTCGCCCCTGGCCAGGAACCCGCGCAGGGTGTCCAGCAGGGTGGCGAGGGCGGACGCGTCGACCCAGTCATCGCTGTCGACGACCTTGAGATACGCACCGCGCGCCTCGTCGAGCCCGATGTTGATGGCGGAGCCGTGTCCGCCGTTGGCCTTGTGAATCGCCCGCACCACGTGCGGGTGCGCGGCTTGGTACAGGTCCGCGATCGCGCCCGTCGCGTCTGTCGACCCGTCGTCGACGATGAGCACTTCGAGGTCGCTGGCTCCCAGAGAGAGCAGGGAGTCGACGCAGCGCTCCATCCATTCGGCGGCGTTGTACGACGGCACGACAACGCTGAGGGTGGTCATTCCAGGCTCCCTACGGTTGCGGCGTGTGGTCGCCGGAATTCGTGCCCGCAGCGCGTGCGGCGGTGGAAACCGTACCCTGATCGGCAGTGAGCTCAGCACCGTCGCTGGACCCGTCCTCGGGCGTGCGCTTGAAGATGATCTTGAAGATCGGGAAGAACACCCAGAAGGAGATCGCGGCGTAGATGATCATGGTGAGCACGTCCGCGGTCGTCTCACCCGTCGATCCCCAGCCGAGCGTGTCGATGAAGAAGTCGTAGACGGGGGCCTTGTAGAAGCCCTGCGCAGCCGCGGCGATGAAGGTGATCGCGACGTAGGCGATGAAGTACCACATGGCCGCGATCCACGGCGAGGTGTTGGACTTGAAGGTGATGTTGCGCTGCAGGAAGAAGTTGATGATCTGCGCGATCGCCAGCGTGATCTGCACCGCGAGGAAATACGCGAGCCCTCCCCCGCCCTCGGGCAGCTCGCCCGCAGGGTAGTCGAACATGTAGTACTGCGAGCCGTCCACGTCGGAGCCGACGGGGAGCACCTGGAACGAGGTCTCCAGCAACGAGGTGGTGTTGAACCACGCGCGGAACAGCGGCATCAGCGCGAGCTGCAGCACGGTCACCGCCTGGGAGAACACCGTGAACATCAGGAACTGCGCGAACCCCGGGCGCCGCTCGACGAACCGGGCCCAAGCACTCTGTATTCGTGTCAGCATCGTCAGTCTCCTAGTGAATCGGGGCGCGCTGGGCGTCGGCCGCCAGAGCGGACCTCACGCGCTTCGCGTCGGACAGGTTGCGGAAGAAGCGGCGCACCAGGCGCCCGGAGCCGCGGAACAAGTGGCCGTTCACGATCGCCGTGATCGCGTCGACCATCGGCGCGCTCACAGCGCCGCCAGTCATCTTGGCGATCGCGCGGAACGGCATGTTGTACAGGAAGTACAGGTTGAGGTCGGGCGAGCCCTTGCGCTCCGAGCGGTCGATGAGCGCGCGCAGTGCCCAGGCCGCAGTGCGCGCCAGCGGGCTGCGTGCGCCATGCATGGCACGCAGCGGATCGTTCACGCCCAAGTCGGAGCGATCGGCCCGGGCCTGGGGCAGGCTGCGTCCGATCAGTCGCGCGAACTCCTCATCGGGCACGTCGGCGACGTCGCCGCACGCATAGTGCGGCAGCCCAGCGGGCACCTGCTGCGGCGCGTCACCGGTGAGCGCGTAGCGCGCGGTGAGCCGCGCATCGGCCGCGTGGGCGGCGATGACGATCTCGTACTCGCCCGTCTCGTTGACCCATCGGTCGGCGCTGACGTCGAACGTGCGGAAGGTGTGACGGTCGAACGGAATGGTGACGCGCGCGCGCTCGCCCGGTTCGAGGGTCACCTTGCAGAACCCCTTGAGCTCGAGGGCCGGGCGGATCGCGCCGTCCGAGAGTCGTCGCACGTACATTTGCGCGACCTCCGCGCCCGCGCCGGAGCCCGTGTTCTCCAGCGAGAAGGTGGCACCGGCATCGGTCACCGTCAGGTCGCTGTAGCCGAACGTCGTGTAGCTCAGGCCGAATCCGAAGGGGAAGCGAACGGGAACCTCGGCCGTGGAGTAGTAGCGGTAGCCGACGAACAGGCCCTCGCGGTACTGGGCCGTGTCGCCGGTCGCCGGGTAGTGGCCGTGCGTGGGCGTGTCCTCGAGACGCAGGGGGTAGGTCTCCGCCAGTCGCCCGGACGGGTTCACGGTGCCGGTCAGCACGTCCACCATCGCTGCGGCTCCGGCCTGGCCTCCCAGGTATCCGTGCACCAGCGCCGTGCAGTCGTCGAGCCATGGCGTCTCGACGACCGCGCCGGCGGAGAGCACCACGACGATCCGGTCGTTGACGGCCCGCAGGCGCGTCAGCAGTTCGACCTGGTTCTGGTTGAGCGACAGGTGGTCACGGTCCTTGCCCTCGGACTCGCTCACCTCGTCGAGGCCCAGATACAGCAGCACGGTGTCCGCGAAAGTGGCGGCCTCGACCGCCTCCAATGCGAGGGTCTCGTCCGCAGCTCCTGTGCGCGCGAAGCCCTGGGCATACGCGAGAACGTCGAGCTCCGAGGCCCCGATCGCCTCGAGTGCGGTGGCGAGTCGGGTCGGATTCACCAGCGACGAGCCGGCGCCCTGATAGCGCGGCTTCGCAGCGAAGTCTCCGATGACGGCGACCCGCTCCCCCGCATCCAGCGGGAGCGTCGCATCGTCGTTCTTGAGCAGCACGATGGACTGCTGGGCCGCGCGGCGCGCGAGCTCGTGGTGGTCGCCGGGCTCGGCGCCGCCAGACTCGCCTCCCGCGACCCACTGGGCCAGGTCGCGCAGCTCCGCGGCACGCGCATCGAGGCTGTGCTCGTCAAGTTCGCCGGACTCGATCGCGGACACGATCCGCCGAGCGGAGTCGAGGCCCGGTGAGGGCATCTCCAAACCGCCGCCGGCCCGGACCGCCGCGATGGGGTCGTTGCCACCACCCCAATCGGTGATGACGGCGCCATCGAATCCCCACTCGTCCCTGAGGATCCCGGTGAGGAGGTGCGCGTTCTCGTGCGCGTATTCGCCGTTGATGCGGTTGTAGCTCGACATGATCACGCGCGGGCTGGACTCTCGCACGACGATCTCGAAGGCCGTGAGGTAGATCTCGCGCAGCGTGCGCTCGTCGACCATGGAGTCGCTGGCCATGCGGCGCAGCTCCTGGCTGTTGGCGGCGAAGTGCTTGGGGCTCGCGGCCACGCCCTGCGACTGAACGCCCCTCACGTAGCCGGCGGCGAGCGTGCCCGCCAGGTACGGGTCCTCGGAGAAGTACTCGAAGTTGCGCCCGCACAGGGGGCTGCGCTTGATGTTGAGGCCCGGCCCCAGGAGCACATCGACGCCCTGCTCGGCGGCCTCTGCACCCAGGGCGCGCCCCACCTCCTCGGCCAACGCCGGATCCCAACTGTTCGCCACCGTCGCCGCGGTCGGGAAGCACGTCGCCGGTTCGGAGGACGCGATGCCCAAGTGGTCGCCCGAGCCCGTCTGCTTGCGCACGCCATGCGGGCCGTCGGCAAAGAACAGCGACTGGATGCCAGCGTGCGGGAAGGCACGGGACTGCCAGATGTTCTCGCCGCTCAGGAGTGCGGCCTTCTCGAGGAGCGTCAGCTCGTCAGACATCATTACCTGCTCTGTCTCGAAACGTCTGTGGTGGGTGCGTGCGGGGTCGCCGCAGTTCGGTAGGTCCGGCACGGTGCCAGGCCGACTGGGTCGTCGGCCCGGCACCGCGTGGACGCCAACGCGGATCAGGCGGTTGCGCGCGCCGATCCAGGTCCGTCGGCGGTCCGTCGGTGACGGCGTACGCGCAGTACGACCATCACGGTGATCCCGGCGAGAGCCAGGCCGATGACCACGGTGGCGATGATCTGGACGAAAACCCAGGTCGGCGGCGTGTACTCGACCGTCGCCCCGGGCGCGAGCCCGTTCATCGCGTTCGAGTTCGCGACCGTGTACAGGATGTGGTGCGTCGCCTCCCTGATGTCGGTCACCGCCTTCGCGGAACTCGTGTCATCGAACGACTTCGATGGCTGGAACGTCAGGGTGAGGTCGGTGCCCGCGTGGATTCCCTCGTTCGGGTTCATGTACGGGTACAGGTTGAAGTCCGAGATGGCGAAGCCCTCGAATCCCCACTCGTCGCGCAGGACGGTGTCCATGAGCGCGACCGACCCTCCAGCCCAGGTGGCGCCGATCCGGTTGAACGAGCTCATCATTCCGCCCGCACCGATCGTCGTCTCCTCGACCGTGCCCTGGTCGTCCGCCAGGTACTGCACGTCCATCGTGATGTTCTTGACGCCCATCTCGAAGGGCTTCAGGTAGATCTCGCGGATGGTCTGCTCGGTCGCCCAGGTCGCGATGCCGTTGTTGACGCGGTTCGTCTCCTGCTCGTTCATCGCGTAGTGCTTGACCATGGTGTACACGCCCTTGGTCGCCACGCCATTGGCGACCGACGTCAGCAGCACGCCCGACAGCACCGGGTCCTCCGAGTAGTACTCGAAGTTGCGCCCACCGAACGGTGACCGGTGGAGGTTCACGCCGGGCGCGTACCACCCGTTGATCCCCTTCTGCAGCGCCTCGTTGCCGAGCATCTCGCCCATCGCGGCGCCGAGCTCGACGTCCCAGGACTGAGCGATGAGCGCCTGCGATGGGTAGGCGACTCCGTTGATCGACGCGTTGATGAAGGAGGAGAAGCCCGCAGGGCCGTCCGGCTCCAGGGTCTGCGGCTTGGCGATGGAGCCGATGCCGGCGGTCTGGTACGCGCCGTTGAGGAGCATGTCGGTCATCTCGCCCACCGTCAGCGAGCCCATGAGCTCGTCCCACTGCGGGTCGTCCTTGTCGAGCCCACGCATGTCGATGAGCGCCAGGTCCGAGTCGGCGCCGGTGGTGGGAGCCTCCCCTTCGAATGCCTCGGCCGCCGCCTCCGCATCCCATGCCTCGAAGCCCTCGATGATCGCCTCGTCGGCCACGAGCTGCTCGGCGGTCGGCGCGGTCGGGAAGGTGCCCGCGAAGTCCGCGCGGGACATCACCTGGATGGTGCCGTCTGCGCCGTCCGCCGTGAACTGCGCGGAGACGTCGTCGAACTGGTTGGTGACCTCCGCCTCGTCAGAGGCACGGTGGTTCTCGCCGGAGTACACGACGGTCTCGTCGACCGTGTACGTGAACTCCTCCGTGCCCTCCGCGACGGTGTGGGAGTCGGTGCGCACGCTGATCGCGTAGTCGCCCTCCTCGAGCACGTAGGCCGCGTTGTCCAGATAGTCGTAGGACGCCATGTCCTCGACCGCGAGCTCGATGGTCACCGAGTCGGTGGCGCCAGGCTCGATGGTGTCGGTCTTCGCGAAGCCGCCCAGGACCACCTCGGCCTTCTCGATGCCTCCCGGCGTGTACGGGGCGGAGTAGTACAGCTGCACCACGTCCTTGCCCGCGACCTCGCCAGTGTTCTCGACATCGACGGTGACGGCGATGGTGCCGTCGACCTCGCCCTGCTCGGTGCCAGCGATGCTCCACGCGAAGTCGGTGTAGCTGAGGCCGTACCCGAACGGGTACACCACCGCGTCCTCGTAGTCGATGAAACCCTCGGCCGCGGCCGTCTCGTAGTAGCGGTACCCGTAGTAGATGCCCTCCGCGTAGTTGACGAACGGCGCATCCGACGTCACCGTCGCGTTCGACGTGGCGGCCTCGGTCGCTGACACGGGGTACGACGCTTCGATGTTCTCGTAGATGAAGTCGCCGAAGTTGACGAAGGTCGGGTCGGCGGTGAAGTCGGCCGCCCACAGGTCGGCGGTGTGGCCCGAGGGGTTGACGTCTCCGTTGAGCACTCCGCCCACCGCGTTGAACCCCGTCGCGCCCGGTGAGCCGGCGAGCAGGATCGCGTCGATCCCGGCGTCGTCCTGAAGGTCACCCATCTCGATCGTGGTCGAGGCGTTGACCACCACGACCACGGTGTCGAAGCTGTCCTTGGCGAGAGCGAGCAGGTCTCGCTCCTCCTGGTTCAGCTCGAGCTGGTGCTGGCCGGGCTCTGCGCCCTCCTCGGCGTCGGAGATGTCCTGCGAGAGGTCCCCGCCCTCGCCGCCGGGGCGGCCGATGAAGACGATCCCAGCGTCCGAGTAGTTCTCGAACGAATCCGCCTGCGCCTCGTACGCGTCCACGGGCAGCTCGCCGATGTTGTACGTCGAGATGTCGGGGCGGTCCATCTCGATGTAGCCGCGCGGGTTGTCCGCTGCGAAGGCCTCGATGGTCGAGTAGACCTGCTCGTTGATGCTGAAGCCGGCGTTCTCGAGACCGCCGCGCGCGGTGACCGCCGAGTTGGTGTCCACCGAGCCGGAGCCTGAGCCACCGAAGACCGGGTCGGCTGCCGCGCGGCCGAGCATGGTGACCTGGCCGGCGGGCTCCAAGGGGAGCGCCTCGCCCTCGTTCTTGGCCAGCACGATCGCGCCCGCGACGATGTCCTCGACGAGGTCGCGGGCCGCCGCGTCCACGGCGTCCATGTCGGCGAAGTCGGACTCGTAGTACTCCGTGTCCCAATCCGCAGATTCCTCGGCGTTCGTGAACGTGTAGGTGCCGGACCCGAGCTGCGATGACACCCAGCCGCCCGCGGTGACCAAGGCCATGTTCGCGATCACGACGATGAGGGTCACCAGCGCGATGATGGGGATCCAGATCGACAGGTACTTCTTGTTGGACATGCGCGCCTTCGCGGCGGAGTCCTTCGACGCTCGTGCGTTCACGTCGTGTCTCCTTCAGTGGGGTGAAGCGGGGAGAAGAATTCTGGGGGACGGGCCGATGCGCGCGTCCGGAGCGTGGCCGCGGCGGCGAGGCTCGCCCTGCTGGGTATCAGCCGGGCGAGCCCGCCACGGACATCACGGTGCTATTCGGCGGCCTCGGAGATCTCGCCGTCCTGGTCGATCTGCCAGGTGTCGCCGGTCTCTGCGGACTCTGCCTCGATGGTGAAGTCGCTGCCGTCGATGTTGACGGTGCCGGTGACGGACTCGGTCGCGTCGGAGTGCACGTACGGCATCACGAGCAGGCCGTACTTCTGCGTGGGGGCGTCGACGTCGCTCGCCAGCATGACCTGGGTCCAGCTCGGGTCGTCCTCGAGCGCCTCCAGGACAGTGGTCCGCGCGAGTTCGAGGTCCTCGGCGACATCGACCGTGGTGTCCTGTGCGGCCTCGGTGTCGGTGGCGGCCTCGTCGTCGCTCGCGCACGCGGTGAGCCCGAAGGCTCCGGTGGCGGCGATCAGCACGGCGAGTCCGGTGGTGCGCAACTTGCGGGTGTTCATCTTTGCTCCTTCATGGTTTCGAGCCGGGTAGGCCCCTGCTCGGGTCTTGCTCCGATCGCCGCCACGGTCTGGCCGGGCTGGCCGATCGATGGCCCTGAGCGCGGCCAGCCGCTGCGGCCGCTGGCCGCGCTCAGGGTTTCACGGAGTGTCTAGTCGGAGATCACTCCCGAGTAGTCCAGGCCGAACCCGAAGGCCCAGTCGTTGCCTGCGGCGTCGACGTAGGTCTCCATGTCCTGGCCGACGTCTTCCTGCTGTGCCTCGACTGCGTCCATCGATGCCGGGAAGCCGATGGGCAGACGGCCCTGGGGCTCGTGTGAACCCACCAGGATGTCAATCAGTGCGGCGTCGGAGACTCCGAAGCCCACGATGACTGCATTGGACTGCGCCTCGAACTCGGTCGGGACGACTGGGTTGTTGGCCTTGACCACAGTGACGAGCGGGATGTCGCCGCCAGCTGCCTCGATAGCATCCACCGCGCGGTCGAACGCGTCGATGTCGGCCTCGTTCCCGATCCGCGAGGTGTTGCCGAAGTACGAGCGGTTCTCCTTCGAGCCATCCTCGAGGGTGTCGCCTGCGATCGACGTCTGGCGAACGTTGTCGCCATCGGCCGTGTACGGACGCCACTGCAGCGAGAACGGGTACCACTCGCCAGTCTCGGCATCCACGCCCGAGGCTGAGAAGTTGTTGCCGTTGTTGGGGCTGCGGAGACCCACAAGCGCAAGGTCCGCACCCGACAGGTCGGGCGCCGTGATCGAGGTGATCACGCCTTCGTCGTCGAGCTCTACCTCGTCAGTCAGCACGGTGCCAAAGATCTCCTCGGCGGTCGCGATGTCCATGGTGGGGCCCTCGGTGTACTGCGCGGGTGCCCACGGGTACGGGAATCCGTCATCCGAGGTGTGCGGGATGTAGACGGTCTTGTCCGACCAGTCGGCACCCTCGACGATCACGCCGTCGTTCTTCGCGAGCACGACGGAGTCGAGCTGAGCGTCGTAACCAGCCTGGACCGAATCCGCCGCGCCGACGACCTCGAGCGACTGCTCGAGCTCCACGAACGGGCTGTCAACCAGGCCGGGTGCGAAGTAGTTCGTGAGGATACGGGTGCCGGACTCCTGCCAGCGGGTGTCAGCGTCGATGTCGACCTCGCCTGCCTCGAAGCGCTCAGTCCACAGGTCGTAGGCCTCGAGGATCAGGGCCGAGTCGTTCACGCCGCCGAACATGTCGGTGCCGTTCGCGATCACTTCGAAGTAGCGCTCCACGGGCTCGAGCTCGTCGGTGCCCCATCCGGTGCCGCCCTCGGCGGGGTTCTCCATGACACCCCAGTCGGTGACGATCGCACCTTCGAAGCCGATCTCGTCGCGGATGTAGGCCATCTTCTCGGGGCTGTAAGCCGTACCGACAGCTTCGCCCTCGAGGAGGGGCTCACCGTCGCCATCGACCATGATCGAGTAGTTGGTCATGAGAGCAAGCGCGTCGGAGGCCGCAGCGAACACGGCAGCGTGCTCTTCGAAATTGTCACCGGGGAACACCGCGTACTTGCCGGGGTCGGTGTGGGACTCGCGCCCACCCTCGCCGGCGCCATCACCGGGCGCGTGCTTGATCGTGGTCGGCACCGAGTCAAGGCCGAACCCGATCAGCTCGCCGTCCTCGTCGTACGTGCCCTGGAAGCCCTTGACATAGGCCGCAGCGAGCTCGGAGGCCAGCTCCGGGTTCTCGCCGAGCGTGCCGGAGACTCGCAGCCAGCGCGGCTCGGTCGCCAGGTCGATCTGCGGGCTCAGGGCGTTCGAGATGCCCAGCGAGCGGTACTCCTCAGACACGATGCGCCCGAACTCCTCGACCGTCTCCGCCGAGAAGGTCGACGCGAGTCCCAGGATCGACGGCCACAGAGACACGCCTTCTCCGGCGACCGTGTAGCCGTCGTTCGCGCCCGCCTCGGAGCGGGGGTCCGACGAGAAGTTGGCCGGAACGTAAGGGGCGTCGGCAGTGGCGAGCGACTCGACGTACGCCTGCATCTCGTTGACCCAGGTGACGTTGTCCTCAACATCGGAAGAGCCCGCATTGAGCACGTTGCGCAGGTGCGATTCGGCCAGGTAGGTCTCCTGCGGCTCGGTGAGGCCGTCGCCAGGCGAGCCCTCGTGCGAACTGAACAGCATGAGGCCTGAGATCTGCTCCACCGAGAGCTGCGGCGCCAGGTCGGCGGCGCGCTCAGCGGGCTCGAGGCGCCAGTCCTCGAAGGGGTCGAGCTCGCCGTTGGCGTTCATGTCCTTGAAGGCGTAGGTCGAGCCGTCGACCTCTTCCTCAAGGATCGTCATGCCACCCTCGGCGCCATACGACAGCTGTGCGCCGCCGTTCGGGTTCTCGACGATTACGAAATCGGTGGTGCCGTCGGAGACCTCACGCTCGGTGTAGTCGCCGGTCGCCGCAGCCGTCTCGCTGGGCTGGGGGTCCTCTGTCTCATCCGCGCTGCACCCGGCAACGGAGATCGCAAGACCCACGCCCGCAATAGCGGCGATCCCTCTCATAGGTATGACCTTCATTGGCCCGTCCCTTTCCTGTTCGTCATCGATAGCCACCCGCGAACGCATTGCCGCCGGGTTCGCGCCCGCCATGCGGGCCGTCCACGCTCTCCGCCCGCCTGGGGCGAGCCGAAGAACGCGTCCATGGAAGTCTCCATACGGAGCACCGGGACCCAGGTCGAGATCGCACAACCTGTGCGGACGGCCGCACGTTCTGTCGGAAGATGACGGTGCTGTGACACAGGCGTGACCGTTCCGTGACATTGGCGAGGGTCAGACGGCCTCGCTCATCGCCCACTGGGAGGCGGCAATGGGGTCAAACGCTCCGTGAACGCCCCCTGGGATGCGCGCCGGCGGAGAAGTGGGAGGAGCTGTCCTCCAGCGCCCAAGCCGCGTATGCGGGTGCCGTCACACGGCGATGCGGACGCGGTCGCGGCCGGCGGCCTTCGCCTCGTACAGCGACCTATCCGCCTGGATGAGCAGGTCGTCGGCGGTGATGCCGTGCCGATACTCCGCCACCCCGAGGCTCACCGTGACATGCAGGGGTCCGGCATCCGTCTCGAACTCGTGCGCGCTGCATCGTGCGCGCAGCGCCTCGGCGCGGTCGGCCGCCTGCGCCCCGCTCGCTCCCGGCAGCACCAGCACGAACTCCTCGCCTCCGGAGCGCGCGACCACGTCCTGGTCCCGGACCCCGGCGCCGAGGAGACGCGCGACCTGCTCGAGGACCGCGTCGCCGACCGCGTGCCCGTGAGCGTCGTTCACCTGCTTGAACCGGTCGACGTCGAGCATCACGACGCTGAGCGACGAACCGCTCGCCTCCGCGGCCGCGACGGCAGCCTCGAGCGACGGGCCCAAGTGGCGGCGGTTGAACAGTCCGGTGAGAGTGTCGCGGACCGCGAGCTCCGCAAGCTCCTCGCGGAGCCGCTCGAGTTCGGTGACGTCTCGCGCCACGACCACGGCGCCACGCGAGCGCCCCTCGGAAGAGTGCATGCGCTCGAGTCGGACGTCGAACACGGTGCTGTCGTCGAGCACCAGCAATCGCTGGTCGACGCCGGCAAGCAGCCGGAGGTATCTATCGTCGACTACCGCCTCCCAGCTGCGTCCGAGGACGGTCCCCGTGTTCGCGCCCTTGGCCCGCAGCCGCGCCAGCAGATCGTGCCCGCGCGGATTGGCGTCGATGATGACGCCAGTCGCGTCCACGACGACCACCCCGTCGCTGAGCGCCGCCAGCACATCCCGGGTCGAGACGGGCACAACATCGAGCCGTGCGCGGTAGCGCGCGACCCACGACCAGAGGCCGGCCGTGATCAGGAACAGCAGCGGCCCAGGGTCCAGTCGCCCACTCCCGGAGGCGAGGAGCAGGACCGTGTTGCCGAGCAACGGGAGCAGGAGGGCGACGAGGGCGATGGCGAAGATGGCACGGTGGCCACGGACCGACCTCAGCAGTGAGAGCGCGATGAGCACGGCGGACGCGAGCAGCAGGCCGTACGAGTACGCCGAGTGGAACCAGAACAGCGGCCCGAACTCGATGGCGAATCGCCCGTCCGCGTTCTCTCCTACCGTCGGGTACACGAGGCGCAGCCACGGGTCCGCAGCGATCGCGAGCACGATCACCGCGGGGTGGATGCTGAGGAAGACCATCAGCCGGCGCGTGACCCGTCGATGGCGCCCGGTCAGCACGAGGGCGTAGACCACGGTGCACGCGACGAGCACCGCGAGGCCCGGGAGGATCGCGTAGGCGGCGCCGACGCGCGCGGGGTCCCAGCGCCCCCACACGACCACCGCCTGCATGAGCGCCCACCACGCACCGCAGAACATCGCCAGTGCCAAGGGTCCGGAGAGCTCGTTCTGCGCACGTCGACGCCAGTGGTAGGCGCCGAGCCCCACGGCGAGCACGGCGCCGATCAGCGACGCCAGAGTCATGACATGAATCACGCGCGCCTCCTGTAGGTGGCTGGGTCCTTTCCCTGGCAATCACCTTAGCGACAGCGCCCGACAGGACCTTGGGCCCGTTGTCCCGGCGCGTGTCGAGATCGCGGGCGTGCGAGGACAGTTCGCCCGCACCCTGTGTGCGCCCCACGGGGCACCGTGGTGGGGGCGTGTCAGGTGCGTCGCACGCGCACGTCACCCGCGAGCACCTCGCGGACCTCGACACCCGTGTCGATGAGCAGCGCGCCCGAGCCGGACAGCCCCACGGCGGAGCCGGTCACAGGAGTCCCGTCGGGGACGTCCACGACGAGGTCCCAGCCGATGGTGGCGCACACCCGTTCGACCTCGCGGCGGATGCTGTCCTGCTCGGAATCCCCCTCCCAGGCAGCCACCGCGTCCCCCAGGTGCGCGGCCAAGGAGCGCATCAGCCGCACCCGGTCGAGATCGGTCGCACCCAGCGTCGCGAGCGAGGCCGCATGCGGCACCGGAAGCTCCGCGGACGACTGCGACACGTTGATGCCGATTCCGGCGACGACGGCGCTCTGCCCAGGGACCCCCTCGCACAGGATGCCGACGGTCTTGCGCCACCGGCCCCACCCCGGGATGTCCTTGGCGCCGGCCTCGACCACCACGTCGTTGGGCCACTTGAGAGCGGCACCCACCCCCAGGTCGCGCAGCGCGCGCACGGTGGCGAGCCCGGCGACCAGCGGCGCCCAACCCAGAGACGAGGGGGCGATGGCCCGGGGACGCAGCACCAGGCTCACGGTCAGCGCCGCGCCCTGGGGGGTGGCCCACGCGCGCCCGGCCCGGCCACGGCCCGCGGTCTGGTGGTCGGCGACGATCCCGCTCAGGTGCGGCCATTCGGGGGGTGAATCCGCCAGCGCCTTCAGCAGCGCCGTATTGGTGGACGGCGACGTGGCCATCACGTCCAGCCGCGAGAGCTGCCGCGTAGGTCCCACGATCCCCTCGAGCTGCGCGAACGTGAGCGGCTCGCGGGAAGCGGCCACCGCTGCGGGCGAGGGGAGGATCACCCGGCTAGGCTAACGGGCAGATTTCCCTAAGGAGGAACGTGTCGGATCAGCAGCCCACCAAGTCCACCGCAGGCGCCCTCGAGCACCTGCGGGGCAAGCTCGACGACGCCGTCTCGCGGCACGAGGAGACGGCCCGAGACAAGCAGCACGCGCGCGGCAAGAAGTCGGCCCGCGAGCGGGTGGAGCAGCTCCTGGACGAGGGCTCGTTCGTGGAGCTCGACGCATTGGTGAGGCATCGCAGCCGCAACTTCGGCCTGGATGCGAACCGGCCGCACGGCGATGGCGTCATCACCGGCCACGGCACGATCGACGGCCGTCAGGTAGCGCTGTACTCGCAGGACTTCACCGTGTTCGGCGGCTCGCTGGGCGAGGTGCACGGCGAGAAGATCGCCAAGATCCAGGACTTCGCGCTGCGCACGGGCGTGCCGATGATCGGCATGCTCGACGGCGGCGGCGCGCGCATCCAGGAGGGCGTCGCGGCGCTCACGCAGTTCGCGGAGATCTTCCGCCGCAACGTTGCCAGCTCGGGAGTGATCCCGCAGATCTCGATCATCCTCGGGCCCTCGGCTGGTGGCGCCGTGTACTCCCCCGCGCTCACCGACTTCATCGTGATGGCCGACGGCACGTCGCAGATGTTCATCACGGGACCGGACGTCATCAAGTCCGTCACCGGCGAGAACGTCACGTTCGAGGACCTGGGCGGCGGCCACGCCCACAACGCCAAGTCCGGCGTGGCTCACTACCTCGCCTCGGACGAGGACGACGCCATCGAGTACGTCCAGCACCTGCTGCAGTACCTGCCGCAGAACAACCTCTCGGACCCGCCGTCGTGGGAGCACGAGGCGGACCTGGAGCTCACCGACGAGGACCAGGCGCTCGACTCCATCGTCCCCGACTCGGACAACCAGCCCTACGACATGTCGACCGTGGTGCAGACCGTGCTCGACGACGGGGAGTTCTTCGAGATCCAGCCGCTCTTCGCACCGAACGTCATCGTGGGATTCGGCCACGTCGAGGGCCACTCGGTGGGCATCGTCGCGAACCAGCCGCAGTCCATGGCAGGCACCCTCGACATCAACGCCTCGGAGAAGGCCGCGCGGTTCGTGCGGACGTGCGACGCGTTCAACATCCCGGTGCTGACCTTCGTCGACGTGCCGGGCTTCCTCCCCGGCGTCGACCAGGAGCACCAGGGCATCATCCGCCGCGGCGCGAAGCTCATCTACGCGTACGCCGAGGCGACCGTCCCGCTCATCACGGTCATCACCCGCAAGGCCTACGGCGGCGCCTACATCGTGATGGCGTCCAAGCAGCTCGGGGCGGACGTGAACCTCGCATGGCCGACCGCGCAGATCGCGGTGATGGGAGCCGGCGGCGCGGTCAACATCCTCCAGCGCCGCGCGCTGGCGAAGGTCGCCGAGGACGGCGGCGACGTCGAGGCCGAGCGCGCCAGGCTCACCGCGGAGTACGAGGACCAGATCGTCAACCCGTACGACGCTGCGGACCGTGGCTACGTGGACGCCGTCATCGAGCCCTCGCAGACGCGCGCCAACATCGTGCGCTCACTGCGGGCGCTGCGCACCAAGCGCGCAGCGCTGCCCCCCAAGAAGCACGGGAACGTCCCGCTGTGACCGACGACAGCACCGTCTCCGCCTCCGGACTGCGAGTCCTGCGCGGCTCCCCCGACGACGCGGAGGTCGCGGCGCTCGTGGCCGGCATGGTGGCCATCTCCTCGGCAAGCGACGAGGACCCGGAGCCGGGAGCGCCCACCTCCGCGTGGATGGACCGCTCGCGCACCATGCGCGGACAGCACCACTCGTTGCCCCTGGCACGCGGCGGGGCGGCGTGGCGCACCTCCTTGCGGTGAGCGCGCGCCTGCTGGCGCTCGGCGCCCTCGCCGCCGCGCCGCAGCTCTACGCCCGCGTCACCACCCACCGCGACCGGGGTCCGGCCGCGACGGGCGCCTTCCGCCCGGCCGATGCGGCACTCGTCCTGGGTGCGCGCGTGTGGGAGGACGGGCGGCCCTCACTGTTCCTGCGCCAGCGCGTCGAGGCCGGCGTGGCGCTGTACCAGCGCGGCCTCGTCCCCACGCTGGTGCTCACGGGCGCGGGCCGCAACCGCGAAGGGCTCGACGAGACGGCCGCGATGGAGCGCACCGCGCTCGACCTGGGAGTCCCCGCCCGAGACCTCGTGCGCGACCCGTCGGGTCACGACACCCGCGCATCGGCGCTGAACGCACGCGACGCGCTGGGCCTGGCCTCGGTGATCGTGTGCTCGCAGGAGTTCCACCTGCCGCGAGCGATGTGGCTGTGCCGCTCGGTCGGACTCGTCCCCCAAGGCGCGCACCCGCCCGTGCTGGTGCGCGAGCACACCGCCTTCGGACACGCCCGCGAGGTGCCAGCCTCGTGGAAGGCCGCAATCGAGATCGTGCGGGACCGCGTCCAGGGCTGAGGCCGCCGGGACGTCCTAGTCGACCTCGACGATCGACGCCACCGCCCACCCGGGCAGCTCCAGGTCGATCTCCAGCACGCCGTCATCCGTGGCGACGATCCGGTCCCGCGCCAGCAGGCCCGCCGCGCGTGCGAGCTCCGCGGCCTGCTCGCGGGTGAGGTTGACCGGCTCCCCCATCTCCAGCCACCGACTCAGGGCGTTGCCGTGCTCGGGGTCGAGCCGCTCCACCGCGTAGACGCCCCCGGGCCGCACCCCCTCGACGCGATGCCGGATGGTGACCGCGGGGCCGAGGTCCGCAAGAGCGAGCGCCTCGTGGTGCGACGAGGTCATGCGCACCGACGCCCCTTCCATCTGGGCCGGATAGTTGTGGAACACGGCCGAGACTCTCCCCGTGGCGCTCGAGCGCGAGATGACTCCGTTCTCGGTCGCCGCCAGCAGCTCGTCCCCCAGCCGCCCCAGCATCTCGAATGCATGGAAGGTCGGCTTATGGATCCCCTGCTCGGTGACGAGGCCGAACCCGCCGTGGAACGGACCGATCCCCGCGCCGCCCTCCTCGAAGATGTCGCTGAACGTCCAGTACGAGATCGAGTCGGCGAGAGCGGCGCACTCGAGGTACGCGCGGGTGATGTACGTCGCGGCGAACACCGTGTCATGCATCCGGTCGCGGCTCGAGGGAGAGCTCGACCACTCCGTGATGTGGATCTCGGCATCCGGGAACGCGCTCGCGGCAAGCACGGACCGGAGCCGCAGCAGATCGTCCCGGGTGGCATCGGCATGCCGGGTGATGGCGACCATGTCGCCGTTCGCGCCGAAGGCGAAGTCCGTCGGGTACAGGTGAGTCGACACGAAGTCCACCGGGACGCCGCGCTCCGCGCAGTGCTCCAGCAGCTCCTGGATCCACACGGGTCGCCAGTCCAGCACGTCCGGATCCGCGGCGGCCGCCGTCTGGGCTTGCGCCGCCCGGTCCTCTGTCTCACCCTCGTAGCGCGCATCGGGCACATAGACGGAGGTGGACGGCCCGCCGACGAGCAGCCCCTCGTCGATGAGCTTGATCGCCCGTGCGGTCCGCTCGTAGAGCTCGAAGTACTCCGTCCGGGTGCCGGTCCAGAAGTGGGGCACCAGGTTGGGCTCGTTCCACACCTCGAACCGCCAGGTCCGGACCTCGTCGAGCCCGTAGCGCTCGACCCAGTGACGCACCGTGGCATCGACGAGCTCGACCCACCGGTCCATGTCGTTCGGCGGGGAGCAGTGCGCGCCCCACCAGAACACCGTGCGGTGCTCGGTCGCGAGCGCCGAGGGCATGAACCCGAGCTCCACGAAGGGCTTCACGCCGAGGTCGACGAGGAAGTCGAACACCTTGTCCACGTACGCGAACGTGTGGACCGGCTCCGGCAGGGGCTCGTCAGGGCCGAATCCACCACCGTATGCCGCGCGGTACACGAACATGTCGTCGTGGAACAGCCCGTGGAAGCGCAGATAGCGGAAGCCGAGCCGGCTCGCGGCCTCCCGGAGCTGGGCCTGCCAGTCGGCCCTGAGGCCCTCATTGGCGCGTCCGGCCCCCACGCACTCGTTCCAGACGTGGTGGAGCGGCACGGCGGCTGGCGGCCGCCCGTCAACGGTGATGGGGGAACCCTCCGAGCTCATGGTGTCGGATTCTGCCATCGCAGTCGCAGCGTGTCATGCGTTGGGCGCGAGCCGAGGCTGCGCGCGGCGACCGCAATAGAACACTTGAACCGTCAACGGGTTAGAATCGGCACATGACAGCCGAGACCGCACCCGCGCCCTCGGCGGCCCTGACGGCCGCCGACGAGTTGCTGTGGCGACGTTTCTCGGCAGTGCTCGCGACGGTCCCGGCCTCTCTCGACGAGCAGCTTCGGGCCAGCACGGGACTCAATCACTTCCAGTACACGGTGCTGGATGCGCTGGCCCACCAAGAGAGCCGCCGGCTGCAGCTCGCGCAGCTCGCACGGGCACACGACTCCTCGCTGTCGCGCCTGTCCCACTCGATCACCCGCCTCGAGGCCGCAGGCTACGTCGAGCGCACCACGTGCGAGCACGACCGTCGTGCCAACTGGGCCGTGCTCACCGACTCCGGAGCCGCGATCGTCGAGCGGTCGCGGGCCGAGTACACCCGCATCATCCGCGAGACCCTGATCGACCGCGTGCCGCACGAGCACCGCGCCGTCCTCGTGGACCTGCTGACCACGCTGCTGACGCCCGACGTGGCCGAGCAGTGCTCGAGCATCGACGCCGACCTCGAGGCACAGGTCGGCTCCTAGTCAGCGGCCCTCCCGCCGGGGGCCTGCGCGGCGCCGAGGGTCGACAGGATGTCCTCGAGCGCGGTGAGCTGATCCGAGGACAGCGCCGCCAGGCTCTCCAAGAAGTCGCGTTCCACCTGGGCGACCACCGCGTCCACGAACGCCCGTCCGGCCGCGGTGGGGCTCAGCAGCCGCACTCGACCGTCCTCGGGATCACGCTCCCTCGCGACCCACCCCCGATCGACCAGTCTCTGAATGACGCCGGTCGCGATGTTGGGTCGCACCCCCACGAAGTCCCCGACCTCGGCGGTGGGGCGACCCGGGTGAGCGTGAATGAACAGGATCGCGCGGAACTGCGCGAGGGTCAGGTGCTGGTCGATCAGCGCCTCGGCCTGGCTGCGCATCTGCGCACGCATGAGCGAGCCCTGCAGGGCGAGGATGCGCTGCTCGAGGCCCTCGCGGTCCTCAGCCGGATCGGTCATCGATCCCCCTCCCTGCCCTCGTCCATCCGAATGCGTGACCCGAACCTACCCGGGGCGCGCCCCTGCCGAAAGTCGCCGCGCTCCCGCGGTTGTTAGTTCGCCTCACACGAAGTATTCTGACAGCCGTCCCCGCCGCCGGGGTCCCCACTCTTCTCACTGCCTGGAGGCACCATGCCTACGCCTGCCACCACACCCGTGGCCCTCGACGATGCGCTCGCCGAGGGGATCTCCGAGCGCACCTTCCGTCGTCGCTGGGCCATCCTCGCGACCCTGTGCCTGGGACTGATGACCGCGATGATCGCGAACATGAGCCTGAACCTGGCCCTGCCGGACCTCGCTGTGGACTTCTCCCTCACTCAACTCGAGCTGACGTGGGTCGTCGAGGCCTTCGTCCTGGTGTTCGCCGCGCTGCTGTTCATCGCCGCCGCGATCGCGGACCGCTACGGCCGCAAGCGCACCATGATGGTCGGCCTGGTCATCTTCGTGCTCGCGTCGCTCTATGCGCCCTTCTTCGCCACCACCGGCGCCGAACTGATCGCCTCCCGCGCCGTGATGGGCATCGGCGGGGCGCTCGTGATGCCCACCACGCTGTCGCTCGTCAACGTCGTGTTCCCTTCGAAGGAGCGCCCCAAGGCGATCGCGATCTGGGCAGCCGTCGCGGGCGTGGGCATGATGGTCGGGTCCTTGCTCACCGGCATCCTGCTGCACTTCTTCGACTGGCACTCCGCGTTCGTGCTGGGCGCAGTGTTCGGCGTCCTCTCGCTCGCCGTGACCTGGCGGATCGTCCCCGAGTCCGTGGACGAGAAGGTCACACCCGTGGACTGGATCGGCGGCGCATTCGTCACCATCGCGCTCGCGGGACTCGTCTACACGATCATGGAGGCTCCCTCGCACGGCTTCGACGACACCATGACGATCGTGGCCGCGGTGGCCGGCCTCGCGGCGCTCTCCGCCTTCATCTGGTGGGAGCTGCGCGCCACCCACCCCATGCTCGACCTGAGCCTGTTCAAGCGATCGCGCTTCACGCTGTCCGTCATCTCCGTCACGCTCACCTTCTTCGCGATGATGGGCGCCTTCTTCGGCATGACCCAGATCTTCCAGCTGGTGATGGACTACAACTCGCTGATCACGTCCCTCGCCTTCATCCCGGCGATGCTGCCCATGATGATCATCGGCCCGCTCGTGCCCAAGTACGTGGAGCGGTTCGGCACGCGCTGGACGGTCATCCCCGGCCTATTCGCCATCGCCACCGGGTTCGGGCTCATGACCACGTGGCCCACGATCCCGTCGTACTGGGACTTCCTGCTCGCGATGTCGATCATCACGCTCGGCATGGCGATGGTGATGACGCCCGCGACCAACATGCTGATGTCCTCGGTTCCGCGCAACCGGTCGGGCATGGGCTCCGCGATGAACGACACCACTCGCGAGCTGGGCGCGTCGCTGGGCATCGCAGTGCTGGGCTCGCTCATCGCCAACCAGTACACCTCCGCGATCGCCCCCGTGGCGGATGAGCTGCCGGCGGAGGCCGGCGCCGCAGTGGGCGACTCTCTCGCCGGAGCGATCGCGGTCGCGGACCAGATGGCGGCCGGCGGCGGCGCGATGGCCGAGGCGGCCGGGCAGGTCGCGTTCGCGGCTCAGGAGGCGTTCATGGACGCCAATCAGTACGCCATGGGCATCTCGGCGCTCATCGCGATCGCCACCGCGATCCTCATGCTGATCGCCCTGCCGCGGGGCGACAAGTCGCTGTCCGGGGAGCCGGGAACCGCCCTGGGCGAGGACGTGCCCGCGGGCTCGTTGGCCGCGGATGTGCTGCGGGGAGGCAAGCCCGCGCCCGGCGGAACCGACGCGCACGACCCCGCCCGGGCATCGGCCGCCCCCACCTCCAGGCCGTCAGGGGGCTCAGCGTAGGACGCTCGCGACTCCCCTTCGCACCTGCACGGACCCTGGAGGAAGGTCGGGGCTCATTCGGCCTCGAGGGACACCGCGGCCCACGCGACGGGCGGCAGCGTGAACGTCAGCACGCTCCCGTCCAGCCGGGTCTCGAGCTCGCGCGGCGCCACCCGTTCGGGCTGCTCCGGCGAGTTCGCGGCGTACATGTCGGGATCGGCCAGCACGTGCGCCTCCAGCACCCGCGTCGCCCCGAGCGACGAGACGTCCAGGCTCACCTCGACCGGCTCGTCCAGCGAGCGGTTGACCGCGAACACCGCGGCCGCACCCTCGTCGCGCGTCGCGACTGCGGTGACGGCGGGGACGTCGCCGTGGCGCTCGGTCGATATCGACGGGCACTCCACGGCCACGTCGACGGCCTCCCCGCGAGCGAGCCTGGAGGTGAGGGCGAACGGGAAGAACGTGGTCTGGCGCCAGGCCGGACCACCGGGCTCGGTCATGATGGGCGCGATGACGTTGACCAGCTGCGCGAGAGACGCGCTCGTCACCCGGTCCGCGTGCCGCACCAGCGAGATCAGCAGCGATCCGAGCACCACCGCGTCGAGCACGCTGTAGCGGTCCTCGAGCAGCCGCGGCGCCTCCGGCCAGTGGGCGATGTCGGTGATCTTCTCCTGCTCCATGTATCGCCGCATATACCAGACGTTCCACTCGTCGAACGAGATGCCGACCGTGCGGTCGGAGCCCGCCGCCCGCCTCGATTCGTCGACGATCGCGGCGACCTCCTCGATGAAGGCGTCCATGTCCACGGCGGAGGCGAGGAAGCTCGCGGCATCGCCGTCGTGCTCCTCGTAGTACGCGTGGCACGAGATGTAGTCGACCTCGTCGTACGCGTGCCGCAGGACCGTGCGCTCCCAGTCGCCGAACGTGGGCATGCTGCGCGCCGAGGATCCGCACACCACCAGTTCGAGGTCGGGGTCGACCTGGCGCATCGCGCGCGCGGTGCGCACCGCCAGCTCCCCGTACGCGTCGGCGTCCCGGTGACCCAGCTGCCAGGGACCGTCCATCTCGTTGCCCAGGCACCACATGCGGATGTCGAACGGCGCCGCACGGCCGTGAGCGCGGCGGGCGTCCGAGAGCTCGGTGCCGCCTGCGATCCGGCAGTACTCGAGCAGGTCGAGCGCCTCCTGAACTCCGCGCGTGCCCAGGTTGACGGCCAGCATCAGCTCGCTGTCCACGCGCTCGAGCCACGTCGAGAACTCGTGCAGGCCCACCTCATTGGTCTCCGTCGAATGCCACGCCAGGTCCAGCCGTCGAGGCCGCTCCTCGCGCGGCCCCACCCCGTCCTCCCAGCGGTAGCCGGAGACGAAGTTGCCGCCCGGATACCGAATCGCGCTCACGCCCAGCTCGCGCACCAGGTCGATCACGTCCGTGCGGAAGCCCTCGGCATCGGCGCTCGGGTGACCGGGCTCATAGATCCCGGTGTAGATGTGCCGGCCCAGGTGCTCGACGAACCCGCCGAACAGCCGCCGCCGCACGGGGCCGATGCGGCCGTCGGCCGGTATGGTCAGGTTCGCCTTCGCCACGGGTGCTCCTTCGCTCGCGCCGAGTGCGGTGCACCGCACTCTCGATAGCGAGGCTACCGGCGCTCGGGCCGTCGTCAGGGCCGTCCAGCGCGCATCGGCGGGCACTTCGAACGAAACTTTCTTCGAGGCGCGCGAGCGCCGTTAGCCTGACACCATGCCGATCCCGTTCGTCCTCGCCTCTCAGTCCCCCGCGCGCCTCTCCACGCTGCGCTCCGCAGGCATCGAGCCCCACGTGATCGTCTCCGACGTCGACGAGGACGCGGTGCTGGCCCACGCGCGCGCCGAGGCCGGGCTGGGACTGCCGCTGGCGCTCGGCGACCAGCCATACCTGCTCGCCCGGGCCAAGGTGGACGACGTGGTCGCGCGCCACGCTCCCGATGCGATCGTGCTCGGCTGCGACTCGATGCTCGAGTTCGACGGGGAGATCCTCGGCAAGCCCGGCACCGCCGACGTGGCGCGGCAGCGGTGGCGCGCCATGCGCGGGCGCACCGGAGTGCTCCACAGCGGGCACGCGCTGGTCGACAATCGCGCCGAGCGCCGCGCCGAGACGGGCCAGCCCACGCTGGCCGGCGACACCTCGTCGACGGTGGTCCACTTCGCGGACCTGTCGGACACCGAGATCGACGCATACGTCGCGACCGGAGAGCCGCTGGGCGTGGCGGGCGCCTTCACCGTCGACGGCCTGGGCGGACCATACGTCGAACGCATCGACGGCGACTTCCACGGCGTGGTGGGGGTCTCGCTGCCGCTGCTGCGACGGCTGCTGCGCGGCCTCGGGGTCGACATTCACGAGCTTCGCTCCGCTCGATGATTGTGGACTGCTCACAACCTACGCGGACGTAACCCAAGAAATCCCCAAGTTCGTTGTCGGTATCCGACAACGACACCGCCGAGACCTTAGTCCGCGCACCAAAGTTCCCGGTACCCCGACCCGCGAACCCCGGACGGGTGAGCGGCACGCGCTACCGTGATGGACGTGTCTGCCTTCTCCTCTGTCCTCATTGCCAACCGTGGCGAGATCGCCGTCCGGGTGATTCGCGCGTGCGCGGACGCGGGGCTGACGTCCATCGCCGTCTACGCGGAGCCCGATCGCGACGCCCCCCACGTCCACCTCGCGGACCACGCGTTCGCGCTGGGCGGCTCGACCGCGGCCGAGACCTACCTCGACATCGCGCGGATCATCGACGTGGCCCGCCGCTCCGGAGCGCAGGCCATCCACCCCGGATACGGGTTCCTCGCGGAGAACGCCGGGTTCGCGCGCGCGGTCATCGAGGCCGGCCTCACCTGGATCGGCCCATCGCCTGCTGCGATCGACGCGCTGGGCGACAAGGTCTCGGCCCGGCACATCGCGCAGCGCGCCGGGGCGCCGCTGGTTCCCGGCACCAAGGACCCGGTCGCGAGCGCGGACGAGGTCATCGCCTTCGCCGACGAGTTCGGACTCCCGGTCGCCATCAAGGCGGCGTTCGGGGGTGGCGGCCGCGGCCTCAAGGTCGCCCGCACCCGGGACGAGATCCCCGAGATGTTCGACTCGGCCACCCGCGAGGCCGTCGCGGCCTTCGGTCGCGGCGAGTGCTTCGTCGAGCGGTTCCTCGACCGCCCGCGTCACGTCGAGACGCAGTGCCTGGCGGACCGGCACGGGAACGTCGTCGTGGTCTCGACGCGCGACTGCTCTCTCCAGCGCCGCCATCAGAAGCTCGTCGAGGAGGCACCCGCACCGTTCCTGACGGACGAGCAGAACGCGACCCTGGTCCGCTCGAGCGAGGCGATCCTGCGCGAGGCGGGCTACGAAGGGGCCGGCACGTGCGAGTTCCTGGTGGGGGTCGACGGCACCATCTCGTTCCTCGAGGTCAACACCCGGCTCCAGGTCGAGCACCCGGTGACCGAGGAGGTCACGGGGGTGGACCTGGTGCGCGAGCAGTTCCGCATCGCGGCCGGCGAGGCGATCGCGGACCTCGCCCCGGTCACCCGCGGGCACTCGATCGAGTTCCGCATCAACGGCGAGAATCCCGCCCTGAACTTCATGCCGTCGCCCGGCCGCCTCCACACGCTGCGCTTCCCCACCGGACCCGGCGTGCGGATCGACGCCGGCGTGCGCGAGGGCGACACCGTCTCGGGCAACTTCGACTCGATGATCGCCAAGGTGATCGTCACCGGCTCCACGCGAGAACAGGCCATCGCCCGCTCTCGGCGCGCCCTGGCGGAGATGGCCGTCGAGGGCATCCCCACGGTGCTGCCGTTTCACCGTGCCGTCCTCGACGCTCCCGAATTCGTGGCCGCGCAGGGCGCCTTCGGCGTCTACACCACGTGGATCGAATCCGAGTTCGCCGATGCGGTCGCTGAGCTCGCCGGCGCAGGCGCCGGCGCGGACCACGCGCCCGAGGCGGAGGCGACCGAACGCGTCATCGTGGAGGTCGGCGGCAAGCGTCTGGAGGTCGTGCTGCCCGCCTCGCTCGCTCAAGCCGGCCGCGCGGGTGCCCGCCGGGGAGCGCCAGCGCGCCGCGGCGCCCGCCGCACCGGCAACGGCTCCGCCCGGCCCGCCTCTGGCTCGACCCTCACGTCGCCCATGCAGGGCACCATCGTCAAGATCGCGGTCGAGGACGGCGCCGTGGTGGCCGAGGGCGACCTCGTGGTGGTGCTCGAGGCGATGAAGATGGAGCAGCCCCTGCTTGCACACAAGGCCGGGGTCGTCACGGGCCTGCAGCACGCCGTGGGGGCGTCCGTCAGCTCGGGCACGATCATCTGCGACATCTCGGACGCCGACTGACCTTGGTGCGCGCCGGGTAGCGTGTCCCTATGATCTCCGCTCAGCGTCGCGCTCTCCTCCTCGTGGCGGTGGCGTCCTGGCTGCTGCTCGACTCGATCCGCACCGCCGGCCCGCTGCTGGCCGCGCTCTACGAGGACTCCCTGGTGCTCGTCGTGGCCGTGGCCATCGCCACGTTCGCCGGGGGCGGCGTGCTCGCATGGCTCGCGGCGATGGTGGGCCGCCACTTCGGCCACGGCGTCGTGGTGCTCTACCTGCTGGGCGTGCTGGGGGTCCTGCGACTCGGGCTGCCGTTCATCGGCGGCGGCTGGCTGATCGCCGCGGGCCTCTATCTGGTGGCCTTCGCGATAGCGGGAGTCGTGATGACCACTCGAGTCGCTCTCGGCAACGGCGGTTCGGGGACCGCGCTGGCAGGCACCGCCCTGGGCGTCGCGGCGGCCGTGCTCGAGCACACCATCCTGCGCACCTGGGACGCGGTGTGGCGCGACGACCTCCAGGGCTGGATCGCCATGGGCGTGGTCGCGGCGCTCGCCATCACCGCCGGCTGGCGGGGCCGCACCCTCGAGCCAGCGGCGTCGTCGCGCGGGTGGTGGGCGTTCGGGCTGCACTGGTCGCTGCTCGCCTTCGCCTTCGCCAACGTGGGCTGGGTCAACGCTCAGACCGACCTGCGGATGTCCGCGGGGGCGGCGATCACCATCGTGTCCCTGTGCCTGGGCGCGGGTCTCGCAGCACAGGCCCACCGAGTCTCCCGGGTCGTCACGGCCGTCGTGGCCGCCACCGGTGCGGTCGCCCTCGCGGTCGTGATGCTGCTGCCGGGAACGGACGCCGCGCTCGCCCTTCCGATTGCCACGGCCGCGACCAGCCTCGCCGCCGCTCACGCGCTGCGCCCCGCCGTCAGCACCCCCGCCAGGCGCCTCATCGCGGCGCTGGTGTTCGGGCTCGCCATGATCGGACCCGTCCTCGTCATGCAGCTCGACTACGAGATCTCGCTCGGAGTGCCGCCCGTCACGGTGGCGATCGCGGCCGGAATCGCGGTGCTCTCCTACGGCACGTGGCGGGCCTGGATCACGGAGCCCGGGATGGAACCCGGCGCGCCTGCCCTCTCCGAGGACGAGGCCGATCAAGCCCGGGACCACGGGCCATCCGCCGCAGTCGTCCCGCCCGAGAACGCCAGGCCGG
This sequence comes from Demequina pilifera, assembly GCF_048814985.1. Classification (NCBI taxonomy): domain Bacteria; kingdom Bacillati; phylum Actinomycetota; class Actinomycetes; order Micrococcales; family Demequinaceae; genus Demequina; species Demequina pilifera. Next base: position 493,741 of record NZ_JBMDTW010000002.1, read on the forward strand.
CCGGCTGGATCTCACCCGGCGTGCCGCTCGGCGCGGCGCTCGGGGTGGCCGCGGCGATCGGCGTCGGGGCGTGGACCCAGGTCACGTACGAGGCGCCACGCGTGTACTCGGCGGACTTCATCCAGGCTCCCTACGTCACGTCGTGGAACGTGCACTTCGGCGTCACTCACGAGACGGGTGCGGGGCCCCGCGTCGACCCGGACGAGATCGCGGCCGCCCTGCAGGGAACCGATGTGGCGATGCTGCAAGAGGTGCAGCGGGGCTGGCTGCTCGGCGGCGGCACCGACATGGTCGAGTTCCTCGCGGGCGAACTCGATCTTCCCTACACCTTCGCGGCCGCCCATGACCGTCAGTTCGGCAACCTCATCCTCACGTCGCGCCCGCACTCGAACGCGCGCACTCTCGAACTGTCCTACGGCGACGGGCCCCAGGGCCGCAGCGCGCTCGCGGTGGACTTCATGGGCGCGACCTTCGCGTCGACTCACCTGCAGTCCACGCAGGACGCGGAGCAGACGCGACTGACGCAGGTGGAGGAGCTCGTCGCATGGCTCGACGCGCCCCAACCCACCGTCGTCGGCGGGGACTTCAACGCCGAGCCGGGCTCCCCCGTGCATCGGGCCATGATCGATGCGGGATTCGCGAGCGCTCAGGAGGAGTGGGAGGTCATCGCGCCCACGTACGTGGGCCCCGACGCCAGCGGCGAGCAGGCGGCGCAGATCGACTACGTCTTCGGACGCAGCGTCGAGTTCACGGACTTCGAGCTGCGCTCGCTGCCGTGGTCGGACCACTGGCCGCTGACGGCCCGCGCGAACACCAACGCCGTCGCCCCCACCGACCCCGACGTGGACCGCAACGAGGTGCAGCCCGCCCCGGAGCCGTCCCCCTCGCCGTCCGCATCGGTCAGCCCGTCACCGTCACCGAGCGAGTAGGACTCAGCGCTCGCTGGGCTCCTGCATGTGGTGGAGCCGCCGCGCGACCTCCGAGGTCGTGCCGGACAGCGACGGGTACACCGTGAAGGCGGTCGCCACATCATCCACCGTGAGGTGATGCGCGACCGCCAGCGACAGCGGGAAGATGTGCTCACCGGCGCGCGACCCGACGATCACCGCGCCAAGGATCTGCCCGGTCACGGTGTGCCCGAAGATCTTCACGAACCCGGTGTCGATGCCGAGCATCTTGGCCCGCGGGTTGCGCGCCAGGTCGAGCTTGGACACCTCATAGAAGATTCCGCGCTCGATCAGCTCGGCCTCGGTGGCCCCGACCGATGCGATCTCCGGTGCGGTGAACACGTTCGCGGCGACGGTGCCCAGGTCGAGCGGGTGCACCGCGTCTCCGAGGGCGTGGGCCATCGCGATGCGCCCCTGGGTCGCGGCGACCGATGCCAGCGGGAGGACCCCGGTGCAGTCACCCGCCGCGTAGACGCCGCGTGCAGTCGTGCGCGAGACGCGGTCCACCTTGATGTTGCCGCGGTCGTCGAGTTCGACGCCCGCCTCTTCCAGACCCATGCCCTGCGTGTTGGGCACGGACCCCACCGCCATCAGGCAGTGCGACCCCTCGACCACGCGCCCGTCCGTGAGCTTCACTCGCACCCCGTCACCGGTGTTCTCCACCGACTCGGCTCGGGACTCGCCCAGCACCGTCATGCCGCGCGAGGCGAACACCTCCTGGATCAGATCCGCCGCCTCGGGGTCCTGGGTCGCGAGCACCCGCTTTCCGGACGAGATGAGCGTGACCTCGGAGCCCAGCAGGCGGTAGGCGCCCGCGAACTCCGCGCCGGTCACCCCCGACCCGACCACGATCAGGTGCTCGGGAAGCGCGTCGATGTCATAGAGCTGAGTCCAGGTGAGGATGCGCTCGCCGTCGGGTTCGGCCGTGGGGAGCGTGCGGGGGCGAGCTCCCGTCGCGATCAGCACGGCATCCGCCTCGAGAACCTCGCCATTGACCTCGACCTGGGTGGGGCTGAGCAGCGTCGCCTCGCCGTCGATGACCTGGATGTCGTAGGTCGCGAGACGCGTCGCGATGTCGTGGGACTGCTTGAGGACCAGCTTGCGCACGCGCTCGTTGACCGCCGCGAGGTCCACCACGTGCTCCGCGAACTCGCGAGTGCCGGAGCCGTCGGCGTCGCGGATCCCCAGCTGCGGGGCGCGATCCGCGATGGTGCGCCACTCCGCGGTCGCGATCACCGTCTTCGAGGGCACCACGTCGGTCAGCACCGCGTTGCCTCCGAGGCCCTGGCGCTCGATGAGCACCACCTCGGCCCCCTCCTTGACGGCGACCAGCGCCGCCTCGTATCCGCCCGGTCCTCCGCCGATGATCACGATGCGCGTTGCCATGCGCCCATTGTCGCGCACTCGCCGCCGCACCCCTCCACTCCGCACGAGCCGGCGGGCGCCGCCCGCCCCGCCCGCGCATCGGCCGTGCAGAAGTTCGCAGCGGCGATAGTCTCGAGACATGACTGATGCATTCACGAGAGCCTCCGAGGCCGCCGAGTCCCTTCGCGCCGCCACCGGCGTCGACCACTTCGACATCGCCCTGATCCTGGGCTCCGGGTGGGGCGGGGCCGCCGACCTCATCGGGGAGGAGGTCTCGTCGGTGCCCGCCGCCGACCTGCCCGGCTTCGACGCTCACGCCGTCGCCGGTCACTCCGCGGACATGCGGGCGCTGCGGACCGAGGACGGCCGCCACATCCTCGTGCTGGGTGCTCGCCAGCACTATTACCAGGTGCGCGACGCGGGCAAGGTCGCGCACGCGGTGCGCATGGCCGCGGCAGCCGGCTGCAAGCAGCTGGTGATCACCAACGGGTGCGGGTCGACTCGTCCCGAGGTCGGCCCCGGATCCGTCGTGCTGATGTCCGATCACATCAACATGACGGGCGCGACCCCGCTCGAGGGCGCCACGTTCGTCGACATGACGCAGACGTACTCGCCGCGACTGCGCGACCTGGCGCTGTCGATCGACCCCGAGCTGCCCAGCGGCGTCTACATCCAACTCTCGGGCCCCCAGTACGAGACCCCCGCCGAGGTGCGCATGGTCGCCGCTCTGGGCGCGGACCTGGTGGGCATGTCGACCGCGCTCGAGTCGATCGCGGCGCGGGAGGCGGGCCTCGAGATCCTCGGTCTGTCGCTGGTCACCAATCTCGCGTCCGGGATCGGTGGGGAGAACCTCAACCACCAGGAGGTGCTCGACGTGGGCTCGTCCTCCGGGCCGCGCATCTCGCGGCTGCTGGCCGACATCGTGGAGGGCATGCGATGACTGAGCTCGCCACGCTCGCCCGGGACTGGATCGCCGACGACCCGGACTCCGAGGCTCGTGCGGAGTTGGAGGCCGTGCTTGCGGCGCACGAGGCCGGGGATCCTGAATCGAGCGCTGACCTCGCCGACCGGTTCCGCGGCCCCCTCGAGTTCGGCACTGCGGGGCTGCGAGGGCGGCTGGGCGCGGGGCCCAACCGCATGAACCGCGCCGTCGTGATCCGCGCGGCCGCGGGGCTCGCGCGCTACCTCACCGATGCGCTCGCCGAGCTCGGCATCGAGGGCCCGGCCCGCGTGGTGATCGGCTACGACGCGCGCCACGGTTCGCGGCAGTTCGCGGTCGACACGGCCGCGGTGATGACCGCCGCGGGCCACGACGCACTGCTGCTGCCGCGCACGCTTCCCACGCCGGTGCTCGCCTACGCGACGCGAGCGCTGGACGCCGACGCCGGAGTCATGGTGACGGCCTCCCACAACCCGCCTCAGGACAACGGCTACAAGGTCTACCTGGGCGGACGGGTGGTCTCGGACGACGGTCAGGGGGCGCAGATCGTGCCGCCGTACGACGCTGAGATCGCCTCCCGCATCGCCGCCGTCGAGACGGTCGCCTCCGTGCCGCGCGCGGAGGCCGGCTGGACCGCGCTGGACGAGGACGTGGTGAATGACTACATCGCGGCGGCTGCCGCCGTGGCGGGACCGCCTGCGCAGGCCGACGCCGCCGCGCGTGCCGCCGTCCGGATCGTCCTCACCCCGCTGCACGGCGTGGGCGGCGACACGGTCGAGGCGACCCTGCGGGCGGCGGGGTTCACCGACCTCCACACGGTCCCCGAACAGGCCGAGCCCGACCCCGACTTCCCCACCGTCGACTTCCCCAACCCCGAGGAGCCGGGCGCGATCGACCTGTCGCTCGCGCTGGCCTCGGAGGTGGGCGCGGACGTGGTGATCGCCAACGACCCCGACGCCGACCGCGCGGCCGTCGCCACCGTGCTGGACGGCCAGTGGCGCATGCTGCACGGCGACGTGGTGGGCTCGCTGCTGGGCGAGCGGGTGGCGCAGCGCGTGGAGCGGGAAGGAACGACCGGGTCCGCGGTGCTGGCCGACTCGGTGCTGGCCAACTCGATCGTCTCGTCCCAGCAGCTCGCGCGGATCGCCGACAGCCACGGGCTGACGCACGCGAACACCCTGACGGGATTCAAGTGGATCGGCCGTGAGCCCGGTCTGGTGTTCGGGTACGAGGAGGCGCTGGGCTACTGCGTGGCGCCCGACCTGGTGCGCGACAAGGACGGCCTCACCGCCGCGGTCATGATCGCCGACCTGGTGGCCGAGCTCAAGTCCGAGGGCCGCACGCTCGCCGACGCGATCGACGACCTCGCCCGGGAGCACGGCGTGTATCTCACGCGGCAGGTCTCCGCACGATTCGCGGATGTCGCCGAGATCCCGGCGCTGATGTCGCGGCTGCTCGCGGAGCCCCCGGCGTCACTGGCGGGATCCGCCGTGGCGTCCACCGACGACATGAACGAGGGCTTCCAGGGGCTGCCGCCCACCAACGGGCTGCACTTGGCGACCGAGTCGGGGGCCCGGGTGATCATCCGCCCCTCCGGCACCGAGCCCAAGGTGAAGGCGTACCTGGAGGTCATCGCCCCGGTGGACGGCGACGTGGGCCCGGCCCGCGCATCGGCCGAAAGGGCGATGGCGGACCTGGAGGCCGACGTGAAGAAGGCCCTGGGCGTCTAACCTTCCCCCGTCTCCCCGCCTTAGCGCGGTGGCGGGCGCTCAATGTCGGTTTCCGGGCGGACTAGGATCCTGGCGGACCGTGAGTGTCGCTCACGTAGTCCTTGAGGTGCCGACCCGTCAGCGTCGACGCATCGGCGACCAACTGCGCGGGTGTGCCCTCGAACACGATCCGCCCGCCGTCGTGGCCCGCGCCGGGGCCGAGGTCGATGATCCAGTCCGCGTGCGCCATCACGGCCTGGTGGTGCTCGATCACGATCACCGTCTTCCCCGACTCCACGAGCCGGTCGAGCAGCCCGAGCAGCTGCTCGACGTCCGCGAGGTGCAGCCCCGAGGTGGGTTCGTCGAGGACGTAGACGCCGCCCGCATCGGCCATCGACACGGCGAGCTTGAGTCGCTGCCGCTCTCCGCCTGACAGCGAGGTCAACGGCTGGCCGAGCGTCAAGTACCCGAGTCCGACCTCGGCGAGCCGGCCCAACACCTTGTGGGCCGCGGGCGTCCGGGCCTCGCCGTCGGAGAAGAAGCCCTCGGCCTCGTCGACCGACATGGACAGCACCTCGTGAATGTTGCGCCCGCCGAGGGCCAGTTCGAGCACCGCGGCGTGGAACTGCTTGCCGCCGCACTCCTCGCACGTGGTCGTCACCGTCGACATGGGGCCGAGGTCGGTCTCGATCACCCCCGCGCCCTTGCACGTGGGGCACGCGCCCTCGGAGTTGGCGCTGAACAGCGCAGGCTTGACGCCGTTGGCCTTCGCGAAGGCCTTGCGGATGGGCTCCAGCAGTCCCGTGTATGTGGCGGGGCTCGAGCGGCGCGAACCGCGGATGGCGGTCTGGTCGATCGCCACCACACCCTCGCGGCCCGCGACCGAGCCGTGGATCAGCGAGCTCTTGCCCGAGCCGGCGACGCCGGTCACGACCGTCAGCACGCCGGTGGGGATATCCACATCCACCGATCGCAGGTTGTGCGCCGATGCGCCACGCACCTCGATCGCGCCGCTCGGCTCGCGCACGGACGGCTTGAGCGCCGCGCGGTCGCCCAGATGACGGCCGGTCAACGTGTCCGCGTCACGAAGGGCCCCGACGGCGCCCTCGAACACGATCTCCCCGCCCGCCGATCCGGCGCGCGGGCCCAGGTCCACCACGTGGTCGGCGATCGCGATCGACTCGGGCTTGTGCTCGACCACCAGCACGGTGTTGCCCTTGTCGCGCAGCCGCAGCAGCAGTCCGTTCATGCGCTGGATGTCGTGCGGATGCAGGCCCACGGTGGGCTCATCGAACACGTAGGTGACGTCCGTGAGAGAGGAGCCCAGGTGGCGGATCATCTTGGTGCGCTGCGACTCGCCGCCGGACAGCGTTCCCGTGGGCCGGTCGAGAGACAGGTACCCGAGCCCGATCTCGACGAAGGAATCGAGGGTCTCCCCCAGCGCCGCGAGCAGCGGAGCCACCGAGGGCTCGTCCAAGCCGGCCACCCACTGGGCGAGCTCGGAGATCTGCATGGCGCACGCATCGGCGATCGAGACTCCGGCGATCTTCGAGGACCGCGCGCCGTCGGACAGCCGTGTACCGCCGCACTCGGGGCACGTCTGGAAGGTCACCGCGCGCTCCACGAAGGCGCGGATGTGCGGCTGCATGGACTCCTTATCCTTGGACAGCATGGACTTCTGGATCTTGGGCACGAGGCCCTCGTAGGTCATGTTCATGTTGTCGAACTTGATCTTGCGGGGCTCGGCGTAGAGGAAGTCCTCGCGCTGCTTCTTGGTGAACTCCTTGATGGGCTTGTCGGCGGGCACCACGGCGGTGAAGATGCGCACGTACCAGCCGTCCGGCGTGTAGTTCGGAACGGTGATGGCCCCGTCGTTCAGCGACTTGGTCTCGTCGAACAGCTGCGTGAGGTCGATGTCGCTGACGTGGCCCATGCCGTCGCACCGCGGGCACATGCCGCCGGTCTGCGTGAAGGCGACCTTCTCCGTCTTCTTGCCGCCGCGCTCGATCGTGATGGCGCCGGCGGCCTTCACGGAGGGGACGTTGAACGAGTAGGCGTTCGGCGAGCCGGCGTGGGGCTGGCCGAGCCGACTGAACAGGATGCGCAGCAGTGCGTTGGTGTCCGTCGCGGTGCCGACAGTGGAGCGCGCATTCGCCCCCATCCGCTCCTGATCGACGATGATCGCGGTGGTGAGCCCCTCGAGCACGTCGACGTCGGGGCGGTCCATGCTGGGCATGAAGCCCTGGACGAAGGCCGGGTAGGTCTCGTTGATCATCCGCTGGCTCTCGGCGGCGATGGTGGCGAATACCAGGGAGCTCTTTCCCGATCCGGAGACCCCCGTGAACACGGTCAGGCGCCGCTTGGGAATGTCGACGGAGACGTCCTTGAGGTTGTTCTCGCGGGCGCCGCGCACCTTGATCAGGTCGTGGCTGTCTGCAGCGTGCTCGGTCATGGCGATCCTCTCCGGGGGGCGCGTCCGTCTTCGCGGGTCGATTGTGCCACCCGACCCCTGTCCGGCGCTGGTTGACGCCTACACGGGATTGGAGCGCCCTGTCCGGCACTCATTGTCGGATAGCCGATGCGCGGGCCGGCCTGGTAGGCGTCCGACAGTGAGCGTGCTCCAGGATTCGCGGGCGCGCCAGAACCGACGCTCACCGCCCACTGGGGCGCTCAGGCGGGACGCACTACTCCCGCATGCGATCCAGCGAGTACTCCGCGGTTGCATACGGACCGCCCTGCGGCTGGGTGGGGTCGATCGGAGACTCCGCCAACCAGGTCGCGGCGTCGTCCTCAGGGAGATAGCCGATGGCCGCTCCGGCCGCGAGGTCCCACCAGCGGGACGAATTGGCAGAGACTGCGTAGAACACGGCCGTCTGATCCGTGGTCATGGCCGCGAGGAACGCCCTCAGGGCGTCATCCGGACTCAGCCAGGTGCGCTGCTCGCGGGCGGTACCTGGTCGGGGCTCGTAGCTGCCGATGCGCACCGCAGCGGTACTGATGCCGAACTTGTCCGAATAGAGGCGACACAGAGCCTCACCCGCCACCTTGGAGACGCCATAGAAGCCGTCCGGGCGAGCGGGCATATCGGGTGACACCACCGTGTCGGCGGTGTACATGCCCGTCACACGGTTGCTGCTGGCATAGACCACGCGGGGTACGCCCGACCGGCGAGCGGCTTCGAGCACGTGATAGGTGCCGACGATGTTCACGGCCGCCAGATCGTGGAAGTCGGCCTCATCGGCCAAGCCGCCCAGATGGATCACGCCGTCTGCACCGTCGAGCACCTGCTCGAGTGCGCGGAGATCCGCCAGATCGGCGGTCAGGACACGATCGTTGGGACCGACGGGTGCCGTCGAGCGGACGTCCGTGGACACCAGTTCCACCTGTCGCTCGTGGAGGGCGACGCGGAGCGCCGATCCGACGGTTCCAGCGGCACCCGTGACGACCCAACGACTGTTCGCGATATCGACCATGCCCGGATCGTACGATCCGCCACCGACAGTGAGCGTCCTCCAGGATTCGCGGGCGCGCCAGAACCGACGCTCACCGCCCACTGGGGCGCTCAGGCGGGAAGGGGTCGGTCGGGCGGGGTCAGTAGCCCGCGGGCTCGGGCGCCGTGGCCGGAACGGAATCGCCGTCCAGGCCGTCCAGCACAGCGCGGGTGCCCGAGAGACCCAAGCGCGTGGCGCCGGCGTCGATCATGGCGAGGGCCGCATCGGCCGTCCGGATGCCGCCCGAGGCCTTGACGCCCAGGCGCCCGCCCACCGTCTTGGCCATGAGCGCCACGGCCTCGACCGAGGCGCCACCCGCCGGGTGGAATCCCGTCGAGGTCTTCACGAAGTCGGCGCCCGCGGCCTCCGAGGCGCGGCACGCGCCCACGATCGCCTCGTCGGTCAGCGCGGCTGACTCGATGATCACCTTGAGGACCTTGCCCTCCGGCACGGCGCCACGCACGGCGGCCACGTCAGCTTCCACGTCGTCGAATCGGCCGTCGTTAGCGGCCGCAATGTCGATCACCATGTCGATCTCGTCCGCGCCCTGCGCGATGCTCAGCGCGGCCTCCGCAGCCTTCACCGACGAATGGTGCTTGCCCGATGGGAAACCGCACACCACTGCCACCGCGAGTCCCTCGGGGACGTCCACCGGCAGCATCGATGGCGACACGCACACCGAGAACACGCCCAGGTCAGCACCTTCCGCGATGAGTGCCTTGACGTCAGCCGGCGTCGACTCGGGCTTGAGCAGCGTGTGGTCGACGTAGCGGGCAAGTTCGTCGCGAGAGAGTGTCATGAGGTTCCTCCAAGTGGTCCTTCGGTCTGGGTCCAGCCTACGCGGGCCGCCGTGTTGCCACCCGCGCTGGCGCGTGCGATCCTCGAGACCAGAGCCGGAGCCCGGCTCCCGGACGAGGTGACGTACCCGGAGCGCGACAAGACGTCTCGTCTGGAGACCAGTCATGCCGTGGATCATCCTCATCGCGTCCGGAGTGCTCGAGGCCGTCTGGGCCACCGCTCTCAGCCGCTCCCAGGGCTTCACTCGGCTGTGGCCGACCGTCATCTTCGGGATCGCGCTGATCGCGAGCATGGGCGGCCTGGCGTATGCCCTCCGCACCCTGCCCGTCGGCACCGCATACGCGATATGGGTCGCCGTGGGCGCGGCGCTGACCGTCATCTACGCGATGGCGACCGGAGCCGAGTCGTTCTCGATCCTCAAGGTGCTGCTGATCCTCGGCATCGTGAGCTGCGTCGTGGGCCTCAAGCTCGTTCACTGACGGAACTGACGGGCAGGCGTCAGTGAGTGCCGGACAGGAGGCGCCGAAGCGCCAGAGGCGTCCACCAGTGCCGGACAGGCTCAGAGGTCGACGCCGAACCCTTCGAGGATGAGCTCGGCGAGGTCGCCGCGCTCCTCGTAGGGCAGGAACGCACCCCACGCGGCCGACAGCGTCGCCTCGAGCAGGTCCTCCTTGGTCCAGCCCGCGTCGACGAGGACGCCGAACTCGCCCGACATCGACACTCCGGAGACCAGGCGGTTGTCCGTGTTGACGGTGACGGCGAAGCCGAGGTCGCGCAGGTCGTGGATCGGGTGGTCCTCGATGGACGACGCCGCAGCGGTGTGGAGATTCGACGTGGGGCACAGCTCGAGCGGGATCTGCTGGTCGAGCGCGTGACGCGCGATGAGGCCCAGCTCGGGCTCCTCGGTGCCAAAGCCCTCGATGTCCTCATGGATGCGCGCGCCGTGACCGATGCGGCGGGCGCCCTGGAACAGGGCGTCACCCACGGAGTCGGCTCCGTCGGCCTCGCCGGCGTGGATGGTCACCGGCAGGTGCGCGGCCCGCGCTGCAGTGAACGCGGCCGCGTGGTCCGACGCAGGGAAGCCCAGCTCCGGTCCCGCGATGTCGAATCCCACGCAGCAGCGGTCGCGGTTGACGATCGCGAGCGCCACGATCTCCTCGGAGCGATCCAGGTGACGCATCGCGTCCAGCAGCGCGCCGGCGCGGATCACGCGACCGGCCTCGGCCGCCTCGGCAATGCCCTCCTGGATTCCCGCCTGTACGGCCTCGACCACCTGCTGCAGCTCGAGGCCGCCGGCGACGTGCTGCTCGGGAGCGTAGCGAAGCTCCGCGTAGATCACGCCGTCGGCGGCGAGGTCCACGATGGCCTCGCGGGCCACGCGGCGAAGGTTGTCGGCCGTCTGCATGACGGCGGTGGTGTGCGCGAACGCCTCCAGGTAGCGCACCAGGTCGCCGGAGTTGGCGTTGGTGATGAAGATCTGCGCGAGCTCGTCGGGGTCGGTCGAGGGCAGTTCGTGGCCGATCTCGGCCGCGAGCTCGATCAGGGTCGAGGGACGCAGACCCCCGTCGAGGTGATCGTGCAGCAGGACCTTGGGCAGGGAGACGATGTCATCGTGGGTGAGGCTCATGCCTCCAGGCTAGTGGCGACGAGCCCCCGCCGCAGTCACGGCCCCTGCGCCGTACCCCGCTCAGGCGTCGCGGCGAGCCTTCGGCAGCACCAGCCAGCTCGCCCGAGTCCAGCTGCCGTACGCGGGCTCCTTGGGTCCCGGCCCGTACAGCCGCGCCTCCGACAGCGGCAGCACGCGCCCCGAGCCAGGCTCGTAGACCTGGAAACCGTGAGGAGTGCGCCCCGTGAGCAGCACCACGTGGCGCGGCATCACGGTGGACAGGCCGGAGCGCGAGTCGCCGGATGTGTACAGCGGCACCGGGATCCCGTCCCGCAACGCCGCCGATGCGTGGGACACGGCCGCAGTGACCGCAACAGCATCGGAATCGTCCAGCACGGCGCCGCGGAACGCGACGCCTGCAAAGCGCGTCAGGTCGTCCATTCGCCACGGAGGCGTGCCGAGCGACCGCGGCCACGACAAACCCAGCACGGCGCCCCTCGTGGCCCGACGGTGCAGCACCCGCTGGAGCGCATCCCACCGCTCGTCAATGGTGCGGACACCGGGCTCGTCGAGCGTGACCGAGAGGACCTCGACCGGCATGTAGTCGCCGAACAGCCGCCCCGTCGTCACCCAGGCCGCCACGAACGGGTCGCCCATCATCAGCATCATCGCCATCACGGCCGCGCCGCACGTGGTCTCGTCGACCTGGGTGGCCTTCACGTTGCCGAACCGCACGTGCCCCAGTCCCGCCCCGGCGGGCTGGCGTATCGCGTGCTGGGCCGTGCGCGGAAACGTGTCCCACGCCGCGGCGAATCCCGCGATTGCGGCCACCGGGGCGCCCGAGGCTACGGCGCGCTCCACGAGCGCAGCGTCCTCTCCCAGGGTCGATCGAGAGGTGTCGAGCGCCTTCGCATCGGCGGCCGATGCGCGGGCTCGCTTGCGCTCGTAGGCGCGCGCGAACACGGTGTCGGTGTGCGGTCCCCCGCGCTGCGCGCGGCCGGCGGCATGCGCCGCCGAGTACGGACTCGCCCATCGCGCACGCAGGCCGATGGCGGCCGCGACGGACGCGGCCACGGAGGTGGCTGTCCAGCCCACGCTCAGGTGGCCGTGCCCACGCGATCGAGGATGATCTGGCGGTCGGCCGCATCGTTGCTGGCGGAGATTTCCACCGCCCCGGCACCGTCGCAGGCCTCGTCAAGCGCCGCCATTCCGCGCGGCATGCGGTCTTCGGTCTCAGTGTGCAGCGTCATGATGACGTCGCCCTTCGAGACCTTCTCGCCCAGCGTGCGGTGCAGCGTCACGCCGGCCGATGCCTGCACCGGGTCCTCCTTGCGAGCGCGGCCCGCACCGAGCCGCCACGCTGCCACGCCCACGCCCAGGGCGTCGAGCCGGGTGATCACGCCGTCCGATTCGGCACGCACTTCTTCGATGTGCGGCGCGGTCGGCATGCTCGCATCCGCATCGCCGCCCTGAGCCTCGATCATGCGCCGCCAGGCGTCCATCGCACGGCCGTCCTTCAGCGCATCGGCGGGGTCCACGTCCGTGATTCCCGCGCCGGCCAGCATCTCCCTCGCGAGCGCGACGGTGAGGTCGACCACGTCGGCCGGGCCCCCACCAGCGAGCACCTCGACCGATTCGGTCACCTCGAGGCCGTTGCCGATCGTCAGCCCGAGGGGCGTCGACATGTCGGTGATCAGCGCGGACGTGAAGACCCCGGCGTCGGTTCCCAAGGCGACCATCGTGCGCGCGAGCTCGCGCGCCTGGTCGATGTCCTTCATGAAGGCGCCGGAGCCTACCTTGACGTCGAGCACCAGCGTTCCCGTGCCCTCGGCGATCTTCTTGGACATGATCGACGTCGCGATCAGCGGAATCGCCTCGACCGTGCCGGTCACGTCGCGCAGCGCGTAGAGCTTCTTGTCGGCGGGGGCGAGCCCCGATCCGGCAGCGCAGATCACCGCGCCCACGTCCCGCAGCTGCGCGTGCATCTCCTCGTTCGAGAGGGAGGCCCGCCAGCCCGGGATCGACTCGAGCTTGTCGAGGGTGCCGCCCGTGTGCCCGAGCCCACGGCCCGAGAGCTGCGGCACCGCGACGCCGTGAGCCGCGACCAGCGGCGCGAGGGGCAGGGTGATCTTGTCGCCCACTCCGCCGGTCGAGTGCTTGTCCGCGGTCGGCTTGCCGAGATCCGAGAAGTCCAGCCTCTCGCCGGTCGCGATCATGGCCGCGGTCCAGCGCGCGATCTCCTGGCGGCTCATGCCGCGCTGGAGGATCGCCATCGCCAGCGAGCTCATCTGCTCGTCCGCGACGGCGCCGCGAGTGTAGGCGTCGACGACCCAGTCGATCTGGTCGTCGCTCAGGGTGCCGCCGTCCCGCTTGACGCGGATCACGTCGACTGCATCGTGTCGTTCGGTGATGCGGGGCCGTTCAGTCATGACACCCTCCCAAGATCGTCGGGCCCGAACGCGCCGGGCAGGAATTCGTCCATCGTCATCACCCCGTCGGCCGTGTCGACCAGCAGTTGACGGCCGCCGTGCTCGAACAGCAGCTGTCGGCAGCGACCGCACGGTGCGAGCAGGCTGCCGTGCGCGTCTACGCAGGTGAACGCCACCAGGCGGCCTCCGCCGTGATCGGTGTGGAGCTTCGAGACGAGCGCGCATTCGGCACACAGCGTGAGGCCGTAGCTCGCGTTCTCGACGTTCGCCCCCACGACCGTCTCACCTGAGTCGGTGAGGGCGGCCGCCCCCACCGGGAAGCGCGAGTACGGCACGTACGCACGCGCGGTGACGTCGCGAGCCGCGACGCGCAGGGACTCCCAGTCGATGTCGGGCATGACGCTCCTACTTCTTGTACGGGGTGCCCTCGGCGGCCGGCGGGCGAGCGTGCCCCACGAGGCCGGCGACGGCGAGGATGGTCGCAAGGTACGGCGTCATCGCGAGGAACTGGGACGGGATGTCCGAGCCGATGATTCCCAGCTGCACGCGCAGCGCGTCGGCGAAGCCGAACAGCAGGGCCGCGGCGAGCGCGCCCTTGGGGTTCCATCGGCCCAGGATCATGGCGGCGAGCGCGATATAGCCCTTGCCCGCCGTCATCTCCTTGCCGAACGCGAGACCCGAGGCGACCGTGAAGAACGCCCCTCCCAGGCCGGCGACCGCGCCGCCCAGCACCGTGTTGCGGATGCGCGTGCGGTTGACCTTGATGCCCACCGTGTCCGCGGCCTTGGGGTGCTCGCCCACCGAGCGCACGCGCAGGCCCCAGCGGGAGCGGAACAGCATGATCTGCAGCACGATCACTGCGGCGTACATGATGTAGACCAGCAGGTTCTGGTTGAACAGCACCGGGCCGATCACCGGGATGCCGGACAGGATCGGGATGTCGATCCGGGCCATGCCCAACGATCGGTTGAGATCGGGGTTGTCGGTCATGAGCGTGCTGTAGAAGAAGCTCGTGAGCCCCAGCACCAGCAGGTTCAGGACCACGCCGACGACGATCTGGTTGACCCAGTACTTGGTCGCGAAGATCGCGAGCAGCAGGCCGACGAGGCCGCCGGCGAGGGGCGCGGCGATCATCCCCACATAGGCGTTGCCTGCCATCGAGCCCACCAGCGCTGCGAGGAACGCACCGGCGAGCAGCTGCCCCTCGATGGCGATGTTGATGATGCCCGATCGCTCGCACAGCGTGCCGGCGAGCGCACCGAACACGAGCGGCACCGCCAGGAACAGCGCACTCGTGAGCAGCCCGGTGAGCTGGATCGTAGTGTTGTCGCGCCCGGCACCGGCCCACGTCAGGAGCGCTCCCATGACGGCCATGCCGAACACGATCGGGAGCCACAGCCCCACCTTGCGGTACTGGTTCGCTCGGTACGCGGTCCACCCCGCGAGCAGGAGCGCGATGACGGAGAAGGCAACGGCGGCGAGCTGCGCGGGGAGAGTGAGGCTCGGCAGCGTCACGAAGTCGGAGTTGGTCGCGACGACGAAGTTGGTCTGGGTGTCGGCCGTCGTGGTCAGCCCGAAGATCAGCAGAGAGATCAGGGCGACGGCGCCCAGGATGATCGACGACCGCCAGGACTTGGTGCGAGGCGGCTCGGGAGCCCCTCCCGCGGTCGGCTGCGGCGTGGGGGTTCCAACCGTGGAGGTCATGCCGCCACCTCCTTCTCGTGGGCGGGGGCCGGCAAGCGGAAGATCGACCTCACCAGCGGCGGAGCCGCGATGAACAGCACGATGAGCGCCTGGATGACGAACACGATGTCAACGGGCAGTCCCGCCTGCACCTGCAGCGTGGGGCCCGACGCCCGCAGGCCACCGAACAGGATCGCGGCCATGACGGTTCCCAGCGGCCGCGAACGGCCCAGCAGCGCGACCGTGATCGCGTCGAAGCCGAGAGAGCCCGCCGTCGCGGTGGTGAGCACCTTCTCGGTGCCCAGCACCTGGGCGGAGCCCGCGAGACCCGCAAGAGCACCCGCGATCATCATCACGAGAATGTAGCTCTTCGCCACGCTCATCCCGGCCGTGCGCGCCGCTCGCGGATTCGCTCCCGCTGCACGGAACTCGAAGCCGAGGGTCGAACGCTCCATCAGCCACCACACGCCGAAGGCGCACGCGAGCGCGAACAGGAACCCCAGGTGGAGGTTGAACCCGGACCCGAGGATGAGCGGATACTGCGAGGTCTCCGCGACAGTCGGAGTGATGGGGTTATTGCTGTCGGGCCGCTGGAAGGACTCGAGCGTGAGCAGCCACGCCACCAAGTTGAGGCCGACGTAGTTGAGCATGATCGTGACGATCACCTCGTGCGCGCCGGTGCGTGCCTTCAGGAAGCCGGGGATGAACCCCCAGACGGCACCTCCGAGCGCACAGCCGATGACCGCGACGATCAGGTGCAGTCCCCACGGAAGATCCCATGCGAAGCCCACGTACGCACCGACTGTCGCGCCGATGAGGAGCTGGCCCTGCGCACCGATGTTGAACAGTCCGGCACGGAACCCGATGCCCAGGCCAAGACCAGCAAAGATCAGCGGGGTCGCCATCGTGAGGGTCTGCGTGAACGGCCGCACGAACGCGGTGAAGGTATCCGCGTCGAGGTTCACCACCGCGCCCTGGAAGATAGCCGTGTAGGCGGCTCCGAGCGCCGCCGCGATGGCGGCGAACGTGTCGCCCGGGCGAGAGAAGAAGTAGACCGAGGACTCGCGCACGGCCTCGTCGGCGAAGATCACCAGCAGCCCGCCGATGGCGAGCGAGGCGACCACCGCCATGACCACCACGAGGGTCGAACTCTCAAGGATCTCGCGCAGCACCCCGCGCGACCGGTCGCCGCCGGATTCGGCAGAGCCCTTCTCGGGCTGCTCTGTCACGCTCGTGTCGCTCACGCGGCCTCCTCCTCGCCATGGGCCCCGGCCATCATGAGGCCGAGGGTGTCGCGGTCCGTGTCCGGGTCGACGATGTCGACGACCTTGCCGTGATACATCACGGCGATGCGGTCCGCGAGCGCGTACACCTCGTCGAGCTCCGAGCTGACGATGACGACCGCCACGCCCTTGTCTCGTTCTTCAATAAGACGCTTGTGCACGAACTCGATCGACCCGACGTCGAGCCCTCGCGTGGGCTGGGAGGCGATCAGCACCTTGAGGTCTCGCGCCAGTTCGCGCGCCAGGACCACCTTCTGCTGGTTGCCGCCCGAGAGCGACCCGGTCAGCGCCTGGGTCGACGTGGTGCGCACGTCGAACTTCTCGACCTGCTCATCCGCGTGGTCGCGCACGACCTTGGGGTCGATGGCGCCGCGGCGCGAGTAGGGCGCACGGTCGTAGAGGTCGAGGATGAGGTTGTTCGCCACGGTGAAGGCGGCGACCACGCCGTCCTCGGTGCGGTCCTCGGGCACGAACCCGATGCCTGCATCGAGATTCTGGCGGATCGACCTGCTCTTCAGCTCCTTGCCGTCGAGGATCACGCGGCCGCCAGCGATGGGGAGCAGCCCAAGGATCGCCTCGGCAAGCTCGGTCTGCCCGTTGCCCTGGACACCCGCCACCGCGAGGATCTCACCGCCGCGCACCTCGAGGGAGACGTCGTCGACGTGGGTGACGCCGGTGGCCTCGTCGACCATCCTGAGGTTCTCCACCTGCAGCATGGGCTCTCCCGGATTCGCGTCACCCTTGTCCACAGTCATCGAGACGTCGCGCCCGACCATCAGCGACGCGAGCTCCTCTTGGGAGTCGGTCGGCTTGGCGGTGCCCACGACCTTTCCGCGCCGGATGACGGTGATGGTGTCCGCAACGGCCTTGACCTCGCGGAGCTTGTGGGTGATCAGCACCACGGCGGTTCCCGAGTCGCGCAGCTGGCGGACGATCTCGAGCAGCTCGTCAGTCTCCTGGGGGGTGAGCACGGCGGTCGGCTCGTCGAGGATGAGCACCTCGGCGTCGCGGGACAGCGCCTTGATGATCTCGACGCGCTGCTGAGCGCCGACGGAGAGGTTCTCGACCATGGCGTCCGGGTCGACATCGAAGCCGAACTGGTCGGAGAGCTCGCGGACCTTGTCCCGCGCGGCGTCCAGGTCGAGGAGATTGACGGGGCCCTTGACCTGCTCATGCCCGAGCATCACGTTCTCCGCGACGGAGAACACGGGAACCAGCATGAAGTGCTGGTGGACCATGCCGATTCCTGCCGCCATCGCGTCGCCGGGACCCGAGAACGTCCGGACCTCGTCGTCGAGCAGCACCTCGCCGCCGTCCGCGTCATACAGGCCGAACAGGACGTTCATCAGGGTGGACTTGCCCGCCCCGTTCTCGCCGAGGAGAGCATGCACCGTGCCTGGCTCGACCAACAGGTCGATGCTGTCGTTTGCGGTGAAGTCACCGAACTTCTTGGTGATACCGCGGAGCTCAAGTTTCACGCCGTCGTCCTCCTCAGCCCATGCCGCAAGCGCGGCCTCTCAAGTCAAGCACGAGGGGCGTGCCGCGTCTACGCGGCA